>NZ_JAAKTN010000004.1:0-290471 GCF_049174455.1 Aeromonas sp. 601027 | reverse complement strand
GGTCGCGGGTTCGAGTCCCGTCCGCTCCGCCACTAATTTGAAGGCCTTCCCTGATGGGAAGGCCTTTTTGCTATGGGCGGTTTTTGCCCATAAGTCCCACTGGTTTGCACACCAGAACCAACACAAAGCCCAGTCTGACGACTGGGTTTTGATGTTTTTAGCCTGCTGGTGAGCTGCCGACATCCCACCGCGATGGCAATACCTTCCCCTGTTGGCGCTCTTGCTACTGTTTCCAGCTCTGTATCGCATCACACCCCACCTGCATGACGATTAAATCAGGCCATCTTGCAACGGTACGTCATCGCTTCCACTTGTTTGTGTAATCCCCTTTTTTGCTTATGGATTTATTCCATTAAAACAGTCTCTTATCAAGAATGAGCGATTCTGCTGCAGGAATACCACATGAATCAAATGATAATGATTATTGTTTGAATGATTCTGGCGAGGTCGTTACAATGCGGGCTGATTAATAAAGTGCTTTTCAAATGAGCCTTTTCTAATGCTGCGTCTGGCCGGATGCTAGGGCGTTGTAATGAGTGAAGTAAGGGAATACGTCACCTTCCTACTAATAATGTTCAGGCTAAAACATGACAACAGTGAAACCGAACAAGCTTGCCTTGTTGATCTGCTCCCTTCTTGCGACCCAGGCCTATGCTGCCGAACAAGAGGTGATGGTCGTCACCGCTTCCGGCTTCCAGCAGAAGATTGAAGACTCTGCCGCCTCCATCTCCGTGATTACCCGTGAGCAGCTGGAAAAGCGGGCCTATCGCGATGTGACTGACGCCCTGAAGGATGTTCCCGGTGTGGTGGTGACCGGTGGTGGCAGCAGCAGTGATATCAGCATTCGCGGTATGGGCTCGAAATACACCCTGATGCTGGTTGATGGCAAGAAGGTGGATAGCCGTGGCACTCGCCCGAACAGCGATGGTCCGGGTATCGAGCAGGGCTGGCTGCCGCCACTGCAGGCGATTGAGCGCATTGAGGTCGTCCGTGGTCCCATGTCATCCCGTTATGGTTCCGATGCCATGGGGGGCGTGATTAACGTCATTACCCGCAAGACCACCGGTCTGGCTTGGCAGGGCTCGGTTCACGCTGATTCGACCTTCCAGGAGAACAAGGATGCCGGCAATAGCTTCCAGACCGATGCCTATACCGCAGGTTCACTGATCGATGGCGTGTTGGGGCTGCGTTTCCACGGTCAGCTTGCTCATCGTGGTGAAGACAAATTTACCCAGGGTTTTGCCGAGCAAGAGACTCGCAGTGGCACGGCGGTGCTCAGCTTCAAGCCTGATGACCATAACCGCTTCGATCTGGAAGCCAGTCGTAGTCTGCAGGATCGGGATCGCACGGCCGGCAATTCGCTGGCTGCCAAGGCGAAAGATAGCCTTAACCGATACGAGCGCACCAACTATGCGCTGACCCATGATGGTCAGTATGATTTCGGCTCTTCCAGCAGCTATCTGCAGCAGGAGACCAACACCAATCCCGGCCGCCAGATGGAGCTCACCAACACCATCGCCGATACCCACACCCAGTTCATTCTGGGGGATCACTACCTGAGCGTCGGTGGGCAGTATCGTTATGAGGATCTGCACGATCAGGGCAATACCCTGAAAGTGGCCAACCCTGCCGAGCAGCTGACCCGCTGGAGCTGGGCGATGTTTGTCGAGGATGAGTGGTCACTCACTGACAGCTTTGCCCTGACCGGTGGCGCCCGCATGGATCGGGACCAGAACTACGGTTCTCACTGGAGCCCGCGTCTCTACGGCGTTTGGCATCTGGATGATAGCTGGACCCTGAAAGGAGGCGTATCGACCGGTTACCGCTCTCCTGACTTGCGAATGTCGGCGGCCAACTGGGGTCAGGTCACCGGTGGTGGCAGCCTGGATGGTATGCTGGTCGGTAACCCGGACCTCAAACCCGAGACTAGCGTGAGTGAAGAGATCGGCCTGCTGTGGAACGGTCATCAGGGCTTCAACGCCGGGGTTACCCTGTTCAACACCGACTTCAAGAACAAGATCTCCGAAGTGCGTCGCTGCACCAGCAAGAGTGATCCCGCCTGTACCCTCAATGGTCACAGTTATGACTTCATCAGTGATCGGGTCAACGTCGACAAGGCGAACATGCGCGGTGTCGAGGGGATGATGGATTGGGCCATCAATGAGGATTGGTCGGTCAGCTCCAGCTACACCTTTACCCAGTCCGAGCAGAAGAGTGGTCCACTGGCGGGTCATGCCCTCAACCAGATGCCCCGTCACATGTTCAACGGCAGTGTTGACTGGCAAACCACCGAGGATCTCAGCCTCTGGTCACGGGTAAACTTCCGTGGCGAGACCTCCGAGTACCTGAGCCGGGTCAAGATGGCGGAGGGGACTCCTTCCTACACCTTCTTTGACATGGGCCTGGTCTACAAGGCCAACAAGCATCTGGATCTGACCGCCGGGGTCTATAACCTGTTCGACAAGATGGTGGATTACAGCAGCTATGGCACTGTACTGGATGGTCGCCGCTACAACCTGGGCGTGACCTACAACTTCTGATAGGGAACCTGTCATGCGGCCGCCATCTTCTGATGGTGGCCGTTTTTATTGCGCGTCCGTCAGGGTGCTATGCCTGATAGGAGGCGGCTTGCCAGGTATTGCGCCCCCGTCCCTTGGCCTGATACATGAGGGCATCAGCCTGCCGTAGTAGCTGGTCGGCATCAGCCTCTCTCTCTGCGGCTACCCAGACTGCCCCGGTGCTGATGGATAGTGTCACTGCACTATTGTCGGTGTACAGAGTTTGTTGATTGCACTCCTGACAGAGGCGTTTGGCCCACTGCTCTGTCTCTGCCAGCGTGGCCAGCGGCAGCAGCAGGCAAAACTCCTCGCCGCCGATGCGGGCCAGCAGAGCCTCTTCGGGCAACAGGTTGGTCACAGTCGTGGCCAGCTTTTCCAGCAACAGATCCCCGATGCCATGACCAAAGCGGTCATTGGTCTCCTTGAAGTGATCCACATCGAACAGCAGCAGAGCACAGGGATCCCCACTTGCCAGCTGTTGCTCCATGGCAGGCATGAATGCCCGTCGGTTGAGCAGGCCGGTCAGGGGGTCGGTACTGGCTTGTTTCTCCAGTCTGGCGTTGGCGCGGCTCAACTCGGTGGTGCGGCTGGCAACGGCGCGGCGCAATTGCACTATGTAGGCCACCATGATCAATGCCCCAGCAAGCAGTAGCCAGGGACCGAGATGGATGGGGTAGACGGTTTCGACATGCATCCACTTGCGGATGATCCGCTCCCGATCGCTCTCTTTGAGCTTGGCGAACCCCTCTTCCAGCCGGTTTAACAGGGCAAGGTCGCCCTTTCTCACCGCAAAGCGGATCTGGTCAGTATAGAGGTGGCGAACCGGAATAAAGCGGGTGGGATCGTCCGAGGTATAGATGTAGAAGTTGGCGACCTGCAGATCGGCGATAAAGGCCTTAATGTCGCCCCGAAAGGCCGCCGCCAGCAGGGTGTCATTGTCGTCGAAGGTCTGCAGTTGGGTGCCGGGGAAGTAGCGTCTGGCGTAATACTCCTCGTAGCCACCGGCTACCACACCGACCGTTTCATGGAGCAGGTAGTAGTGGACATCGGTGCCGCGCAGTTCGCTCGAGAAGAAGAGTTGGGAGTCGAGCTGGGCGAGAGGCCGGCCATAGTCGAACAGTTTGTCCCGCTCCGGTGACCAGAGCAGTCCGGCGTGAACATCCGCTTTCCCCTCATGGAGCAGGTCGAGAGAGCCTTGCCAGTCGACCAGCCTGAACTCGATCTTCTGGCCGGTGACCCTGGCATATTCACGCCACAAATCGATCAGCAGGCCATCCGGCTGGCCCGACTCATTGATATAGGAGAAGGGCTGCCAGGCTTTGGAGTTGGTAATGATGATCGGCTCTTCCGGGGCTTTGGTCCAGGCAGGCAGGGCAAGGGCGAGCAGCAGGAGCCCCCATCCGATACTGACTATGACTCCTGTCCTGGAAGAGGCCATCCTTGCTCCAATCCGTTGCCGTATACCGTCCCGTGGTCACAGATTATCACCGTCTTTCTGATCGAAGAACAAGCGCTCAAATGATGAAGTTTGCATGATGTAAACGGCGCCATGACAAGGTCGGCGGATAGAGTGACTACTTACAGCGGCAGGCTGATCCGCGCCTCCAGCCCACCTTGTGGCCGATTGAGCAGGGTCAGTTCGCCGCCGTGCTGATGCACCAGGGTACGGGCAATGGAGAGCCCCAACCCGACACTGCCGGACTCGGTATTGCGCGCTTCATCGAGCCGCACAAAGGGTTTGAATACATCCTCCAGCCGCGCAGGATCGATTCCCGGCCCGTTGTCACAGACCCGGATCAACAGCTCCTCCTTGCAGCGCTCCAGCGACACTTCGGCGCTGCCGGCATATTTGATGGCGTTGCCGATCAGGTTCTGCAGCACCCGGCGCAGGGTGTTGGCCCGGCAGGCGTAGACCTCTTTGCCCTCCGCCAGACAGGTGACCGGCTGGCCGGTATCAGCGTAGTCATCGCACAGGCTGACCAACAGGCTGACCAGATCCAGCTCGCGGGTAGCCTCCTGCTGTCCCTCCTCGCGGGCAAAGCTGAGGGTCGCCGCCAGCATCTGCTCCATCTGTTGCAGGGTCTGCTGGATCCGCTCCTTGTCCTCGCTATCGGCCAGAAATTCGGTACGCAGCCGCAGGCTGGTGATGGGGGTGCGCAGATCGTGGGAGATGGCCGCCAGCATTCGGGTTCTGTCCTGCACGAAGCGGTCGAGCCGGGTGTGCATCCGGTTGAAGGCCTGAATCGATTCGCGGATCTCGGTCGGCCCCTCCTCTTTCAAGGGCTCGATATCCTCGCCCCGTCCGAGCCGATCTGCGTTGCCTGCCAGCTGCTTGAGCGGGCGAGTGGCACGGCGAAACAGCAGCACCATCAGCCCGATCACCAGACTGGCGACCAGCATAAGATTGAGGGTGGTTTGCCACGACCAGCTGCCCGCCTCCTTGTCGACCAGTGAGCTGAACTGCAGCCAACCTCCCTGCGGCAGTTCGATGGAGCCATAGAGCCGCATGTCGCGTGATGGGGGCGGTGGCCCCTTGCGATCCCGCATCATGCGGGCGTGATGCTCCCAGGCTTTGCTGCGCTGGGCATCCTCTTTCAGCTCGGCGCTGATCTCTATGGTGAGACCCTGCGGGTAGCCGAGCCGAGAGCGCACCAGCTGCTCGAAGCGGGGGCTGCGATTATCCGGTTGCAGTGGTTCGTCTGAGAGGCGCAGCAGCAGGGTTTCGCTGCGGCTCGCCTTGAGGATCTCGTCATAGAGAGATGGGGGTGATAGAGAGAGCAGCCTGACCACCGAGATGATCCGCTGCATGGCGTTGCGGCTGTTGACGAAGCCAAGCGCCTCCTCCCGATCCGAGCGGTAGATCTGGATGCTGAGCAGCTGGATCAGGATCAGCCCCGCCAGCGCCACCAGAATGATCTGGCCTGTCAGCCCCTTGGGCCATATTTTTGCCCACAGTCGTTTCAAAAAGGTCACCGCTTATGCCTGCGTCACGTCGGCGGAGAACATATAGCCGCCACCCCAGATGGTCTTGATCAGCTCCGGATTCTTGGGATCCCGCTCCAGCTTGCGGCGCAGTCGACTCACCAGAGTATCGATGGCGCGATCGAAGGCCACCGCCTCGCGGCCACGGGCCAGATCCAGCAGTTGATCCCGGCTCAGCACCCGTTGCGGGCGTTCGAGAAACACCTTGAGCAGATCGAATTCGGCGGTGGAGAGGCTGAGGCCCACCCCATCCTCATCGACCAGCTCCCGGCGATTGACGTCGAGCAGCCAGCGATCGAAGCGCAGATCCCGGGTCAGGGTGTCAGCGGCAGGTTGTGTCTCGGCTTGGGTGCGGCGCATCACCGCCTTGATCCGCGCCAGCAGCTCGCGCGGGTTGAAGGGCTTGGCCAGATAGTCATCGGCCCCCATCTCCAATCCGATGATGCGGTCGGTCTCTTCCCCCATGGCAGTGAGCATGATGATGGGCAGGTTCGATTTGACCCGCAGCTCGCGGCAGAGGGTCAGACCATCTTCACCCGGCATCATCAGATCCAGCACCAGCAGGTCGAACTCCCGCTCCTCCAGCAGTCGCTTCATCTCCTTGCCATCCCGGGCGCAGCTGACCCGCAGGCCGTGCTGTTCCAGAAAGCGTTTCAAGAGATCGCGGATCTCGCTGTGGTCGTCGACCACCAGAATGTGGGTGTTGCCCTGGTTCATGAATACCTCCCCTTCTTGGCGTTGGCCCGAGTATACGAAAATCCGGACGGCGGTTTGTGTCAAAGTGTGCCAGATCCGCACGATGCCACACTCTGCTACAAAAAAGGGCGATGCTGGCAAAGTTCAGACACCGATAGGGTGTTTACTTGAGGGCAAGGCAAGAGCGCCGAACCAGAATCATCCCTACAGGAGATAGACCATGAAAAAGCTGACCAAAACCCTGCTGACCGCCACCCTGATCCTTGGCCTGCCGCTGGGTGCCTATGCAGCCAGTGAAGCAGCCCCCACTGGCCAGCCCGGTGCCATGGTGGATTGCCCGATGGACGGTGGTGGCATGATGGGTGGCAAACACCACGGTGGTCGCCACGACAAGATGGCCCGCATGCAGAACATGACCCCGGAGCAGATCCAGGCCAACCTGCAGCAACGTTATGACCGCATTGAAGATCCGGCCAAGAAGGCGGAGTTTATCAAGAAGCTCAACGAGCGTGCCGCCGGTATGACCAAGCACGCCGAAGCGATGAAGCAGTTCGCCGAAGCGAACCAGTAACAGCGCCAGCTGTTATCAACCCAAGGGTGGCCGAGGCCACCCTTTTTGTGTTTACTGCGTTGAGTAGCAGATTGGTTAAACGCTGGTGATAGCCAATAAAAGAGGGGAGCCTGATGCTCCCCCTCTTGCTATCTGTGCCGGTGCGGGTGTGCAACCGACTTCACCGGACGAGCGAACTTAGCCCTGAGCCTTGTCGGTCAGGTCTACTTTCTTGACGGTTTCGCCTTCGAACTTGATGACCACGTTTTTCTTGGCTGCGTCGGTATCTTTCAGCAGGGTTTTGGTGGTTTCTGCCAGCAGCGGAGAGGCCTTCTTCAGGGCATCCAGGTCATAGGTCCACACTTCCAGACCGGCCTCGGTCTTGGTAGAGGCAGGAGCGCCCAGTTTCTCTTTGACTGCCTGCTTGTTGGAGCCGCCTTCTTTGATATCCAGCGCCTTTTTGATGGCTTCGTTGGATGCGCTGTCCATGGCACCGGATACGGCAGTGCTGGCCGCATCCTTGACGCTGCTGGTGACGCTGTCGGTCAGCGAATCCATCAGGCCGGCATTGGCAAACAGGGGCAGGGTGGTGAGGGCAACCAGCAAACTCTTTTTCATTTTCTACAGCTTCCATGGGTTCAATGAGGCGGCTATGAAATCAGCAAAGATATTGGGCGTCAAGTGAGGCATGCAATTAACATTTCTGTTAACGGGATCTCATTTCTCACCAGCTGCAAACAGTTTTGGGATCTCCCGCACCAGCCAGCTTTTGGCCTTGCCCATGGTGTCTCGCCGCCAGGCCAGCACGACCTGGATCTGATGGCGATATTCGGGGCTGATCACCTTGAGTCGTCCGGCCCGGATGTCCTCCTCAATCCAGCTCTGTGGCATGGTGCCGACCCCGATCCCTGCCAGCAGGGCATCCCGTTTCTCCGTCATGGTGCTGACGGTGAGGCGCGGCTGCTTGTCCAGCAGGCGGTAGGTGAGCACCGGCTTGCGCAGCGCGGTATCGGCGACCGCGATGGCGCGGTAGCGGCGCAGGGTCTCGTCGGCCAAGGGTTCTGGCTCCTGATGTAGCGGATGATCGGGATGGGCGACGTAGAGCATCACCTCGTCCTTGATCACCTGATGCTTGATGCCGGTCATCATGATGTCCGGATTGATGGAGGAGATAAGCAGGTCGGCGCGACCATCTTCCAGACACTCCCAGCTACCCGCCAGCACCTCGGCCCGCAGCCGCAGTCGGGTATCGGTCTGCTCGGCCAGCTTCTCCACCAAGGGGTAGAGGGCCTGCACCGGGACCAGTGCATCGACGGCGACTGTGATGTCGGTCTCCCAGCCACGGGCCAGCGCCCGGGTCTCTCCCACCAGATGCTCGGCTGCCTCCAGCAGTACCCGGCCGCGCTCCAGCAGCATGCGCCCCGCCGGTGTGAACTTGGTGCGGTGGCCGCTGCGGTCAAACAGCATGGCATCCAGTTCATCCTCCAGCTTCTGCACTGTGTAGCTCAATGCCGAGGGGACCTTGCCCAGCTCGTCGGCCGCCGCCGCAAAGCTGCCGCGGCGGTCGATGGCATCCAGTACCCGGATTGCCTCCAGGGTCAGCGCCCGTTCCTTGTTCGATTCCTTGGCCATTCCTCACCTTCAATTTTTTTGAATATGTTTGCCAGTTTATCTCGCTAACAAGTTAGGTCATGTCACTTTAATATTCAATCAACGCTTAGGCAGGAACGTCGAGCGGCCAAATATGCGGGTAGTTCCGCACTGTGACACACCAAATCGGTCTGTCTGATGTCGGTGAAAGAACAACACACTATTTGAATAACCTCTTGCATGGATGCATTGATTCTGGCCGAAAAGGCCTTGGCAATGACATATAAAACAAGAGAGTGAATGAACATGAAAAACGTAATCAAGATGCTGGCCGTTGCAGGCCTGATGACCACAGGTTTCGCCCAAGCTTCCGTACCGGCTGACTTCAATGCCATGCCCGGCGTGCTGTTTGTGAACTGGAACGCCACTGCCGCAATGGATGGCAAAGCCAATCCGATGCTGGAAGTGCGTGATGAGTCTGGTGATCTGCTGGCATCAGTCCACGCCAACCTGACTGGCACCCAGCAGGTGCGGATCCCGAGCCGCACCCAGGGCAACCTGACTGTCAGCCTGGCTGACCAGAGCAGCGAATACCGTATTCCGTTCGGCATCGGTAGCGGCAAACAGCGTTAATCAACCGTCCCGGTAGATGAGGAGCAGACCATGATGCAATTGAGAGCCGCAGAAGCGCGGGGCAAGGCCAACTTTGGCTGGCTGGACGCGCGCCACAGTTTCTCCTTCGGTCACTACTATGACCCGGAGTGGATGGGGCACTCGGTACTGCGGGTGATCAATCAGGATCTGGTCGCGCCGGGTGGCGGATTCGCCACCCACCCTCACGCCAATATGGAGATCCTCACCTGCGTGCTGCAAGGCACCATAGAGCACAAGGACAGCCTCGGCCATGCCGAGCAGATCCCGGCAGGGGATTTCCAGCTGATGAGCGCAGGCAGCGGGATCCGCCACAGTGAGTACAACCCCTCGCAGACGGATCCTCTCTCCCTGTTGCAGATCTGGATCGAGCCGAACGAGTTCGGCACGCCACCCGGATATCAGCAGAAGAAGATCGAGTCCAGACCGGGCATGACGCTGGTGGCGTCACCGGATGGCGAGGCGGGATCGCTGCGGATCCGCCAACAGGCCCGCATATGGCGGCTGGAACTGGCCCCGGGCGAGACGCTCGAATGGGCACTGGCTGGCCGACACGGTTACCTGCAGATGATTTCAGGGGAGCTTGCCGCCAACGGTCTGGCTGCCCGACCCGGCGACGGGGTACTCAGTCGTGATGAATACCGATGGGAGCTGGTTGCGACCAGTGCCAGCCAAGCCCTGTTATTTGACCTACCCTGAAGCAGTCAGCGGTGATGTGACACAAACGAGGAATATGAAATGGACAAGATGAAAGATGTAGCGCTGCTGGCGGGTCGTGTACTGCTGGCGCTGATGTTCGTAATGGCGGGCTGGAGCAAGATCGGCGGGTATGCCGGTACTCAGGGCTATATGGAAGCGATGGGTGTGCCCGGCTTTATGTTGCCGCTGGTGATCCTGCTTGAGCTGGGTGGTGGCCTTGCCGTCGTGCTCGGTCTCTTTACCCGCAGCCTCTCCGTGCTGCTGGCCGGTTTCACCCTGATGGCTGCCTTTATTTTCCATTATCAGCCTGCCGAACAGATGCAGATGCTGATGTTTATGAAGAACGTCTCAGTGGCCGGTGGTTTCCTGGCGCTGGCGGCGGCCGGAGCAGGGGCTTTCAGTGTGGATGCCCGTCTCGGCAAAAACTGGTAACAGCCAGTCAGTTTGAGTTTTCCAATGCCTTTTGGCCGGTGCAACTGCACCGGCTTTTTTCTGTCTGCGTTTTCCGGGTAGGTGAGGTGACGGCACAAATCTGCGGCGCCCCTCATGGTTCAGCGGTTTGCCCGCCTGCTGGCCACAAGAGCCTTTTGCATCTTCCCCCTCGATCCCCGACAATTCTCACTCTTGTGAAGTGACGGAAATGGCTTGCCTTTTCCCTCGCCCCCTCTCATCCACAGGCGGGAATTGCTCATGTTTACCCTCTACCACTCCAATCAGCTGGATCTGCTCAAAGAGCTGCTGGTGAGCCGCATCCGGCAGGCCCCTCTCTCTCACCCCTTCGATCGGGAGCAGATCCTGGTGCAGAGTCCGGGCATGGCCCAGTGGCTCAAGCTGGAGCTAGCCAAAGCGTTTGGCATTGCCGCCAATATCGACTTTCCGCTGCCCGCCAGCTTTATCTGGGAGATGTTCACCCGGGTGCTGGCAGATGTGCCGCGCCAGAGCCCCTACAACAAGGGATCCATGAGCTGGCAACTGATGACCATTATGCCTGCCTTGCTGGATCGCCCCGCCTTTGCCCCGCTCGCCGCCTATCTGGGCGGTGGAGAGGACGAGGATCCCGCCCAGGATCCCGAGCAGGTGCGGCTGTGGCAGCTCTGCCAGAAGGTGGCGGATCTCTTTGACCAGTATCTGGTCTACCGGCCGGACTGGATCGCCCGTTGGGAAGAGGGGGAAGGATTGAGTCAGGAGCTGGCCGGGGTGAGCGGTCAGGATTGGCAGCCGGAGCTGTGGCGCGAGCTGGTGGCCCGCACGTTGGCGCTCTCTCCGAGCGGTTACCACCGCGCCAACCTCTACGAGGAGTTTATCCACGAGCTGGCGCGCACCGCCGATCTGCCGGGCAAGCTGCCGCAGCGGGTCTTCGTGTTCGGCATCTCGGCGCTGCCGCCGCGCTATGTGGAGGCGCTGTTGGCCCTCGGCAGTCGGCCTGAGGTGGAGGTACACCTGTTCGTCACCAACCCCTGCCGTTACTACTGGGGGGATCTGCTGGATCGCAAGACCCTGGCTCGGCTGGAGAACAAGCTCAAACCCGGCACCGATATCGAGACGTTGCAGGGCCCCGCCAACCCGCTGCTCGCCTCCATGGGCAAACTGGGGCGTGACTACCTGCACCAGCTGATGGAGCTGGAGGTACCGCAAATCGAGGCCTTCGTCGATATCGACGAGCTGGATGCCAAGGGCAATGTCAGCTTGCTGCGCGCCATCCAGAAGGATGTGCTGGAGTTGGCCGAGCGAGGCGCTGGTCAGTTCGATCTCGACAGCAGCCATCACAAGAGCCCCATCGATCCGGCGGATGGATCCTTGCAGATCCACGCCTGCCATGGCCCGATGCGCGAACTCGAGGTGCTGCACGACCGGCTGCTGGCGCTGTTCGAGCAGGATCCGACCCTCACCCCGAAAGATGTGGTGGTGATGATGCCGGATGTGAACAGCTACGGCCCCTACATTCAGGCGGTGTTTGGCGCGCGCGGTCAGATCCCGTTTGCGGTATCGGATCGGGCGGCGAGTCAGGAGAGCCCCCTGCTGCAAAGCTTCCTCGCCCTGCTCAGGCTGCCCAATGCCCGCTTCGGGGCAGGCGAGCTGCTCGCCATTCTCGAGGTGCCCGCCGTGCTGCGCCGTTTCGAGCTGGATGACGACGAGTTCAACCAGCTGCGGGTCTGGGTGCAGGAGACCGGCATCCGCTGGGGGCTGAACGACGGCTACCCCGTCTGTTTCGATCTTCCGCCCATGTCCGGCAACAGCTGGCTGTTCGGCCTGCGCCGCATGCTGCTCGGTTTTGCCATGGGCGACGGCGAGCCGGTGGCGGGCATTCTGCCCTACGCCGACATCGAGGGGCAGCAGGGGTTGGCACTTGGCAAGCTCGCCTGGTTTGTCGACTCGCTGGCCGAGTTTTTGCCCCGCCTGCAACAGGCGCAGCCGCTGGCCGAGTGGAACGCCTGCCTGCTGGCGCTGCTGGAGCGCTTCTATCTGGCCGACGAGGATGAAGAGCGTCAACTCCAGCTGATTCGCAGCCAGCTGGTCGAGTGGCAGACCCGGCTCGGCGAGGCCCGTTTCGAGCAGCCCATTACCGCCGACTTGTTGCAGGATTACCTCGGCAGCGTGCTGGGGGAGTCCCGCTCCAGCCAGCGCTTCCTCGCCGGTCAGGTCAACTTCTGCACCCTGATGCCGATGCGCTCCATCCCCTTCAAGCAGGTCTGTCTGCTCGGCATGAACGATGGCGTCTACCCGCGCACCCTTGCCCCCATGGGGTTCGACCTGATGGCGGTAGCGTCGCGGCGTGGGGATCGCTCCCGTCGCGATGATGACCGCTACCTCTTCCTCGAGGCGCTGCTCAGCGCTCAGCAGGGGCTCTATATCAGCTATCAGGGCTTCAGCGCGCAGGACAACAGCGACAAGGTGCCGTCGGTGCTGCTGGCGGAGCTGATCGACTATGTGCGGCAGGGCTTTGTGCTGGCGGGGGATGAGGATCTCGATGACGAAACCTCCGGCAAGCGGCTGCTCAACCACCTGATGGTGGCGCACCCGCTCACCCCCTACAGCCGCAACTACTTCTATCCGGAGCCTGGTTCACGCCTCTTTACCTATGCCGCCGACTGGTTGCCCGCCCTCAATCCGGTGCGCGGCGCGGCCAACTTCCAGAGCGGCGAGCTGCCTTTGCCCCCCGAATGGGGCAAGGAGCAGGGGCTGGAGCTGGCGGAGCTGCTGCGCTTCTATCGCCAGCCCACCAAATATTTCCTCAACCGTCGCCTCAAGGTGTGGTTTGAGCTGAACGAAGCCAACATCGAGGACAGCGAGCCGTTCGAGCTGGATGGCCTGCAACATTATCAGCTGAAAGATCTGCTGCTCGATGCCCATCTGGCGGAAGGTGAAAGTACCGAGCGTCGCGAGCGGTTGCAGCTCACCGGCCTGCTGCCGCAAGGGTGGTTCGGCAGCCTGCTGCTGGACGATCTGGATGCCGAGATGGGCAAGCTGGCGGATCGGCTGCGGCCATGGGTTGCGGCCAATGAGTCAGAAAAACAGGCGGTGGAGATCGATATCTCCCTCACTCAGGGCCAGCTGCAAGGGTGGATCGACACTCAGAAGGGGCGCTTGCTGGTGGTCAAACCCGGCAGCTTCAACGGCAAGGATCTGCTGCTGGGCTGGATCCAGCACCTCTGCCTCTCATTGAGTGGCGCCCCCGGCGACACCCTGTTGTTCGATGCCAAACAGAGTCTGCGACTGCCTGCTCTTGCTGCCGACGAGGCGCGCCCCAAGCTGGCGGCGCTGGTGGCGTGCTGGGCGCAGGGGATGAAGCGGCCGCTGCCGTTCTTCCCCAACACCGCATGGGATTGGCTCAAGGCGATCGAGAAGGATCCCGACAAGCCGGAGGCGGCCGACAAGGCGGCCCTCACCCGTTTCAACGGCGGCTGGATGATCAACGGGGAGGGGCAAGATCCTTACGTCGCCCGCTGCTTCCCCGAACTCGATGATGAGGTGCTTGGTCAGTTGCAGGCGCTGGCCCGCGAACACCTGACCCCGCTGCTCAAGACCCTGGAGGAGCTGAAATAATGGCTAACCCGCTCAATACCCTGCGTTTTCCCCTCCATGGTGAACGACTGATCGAAGCCTCCGCCGGTACCGGCAAGACCTACACCATCGCTGGTCTCTACCTGCGCCTGCTGCTGGGCCACGGCCCGCTCATCGAAGAGGGGGCCGATTCTGGTCAGCCGAGCGCCCACGAGCGGCCGCTCTCGGTGACCGAAATTCTGGTGGTGACCTTTACCGAAGCGGCCACCGCCGAGCTGCGCGGACGGATCCGTGGCCGCATCCACGAGGCGCGCCTCGCCTTTATGCGCGGCCATAGCCGTGACGCTCTGTTGAACATGCTGCTGGCCGAGGTGGAGGATCACGAGCTGGCGGCCCGTCGCCTGCTGGCCGCCGAGCGGCAGATGGACGAGGCGGCGGTCTTTACCATCCACGGCTTCTGCCAGCGGATGCTCAAGCAGAACGCCTTCGAGTCGGGCGCCCTCTTTGAAACCGAATTTCTTACCGACGATAGCCAGCTCAGGTTGCAGGCGGTGAGCGACTACTGGCGAGCCGAGTTCTATCCGGTGGATAAAGCCCTCGCCAGCGCCGTGCGCGCGCTCTGGCCAAGCCCCGCCGCCCTGCTGCGGGAGATGGGCAGCTGGCTCGACAACAGCGAGCTGGAGATCCACCCCGCGCTGGGGGACGAGACCCTCGCCACCCGCCATCAGGCGGCCATGAGCCGCATCGCGGCGGTGAAGAGTGAATGGCTGGCGCAGGTGGACGAGATCCGCCGCCAGACAGACGGCCAGATCAGCCGCTACACCGGCAAGAACTACGAAGGGTGGCTTGCCAAGATAGCCGACTGGGCGCAGGACGAGAGCAGTGGCTACGCCATCCCCAAGGAGCTGGAGCGCTTCGGCCAGACGGTGCTGGAGGAGAACCTCAAGAAGGGGGGCGCCGTGCCGACCCTGCCGCTGTTCAGCCAGATCGACCAGCTGCTGGCGAGCCGCCCCGGCATTCGGGATCTGATCCTGCAACGGGCGGCCAAAGTGGTGCGCAGCCGGATGCAGGCCAGCAAGCGCCAAGCCCATCAGCTCTCGTTCGATGACCTGCTGAAAGACCTCGATGGGGCGCTTGGCTCCAGCCTTGGCGAGAGGCTCTGCGAGCGCATTCGCGCCACCTATCGGGTGGCGATGATCGACGAATTTCAGGATACCGATCCCCAGCAGTACCGCATCTTCCATCGCCTCTACGGCGGCCATAGCGACACGGCGCTGTTGATGATCGGTGACCCCAAGCAGGCCATCTACGGCTTTCGCGGCGCCGACATCTTTACCTACATTCAGGCGCGGCGAAATGTGAGCGCCCACTACACCCTCGGGCGCAACTGGCGCTCCAGCAGTGCGCTGGTGGGGGCGGTCAACGGGTTGTTCGAGCGGGCCAAGGAACCCTTTATCTACGAGGCGGATATCCCCTTCCTGCCGGTGGAGGCGCAGGGCAAAAGCAAGGCGCTGCAGCTCGATGGCGTTACCGCCCCAGTGCTCCATTGCTGGCAGCTGACCGGCCAGCCCACCTTCAATCGGGGGGATTACCAGAGCAAGATGGCCCGCGCCACCGCCGCCGAGATCCACCGCCTGCTGACCCTGGCCCGCGAGGGTAAGGCGCTGATCGGTGACAAGGCGGTAAAGGCCGGGGATATCGCCGTGCTGGTGCGCACTGGCGCCGAGGGCAAGCTGGTGCAGCAGGAGCTGGCGCGCCTCGCCATCGCCTCCGTCTATCTGTCGAACCGCGAGAGCGTGCTGGAGCAGACGGAGGCGCGGGAGATGTTGCTGATCCTGCACGCCTGCCAGAACCCGAGCGAAGAGCGCAGCCTGCGGGCGGCGCTCGCCACCGGCCTGTTTGATCTCGACGCCAAGGCGCTCGATGGGCTAGCCAGCGACGAGCGGGCGTGGGAGAGCGCGGTGCAGGAGTTTATGGAGTACCGCAAGATCTGGCATCGCCGTGGCGTGCTGGCGATGCTGCGGGCCCTGCTGCACCGGCGCAATCTTGCCTCTTCGCTGTTGGCGAGCCCCTATGGCGAGCGGCGGCTGACCAACTTCCTCCATCTTGGCGAGCTGCTGCAACAGGTGAGCAGCGAGCTGGACGGGGAGTATGCCCTGCTGCGCTGGCTGGGGGAGGCGGTGAGCCGCCCCAACGGGCAGGATGCGGAGCAGGTATTGCGGCTCGAATCCGAGCGGAAATTGGTGCAGATCGTCACCATCCACAAATCCAAGGGGCTGGAGTACCCGCTGGTGTTCCTGCCCTTTATCTGCAGCCACAGAACCGCCGAGACCCCGCTCTATCACGAGGCGGATGAGGCGGGCAATCGCACCATTCTCGATCTGACCGGCGCCGACTCGTCGCTCGCAGAAGCTGACAGGGAGCGCCTTGCCGAAGATTTGCGGCTGCTCTATGTGGCGCTGACCCGGGGCGTCTACGCCACCTGGCTGGGGCTGGCGCCGGTGCGGGCGGGGGCGGGCAAGTCGGAGAAGACCGACCTGCACCACACCGCCATCGGCTACCTGCTGCAAAAGGGTGAAGAGGGGGATGCACAGACGCTGGCGACCGCCCTCACCGAGCTGGCGCAGGCGCTGCCCGGGGTGGCCGTCAGTGAGCCCTCGCTCACCCGTCCGGCCCCGCTGCCAGCGGAGGAAGAGCAGTTGGGCGAGCCGCAGGTGCGCCACTTTTCCGGCTCCCTTGAGCGGGACTGGTGGATCAGCTCCTACTCCGGGCTGGCTGCGCAGGGCCACGGTCACAGCAAGGGCGTGCTTGCCAATCCCGGCTTCGATGACGAGGTAGTGACCGAGGCGGATGCATTGGCTTCCGAGCAACCGGAGGAGGCACCCCAGCCCTCCATCTTCACCTTCCCGAAGGGGGCGCGCCCGGGCACCTTGCTGCACAGCCTGTTCGAGACCATCGACTTTCAGAGCGCTGGTGGCGAGCCGCTGGCAGAGCATATCGCCACCCTGCTGGCGCAGGATGGTTTTGATGAGAGCTGGGCACCGGTGTTGCAACAGCAGGTCGAAGCGGTGCTGGATACCCCGCTCGATACCGGCTTTGGCGAACCGGTGCGGCTGCGGGATCTGGCCCCCGAGCGCAAACAGGTGGAGCTGGAGTTCTTCCTGCCCATGGAGCGGGTGACGGCACCGGCGCTGACCGCCCTCTGCCAGCAGCACGACCCGTTGTCGCGGGGCAACAAGCCGCTCAGCTTTGCCACCGTGCAGGGGATGCTCAAGGGCTTTATCGATCTGGTGTTCGAGTGGCAGGGGCGCTGGTATCTGCTCGACTACAAATCGAACCACCTCGGCATGAGCCCCGCCGATTACAGCCGTCCGGCGCTGGAGCGGGCGATGGCCGAGCACCGCTACGACCTGCAATACCAGCTCTATTCGCTGGCGCTGCACCGGCTGCTCACCCTGCGCCTGCCGGGCTACGACTTCGAGCAGCACTTTGGCGGCGTTTTCTATCTGTTCCTGCGCGGCATGCCGCAGGGGGGCATTTTCCATACCCGCCCGAGCCGTGAACTGGTGCTGGGGCTGGATAAGTTGTTTCGCGAAGGCAGTGAGCTGCCAGCTGCGGGATCTCAAGCATTGAATGAGGTAGAGGCATGAGCGGCACCATGATCAGCACCGCAGCCAGCGCAATGATGGTTGAACGGCTCAAAACACTGGCGCTGGCTGGCCGCATCCGCCAGCTGGATCTGCAATTCGCCCGGCTGGTGGCTGACCTTGGCGGCAACCCCGAGCTGGTGCTGGGGGCGGCGCTCACCTGCTTCGAGCTGGGGCGCGGCCATGTCTGTCTGCCCCTTGATATGTTGGCGAGTGGAGCTTTACGGCCGTTCGGGCTGGATCCCCAGCAGAGCCGGGATCTGCTGCTGGATCTGGCTGATCCTGCCCGCTGGCCCGCCCTGTTTGCAGAGAGTCCCTTGGTTGGAACCGAGCAGGATGACGGGCTAACCCCGCGCTGGCCGCTGCGGCTGTGGCACGGGCGGCTCTACCTCACCCGCTACCACGATTTTGAACTGGGGGTGGCCCGCCATCTGCGCGCCCTGAGCGAGCGTGCCGAATGGCCGGAGATCGCCCCGGCCCTGTCGCGGCTGTTTGCCCGCGACTACGGGCTGGTGTTCGCGGCGCTGCTCAAGGCCCGCCTAGCCCCTGACTTCTCTGCCCGCCACTTTACCCTGAAGTATCTCGATCTGGTGTTCCCCAATGAAGTGGATTGGCCCGCCATCGAAGGGCTGCTCGCCAGCGCCCAGGCGGCGAGCGATTTGAGCAAGCTGGATGCGCTGGTGCCCGAGGCGCTCTGCTGCAACGGCCAGAAGCTGGCGGCGGCCACCGCGGCGGCGCGCCCCTTTGCGGTGATCTCCGGCGGCCCCGGCACCGGCAAGACCACGACTGTGGCGAAACTGCTCGCCATTCTGGTGGAGACCGGCCTGCAAGCGGGCAAAGCCCCGGCGATCCGGCTGGTGGCCCCCACCGGCAAGGCGGCTGCGCGCCTGACCGAGAGTATCGGCTCTGCCCTGCAGGCCCTCGATCTGCCCCCCGAGTGGGTGGAGGCGATCCCCACCGAGGCGGGCACCCTGCATCGACTGCTCGGGGTCATTCCGGGGCGCAGTCAGTTCCGCCACCACGCGGGCAACCCGCTGCACCTCGACCTGCTGGTGGTGGATGAGGCCTCCATGGTCGACTTGCCGATGATGGCGCGGCTGCTCGATGCGTTGCCAAGCCACGCCCGCCTGATCCTGCTCGGCGACAAGGATCAGCTCGCCTCGGTAGAGGCGGGTGCCGTGCTCGGCGATATCTGCAGCTTTATCGAACAGGGCATCAGCCCGGAGCAGGCGGATTGGCTCTCCCGCCAGACCAGCTACCGTTTGCAGGGTACGCCCGCGGGGGCGCCGGTGCGCGACAGCCTCTGTTTGCTGGCCAAGAGCTGGCGCTTTGATCAGCATTCGGGCATCGGCCAGTTGGCACGCGCCTGCAACAGCGGCGATGCCACGGCGGTGGAATCAGTCTGGGGCGCAGGATTCGCCGATATCAGCTTGCACCCCTGGGCTGGGGAGGCCTACGACGCCCTGATTGCACAAGGGGTGGCCGGTTACGGCAGCTATCTGAAGGCGGCCCGCGCCGGGGAGGCGCCCGCCGCCGTGTTCAAGGCATTCAACAGCTTCCAAATCCTCTGCGCGCTGCGCGATGGCCCGTTCGGGGTGCTGGGGCTAAACGAGCGGCTCGAACTGGCCCTGTCACGGGCTGGCCTGATCGCCCGCGATGGCGACTGGTATGCCGGTCGCCCGGTGATGGTGGTGCGCAACGACCACGGCGTCGGCCTCTACAACGGCGATATGGGGCTCTGCCTGCCCGATGAAACTGGCCGCCTCAAGGTATGGTTTGAGCAGCCGGACGGCACCTTGCGCGCTCTGCTGCCCAGCCGGCTGCCGCCCCACGAGACCGTCTACGCCATGACCATCCACAAATCCCAGGGCTCCGAGTTTGCCCATACCGTGCTGGTGCTGCCCGACAGCCCCAGCCCGCTGCTGACCCGCGAGCTGGTCTATACCGGCATCACCCGCGCCAAGGCACGGCTCGATCTCTACGGCGATCGCGCCCTGCTGGCACAGGCGGTGCGGAAAAAGACCGAGCGTTATTCCGGATTGGCACAGAGGTTGGGGGAGTGATTGATTGGATGGCGGTAAAGGGATTTGCCGCCGTTTTAATGTCATTCACTAATTGAAAATTCAGGGGGAGGATTTATTTGCTCAAAAACCCACTCCGAAAAAACTTTTTCAACATCCCATCTATTATAATTTTCGTCAGGGTAACGTTTTCTCATCAAATCTGACTTACAGGAATTAAACTCATGATATTTTTCCATGAATTTCTTGGACAGTTCATTTAGTTCACTGTCACTGTTAATTATAAAAAATGGCAATTTTATTATGGGTGGTTTCAGTTGAGTTGTGATTGGTGTAGACAGTGTTTGATATGTATCACAATGCACTTCACTTTTTCTTATGTGTTGAAATAAACTATATTCAATAGTTCCTTTTTTATAATAGTAAATCTCACAGTAAAATTCTGCATTTGACCCATCTTGAGCTTCTGGATAGGTAATAAACTCAATGTTTGGGAATGGTATAGTCAAACCCTCGTTGTAGTAATTAACAACAGGCAAGGTTTTAATAATTCTGTTCTTATATTTTAAGTGGTAGTCAAACTGTCTTGCATTCTCAAAATATAAGTTTTGCCACCAGTAATTACCCCCCTCATGTTCTACACTTCCAATCTCAATAGTGAAATCAGGATCATTAGAATAGAAGGCTTGGCTAATACCGTCATAGTCCCAACATTTGGCATCTTCTAAAAGAATGGAGAATCTATCAGGGACTTTTAGGTTGAGGCCGAATCTTTCACTCCACATCGTTCTGACATCAATTGGATTGGCACATGAATCTAATGGTGTATTAGCATCATTTGTCCGTGAATAAACAACACCAGCTCGTATGGATTTACCTTGATAACTGTATTCTTTTGTCAGGTAATATGGTTTTAAAGGCTCATTAAATATTGTTAGGATTGCTAACTTGGCTTCATTAAATTGTAAAAAATCAAGCTGAATGTTTGGGATGTTATCTTCACTAAAACGTAGTCTTCTAAGCGCAGTTATAATATCTGCTTGAGTATATTTTTTATCACTCTCGTTTAATCCAACTACTTCTAATGAATCAGATATTCCGAAAGCTATGTATCTATTCCCATTGTGAATTACATTAGCCATACATAGAATATCATGGACCATTGCAACAATATTGTTGTGGAATTTTTGTTTGAAGTCCCACCAGAGACCTTCTTTACCTTTTGAGAGTAAGTCATTAATGATGCTGTTCATTAAATAAAACCATGAAGTAATGTAAATTGTATTTTGTAATTGTCGTCAGTTTACCTTCAAATATGGTCGCAATGGAACTATTTACATGCTTATAAGCTGAACTCGCATGTTGGGCTTCGCAGGCTCAGCACCAAACTACCGATCGTGTAGGTTGTGGCGAGCGTAGCGAAGCCCAACGTTTACCGCGAAATCTCTTTTTCCTTTCCCTTATCCCCAGCCCTTCTCCTCCTTTTTTAATAAACGGGAGAAGGGAGCAATGCCGTTACCGTTGTCCGATTACGCTTCGCTAATCGAACTTACGAGAGGGCCAGGGTGAGGGGAGCATTCAGGTATTAGATGGTCAGCTCCAGCCGGTTGCCTTCCGGGTCGAGGAAGGTGCTCTCGTAATAGCCGTCGCCGGTCCAGCGGGGGCCGTCCAGGTGTTTCACTTCGGCGCCCTTGAGCAGCTTGAGGCGGGCGGTCATCTTGTCCACTTCCTCCACGCTGCCGAGGGAGAAGGCGAGGTGGGCCAGCCCCTGCAACGGGTGTGGCAGAGTGAGATCTGCCGGAAACAGTATGGGGATGTGCATCAGCTCCAGGCTGGCGCCCCCTTCGAAACGCACGAAGTAAGAGCTGAACTGTTTGCTCGGGTTGTGATAGCGCTCATTGGCCTGCCCGCCAAACAGGGTGCAGTAGAATGCCTTGAGTGCCTCCAGATCCTGCGCCCAGATGGCGACGTGATGGATATGCATGGCTGGTCTCCTGTGACTCGATGCCCTTAATGCTATGCTGGGGCCTGTCCCTTCGACATGGCTGAGCCCGTCCTGATGATGTCTGAAACTGCCAACACCGAGATTATCGATGTCTCCCCCGACTGCCGCGAGCAGATCTGTTGCGACAGTCTGCTGCCGGCCCTCGCACAGGAGCAGGTGTGGCTGGCGGGCTATTCCCGTCTCAAGACCCGCTACCGCATCGCGCGCCGCTTTGCCGATATGCACTGTTTTCTGCTGACCCTGGGCGGTGAGGGGGAGGTGCAGGTGGGCGATCGCCGCGAGCGGTTGCAGGCCGGGGAGTGGGCGCTGATCCCAGCCGGGGAGCCACTCTGCTATCAGTTGAGTGAGCCGTTGAACCAGCAGGTGAATAAGGGGAGTGAGTGGGAGCTGGTGTGGCTGCTGCTGCACAAGGATTCCCCCTGGGATGCCTTCGCCAGCCACCCCCGGCTCGGTTGTACCTCCCAGCAGGCTACCGTGCTGCGCACGCTCGAGAACCTCTATGCGGAGCAGGAGCGCCATCAGGACCCGCTGCTCAGCGCCCTGCTGGTTGAGCAGCTCGGCTTTTACCTGCGCCGTCTGTTGCAAAAGGGGGAGGGGCAGCGGCGTGGCGAGCGGCTGGCGCTGCGCCTCGAATTGCTGCTCAAAGAGGCGCTGACCGAGCCGTGGGACATAGCGCGCATGGCTGGCGCCCTGCATCTCTCCGAGCGCCAGCTCTACCGGCTCTGCCAGCAGCACTTCGCGCTGGCGCCCATGGCGCTGCTGCAACGGCTGCGGCTGCAGCGGGCGGCGCTCTTGCTGGCCAGCCGGGCCGACCCGGTGAAGCTGCTGGCCGAGCAGTGCGGCTTCAAGAACGAGTACCACTTCTCCACCGCCTTCAAACGCCAGCATGGCCTGGCGCCCAGCCACTATCGCAACCTGCATCATCCTGCCTTTAAAACCGGACAAGGGTGAAATATTGAGCCACACTGGTTGCTAATGTTATTCAGACGAACCCGATGGCGGCCGATAACCGGAACAAGTAGTGGCGGTTTTCATCGATCAACGGATAGCGGACTGTGCAGCCGTCTGCCGCTATCATTTCTCAACATCAGGCTGGAATGCCCCGCGCCCCAGCGGGGCGGCAATACAAGGATGGTCTCCCATGCTGCAGGACAGCGACACGATCAGGATCTCGGATGTCAGCGAAGCCGTGGTACATGGCATTCTCGAGGTGATCAGCGATGGCATCTGGGACTGGAATGCCAACACCGGTTTCGTCTATCGCAACCCGGGCTGGTACCGGATGCTGGGCTACGAGCCCCATACTCTAGGCAACAATGTCTTCACCTGGGAGAGTGTGATCCACCCCGACGACATGGATCGGGTGATGGCGAGCTTCGATGCCTATCTGAGCGGCGCCGCCCCCGACTACCGTGTCGAGTATCGCTGCCGCAGTCGCGGCGGAGACTATATCTGGATCGAGGATTGCGGCCGCATCATAGAGCGCAATCCCGATGGGTCTGTGGCGCGGATGATCGGCGCCCATCGCAATATCCACGTCAGCAAGTTGCTGCTGGAGCAGCTGGAGCTGCGCAATCAGTCGCTGGAGCAACTGGTGGCGGAGCGCACCGCCGAGCTGGTGCGAGTCAACGAGGCACTGCAACAGAGGGTGGAGGAGAATCGTCAGCTGGCGGAGACTGATGCCCTGACCGGTGCCGCCAGCCGCTATCGGCTGGAGCGGGCGTTGCAGCTGGAGTGCGAACGGGCGCGCCGCTTTCACTTGCCTTTTACCGTGATTGCCATGGATGTGGACAACTTCAAGCAGATCAATGACAGCTATGGCCACAATATCGGGGATCAGACCCTGATCAACATAGTGGCGCTGGTGCGCGACCATATCCGCGAGATTGATCTGCTGGCTCGTTGGGGTGGCGACGAGTTTATGGTGCTGCTGCCCAATACCGGCCGTGAAGATGCGTTGGTGGTGGCGAACAAGTTTCAGGCGTTGATGGTGACGAACCCCATCTGTCCCCGCGGTGTCACCACCATGAGCTTCGGAGTGGCGGAGTATCAGCAGGGTGAGCAGAAGGAGAGTCTGATGGT
Organism: Aeromonas sp. 601027; assembly: GCF_049174455.1. Lineage (NCBI taxonomy): Bacteria > Pseudomonadati > Pseudomonadota > Gammaproteobacteria > Aeromonadales > Aeromonadaceae > Aeromonas > Aeromonas sp. 601027. The sequence goes on along the minus strand of NZ_JAAKTN010000004.1, from coordinate 266,988 downwards.
GCGTGCCGATCGGGCGCTCTATCAGGCCAAGCAGCAGGGCAAGAATCAGATCTGCTGATGGCACATCAGCCAATAGAAGGGCCGCAGGCGTGAAACCTGTGGCCCTTTTGCATTGTTACTGACGCGGCGCGACTTAGAAGTGGTAGCGCAGACCCAGCTTGAGGGTATCCAGAGAGTAGTGCTCATCACCCAGGCTCAGGGCGTTGAACTGGCGCTCGTAACCGATACCGGCAGAGAAGCTGTCGTTGAAGGCGTAGTCCAGACCCACTTCCAGATTGGGGTGTACCTTGCTCTTGGTTTCGCTGCCACTTACCTGACCGCTCATACCGAGGATGGTGGCATTGCCGACAACTTCCACTTCGGTGCGAGTGTAAGCGATACCCGGTTTGGCATAGGCGCTGAAGCCCCAGGCCAGCGGATGGCTCAGCTTGGCGGCCAGGCTGATGCTGCGGGTGTCGATGGTGGTGTCGGCAAAGCCGGTTGCAATCGGGGAGGTCACCCAAGTCAGCTGATCCATCTGCTGGGCGTGCAAGCCACCTTCAATGGCCAGCCAGGGTTTGAAGCTGTAACCGACGATCAGGCTGCCGCCGTCGAGCTGGTCGTCGATCACTTTGGCGTCATAGGCGCGCTGGAGGTCACCGTCGAGATCCATCTTGGAGGTGGTCAGATCCAGACCTGCATACCAGCCTTCGGCATGGGCGCCGCCATTCATGGCCAGAGCAAGCAGGGAGAAAGCGGCAATTTTATTAAACTTGTTCATGGATAAATAACCTTGTGTTGCGTGAACTGCGTGTAATTTATATTGCTCAATCCATGAAGCTTTTTATATTTCCGTCATCGCTCTGCTTTCACAGAGGGGCCGCAGTATAGTCAGCACATTTCTGAATAACAAGAGAGTGGTTTCCCCATCATTATAAATATGACTGGCTGCAAGCAGGGCCATTTTGTTTAATAAATGGTGTTATTAGAGTTTTAGCTTTATTGAGGTTTAAATAATTAACTGGTGAGGCAAATGACCGGCTGCGAGTTCTATTTTGATTCTATGTGATTGATTTTTATCAGCATTGAATTTTCATTCGAGCGTGGCCATGATGAGCCGTCTAAAAATTGGCATCTCAGATGTCACTGATTGGCATCAGGTTCTTTTCGATGATTTTTTGAACGCATCACAAGGTGAAACCGTGAGAAAAAAATTTCTCTCTTTGCCTGTTTTTTGCTCTTTTTGAGGTTTGGGATTGTTCCCATTGTAACTTTTGGTGGTCTTTTGAGGCTGTTTTTGCGTGGGCTATGCTACCCACCAGATACGCGAATGGGCGCTTGTGGGTGGCTTTTCTCTTCACCCGGTAGCAGTTGTTGGGGTGGGCATGGGGTGTGATAAGCAGATATGGGGCGTGCGGCCCGATTAATTTTGTTTGCTTATATATGCAAGCCATTTAAAAGATAAGTTTTTGATGTTTTAAATTACTTGATTATATTTGTTTTTATATTGAGTGAAGCTTTCCAAGTAAGCCATTTAAATATATTTAATGGCAATGAGACGGTATTAAGGATCGTTTAGGATACCTTGCCAGAGAGGTCGTAGTGGCTGGCGCATCAGTGGGCGGCGGGTGGCCTGTGACACTTCCCCTTGCCGGGGCCCTTGACCTGACCTGCGAATTCAGGGAAAAGAAAAGGGCGGTGCTATCAGCGCCGCCCAATGCCAGGAAAGAGAAAAAACCTTGCGGTTTAAAAGATAAAAATTTGGAAGCAAACAATCGATTTCTCAACCAGGAAGGGTCTTGAATTCGATACGTTTCGATTATGCGCGATGTTCTATGCAGCACTAGCAAAATGTTTGCGGGTTGAAAGATATGCGCTGTCTGGTGTCAGATTTTGCGACCTCATCGTTCAACTGGTCTGTCCTGATGGGCGTTTTAGGCGATTTTTTCTCTAGGCTGTTTTTTCGGTGTCAATATCTGAGCCTTGAAGGTAAAAACAGGTCAGAAGCTGACTCGGCATAACCATGCAATGAAAGTGCGATAACAAGGAAGAGTGGCATGACCTACAGCCAGACCCTGGCCAACAATATTCTCGACACCCTGAAGAAGACCCTGACCGACAAGGGGATCCGCTATCAGACCCTGGCAGAAGCCATGGGTGTCTCCATCGCGACCGTGAAACGGATGATGAACAAGCCCTCGCTGCCGTTTGATACTCTGCTGGAGATCTGCCATCTGGTGGGTCTCTCGTTCGAGGAGTTGCTGGATCGCACTCAGGACGCCCAGAGCCGCCGCGCCGTCTTTACCCAGGAGCAGGACGAGGCGTTTCACAATGAGCCGGGGCTCTACGCTTTTCTCGCCAATATCTTCTGGCGCGACAAGACGCTGATCGATCTCAAGCGGGAGTACGGCCTGACCGATGCCTCCTGCTACCTCTATCTGCGCAAGCTGGAGAAGCTCGGCATTTTGCAGCTTGGTATCGACAACAGTTACCACTTCCTGATCAGCGAGCGGATCAGCTTCGAGCAGCACAGCCGTTTCGCCCGCCAGCAGGCACGGCAGGCGATGTCGGTGCTGGGGGAGTATCTGGTGGAGAACATGCACAAGTCGAACAACTATATGGCGCTCTGCCAGTTGCACCTCAACGAGGGGGAGGCGATGGCGCTGATCGACCGGATGAAGGAGTACTGGCATCAGGAGATCAAGCTCAACCGCCCCGCCATCGGCCAGCAGGAGCACGCCAAGACCTACACCATGTCGCTGCAACTGGCCGACTGCGGCTACCAGAGCTTCGACGACATGATCCCCAATATCGACAACTGATCCCGGCGGATCCTGCGGGGTCCGCCATGTTGGAGTCTGGTTATTCCTTGAGTTGAACGGTATGCGATCTGCTTGCGACCGGTTGCAGCACCCGGTTATCGAGGCCGATGCGGATCGCCACTGTGCTCGACAGTGCTCTGGATATTTTCCCTAATCGGCGACCCGGGTTTGTTGCAGCTTGCCTGCGAGCGGCTGCAACGCTCGCGTATCCAGACAGATACGGATCGCATCCGGCCGCCAGTGCTCGATATCGCAATCTACCAGACCGCCCCGCTCGTCGTAATTGACCCGCACCAGCCGCAGCACCGCGCTCCCCTCTGCCAGATTGAGGGCGCGGGCGATGGCGCCGCGCGCCGCCGAGGGGGTGATCTCGAGACTCGCCCCACCCTGGCCTATGCCATAGCGCTGCTGATAGAGCTCGGTGAGGGAGCTGGCCAGCGGCGCGCTGGCGATATCGGGAAAGCGGCTCGCCAGCAGGTGGTGGCTGACATGCAGCACCGGGCGGCCGTCGATCAGCCGCTGGCGGCGGATCTCATAAAGTGGAGTGAAGGGTTCCAACCCCATCCAGCGGCACAGCTCGCTGCTGGCAAGCTCGCTGCCATGGGCCAGCACCCGGGTTTCGGCGGTGCGTTGCTGCTCGCCGATCCACTGGTGAAAGTGGGTGTGGATGGCGGGATCGTAGGTGAGGCGGGGTGGCGCCACAAACCAGCCGCGCCGCTCGGCCCGGTAGATAAGGCCGTCTGCTTCGAGGCTGGAGAGCGCCTCCTTGATGGTGATGCGGGTGGTGGCAAAGCGCTCGCTCAGGGCCCGCTCGGCGGGTAGCTGCTGCCCGGCCCCCAACTGGCCGCTGCCGATATAGCGGCGCAGAGTCTGGCAAATCTGTTCGCACTTGGAGGAGACGCGGCCATCGGCCATGCTCTGTTCGTTCACTCTCTGCTCGCTCAATCTCGGCTCGGTCACACTCTTGTCCCTGTTGCTTATTCAGAAGGCGGGTGGCTGGCCAATCCCTTACTGGAATAGTCCAGCCTCACTCGGGTTCAGAGTTGTAACTGCTGTGGATGACAGCGCCATGACAGGGTGATTGTCATCAAACTGCCATTAAAGCGCCCCGCCACCGTCACAATTCCCCTCTAGCATCCCTCTCGAACCTTAACTGACCTAGTCCAGAGGGATGGGATGATGAAAAGCGTGATCGCAAGTGCACTGGCCATGGTGGCCATCAGCCAACCGTTGTTTGCCACAAATAGCTATGCAGCCGAAAATATCGCGGATCTCGAAAAGGCCGCCCGTGGCGAAGGCCAGCTCCACAGCATCGGCATGCCCGACAGCTGGGCCAACTGGAAGGATACCTGGCAGCAGCTGGGCAGCATCTACGGCATCAAGCATCAGGATACCGACATGAGCTCGGCGCAGGAGATCGCCAAGTTCGCCGCCGAGAAGGCCAATGCCACCGCCGATATCGGTGACGTGGGCGGCGCCTTCGGTCCGGTTGCGGTCAAGCAGGGTGTTACCCAACCCTACAAACCCTCCACCTGGGCCGATATTCCCAACTGGGCCAAGGACGCCGACGGTCACTGGATGCTGGCCTATACCGGCACCATCGCCTTCCTGATCAACAAGGATCTGGTCAAGGCCGCCCCCACCAGCTGGCAATCCCTGCTGGGTGGCGATTACAAGGTGACCCTGGGTGATGTGGGCGTTGCCTCCCAGGCCAACAACGGCGTGCTGGCGGCGGCCTATGCCACCGGCGGCAGCGAGAAGAATCTGAAACCTGCACTGGAGCTGTTCGGTCAGCTGGCCAAGCAGGGTCGTCTCTCCCTGAACGATCCTACCATCGCCAACATCGAGAAGGGTGAGGTGGAAGTGGGTGTGCTGTGGGACTTCAACGCCCTCAACTACCGCGACCAGATCGACCCCAAGAAGTTTGAGGTGGTGATCCCGAGCGACGGCTCCGTCATCGCCGGTTACACCACCATCATCAACAAGTGGGCCAAGAACCCCAACGCCGCCAAGCTGGCCCGTGAATACATCCTCTCCGATGCCGGTCAAATCAATCTGGCCCGCGGCTACGCCCGCCCGATCCGCAGCAACGTGACCCTGCCGGATGATGTGAAGGCCAAGCTGCTGCCGGCCGAGCAGTACGCCAATGCCAAGCCGGTGCAGGATCACGCCGCCTGGGAGCAGAGCTCCAAAGCCCTGCCGCGCCAGTGGCAAGAAACCGTCATGATCAACATGCAGTAAGGGAATCCAGTGCAACACAAGGTGATAGTGGTACTTGTGGATGGTCTGGCAGCCGAGGTAGCCCACACCATGGGCTACCTCGGTGGCATGGTGGAGGCGGGGCGGGGCCTGCATACGACCCTGAATGCTGCCCTGCCGTCTCTCTCCCGACCCCTCTACGAGTGCATCCTGACCGGCGTGCCGCCGGTGGTGAGCGGCATCACCCACAACGGGGTGAGTCGCCTCAGTCTGCATGACTCCATCTTCCATCTGGCCCGCGCTGCGGGTAAACGCACCGCAGCGGCGGCCTATTACTGGGTGAGCGAACTCTACAACCGCAGCCCCTGGCTGGCAGCCCGCGATCGCTTTACTCACGACGAGCTGCTGCCGATCCAGCACGGCAGCTTCTACTGGGATGACAACTATCCCGACAGCCATCTGCTGATGGATGGGGAATGGCTGCGCAGCCAGTACGATCCCGATTTTCTGCTGATCCACCCGATGGGGGTGGACGATGCGGGCCACAAGTTTGGCTTCGACTCCCGCCAGTACCGCAATCAGGCGCGCCGGATGGACAGCCTGTTGGCCGACCTGCTGCCCCAGTGGCTGGCTGAGGGGTATCAGGTGGTGATCACCTCGGATCACGGCATGAACAACGACCTGAGCCACGGCGGCACCCTGCCGGAAGAGCGCACCGTGCCGCTCTGGCTGTTTGGCGATGCCTTTATCGAACGCTGGCCTGATGGGGTGGCGATTGCCCAGACCCAGCTCTGCGCCCTGATGGCCGATCTGCTGGGGGTTTCCCACGACAAGCCGGCAGCGCCACCGCTGCTCAAGGCGGCCTTTATGCGCGAGGTGCACTGATGATGCCTGCAACCACCGAGATCCTCGAGGATCAACCCGTGGCAACCAAGCACAAGGTGCGCCGCCACTGGCTGCCCGCGCTGGTGCTGCTGCCGTTTATCCTCTTGATGATCCTGTTCCAGCTCGCTCCCATGGTGTGGGTGCTGGTGGGCAGCTTTCAGACCCCAGATGGCTGGGGCCTCGACTACTACCGGGAGATTTTGAGCTCCCCCTTCTACCTGCAATCGTTCGGCAACTCGTTGCGCATCGCCGGTATCGCCAGTCTGGCGGGGCTTGCCATCGGCACCCTCGGGGCGGCGGCGCTGCGCCACAGCGGTGAGCGGGTCAAGCGGCTGCTGCTGGCCTTCGTCACCATGACCGGCAACTTCAGCGGGGTGCCGCTGGCATTCGCCTTTATCATCATTCTCGGCATTAACGGTGCGGTGACCCTGCTGCTGAAATCATGGGGATTGATCGACGGCTTCAACCTCTACTCGGGGTCGGGCCTTATCCTCATCTACACCTACTTCCAGATCCCGCTCGCCCTGCTGCTGCTCTATCCGGCGTTTGATGCGCTGCAGGATGAGTGGCCGCAAGCGGCCGCGCTGCTCGGCGCGAGCAAGGGGCAGTATGTGTGGCACGTGGCACTGCCGGTGCTGACGCCTGCGCTGCTCGGCACCCTGATCATCCTGTTTGCCAACGCGGTGGGGGCCTATGCCTCTGCCTACGCCCTCACCACCGGCAACTTCAATCTGGTGACCATCCGGGTGGCGAGTCTGGTCTCCGGCGATATCTTCCTCGAGCCCAATATGGCGGCGGCGTTGGCGGTGATCCTGATGGTGCTGCTGGGGGTAGTGACGGCTGCCAACCAGTGGCTGCTGAAAAAGAGCTATGTGAACAAGGGGCAATCCCATGCATGATTTGACGCCGCGCTGGCCCAAGTGGGTGCTGGGTGGGCTGGTCGCCACCCTGCTGCTACCGCTGCTGGCCACCTTTCTCTACTCCATCTCCACCCGCTGGGGGGCGACCCTGCTGCCGGACGGCTTTACCCTCGACTGGTATCTCAAGCTGTGGGGCGATCCGCGTTTTCTGGCGGCGTTTGGCCGCAGCCTCCTGGTCTGTTTCGCCACCCTGCTGCTGGGGACCCTGGTGCTGGTACCGACCGTGCTGGTGGTTGCCTACTACTTCCCCAAGCTGGATCCCTGGATGAACCTGTTGATCCTGCTCCCCTTCGCGGTGCCACCTGTGGTTTCGTCAGTGGGGCTGCTGCAGATCTACGCCGACGGTGTCCTGCCCATTATCGGCACGCCGTGGATCCTGATCGGCACCTGGTTCACCGTGGTGCTCCCCTTCATGTATCGGGCGCTGGCCAACAGCCTGCAAGGGGTACCGCTCAGGGATTTGATGGATGCCGCCCATCTGCTGGGGGCAAGTAGTCGGCGCGCCTTTCTGCTGGTGGTGATCCCCTGCCTGCGCAAGGGATTGCTGGCGGCGCTGTTTCTCTCTCTCTCCTTCCTGCTCGGCGAGTTCGTGTTTGCCAACATGCTGGTGGGCACCCGTTACGAGACCCTGCAGGTTTACCTCTACAACATGCGCGCCACTTCGGGCCACTTCACCAGTGCGCTGGTGATGAGCTACTTCCTGCTGACCCTGCTGCTCACCTGGGCGGCCAACAGATTTCATCGGTGATCCAAGATGTTTCATTTAGAAGTCAATCAGTTGCACAAATCCTACGGCGATACGCCGGTGTTCGAGGGGATCGAATTCGGCATTCGCAAGGGGGAGCTGGTGACCCTGCTCGGCCCCTCCGGCTGTGGCAAATCCACCCTGCTGCGGGCGCTGGCCGGGCTCACCCCGGTGGATGGTGGTCAGGTGCGAGTGGCTGGTGAAGATATCACCTGGCAGGAGCCCCAGAAGCGGGGCATCGGCATGGTGTTCCAGAGCTATGCGCTCTTCCCCAACATGACGGTGTGGGACAACGTTGCCTTCGGCCTCAAAATGAAGCCCCAGCCGGGGCGGGAGCTGGCGGCCAGCGTGCAGGAGGCATTGGCGCTGGTGGAGCTGACCGGTTTCGAGCGCCGCTATCCGGCCGAGCTCTCCGGCGGCCAGCGCCAGCGGGTGGCGCTGGCCCGGGCTCTGGTGGTGCAGCCACGGATCCTGCTGCTGGACGAGCCGCTCTCGGCGCTGGATGCCCGCATCCGCCGCAGCCTGCGCCAGCAGATCCGCGAGATCCAGCAGCGCCTCGAGCTCACCACCATCTTCGTGACCCACGATCAGGAGGAGGCGCTCACCATGTCGGATCGGATCTTCCTGATGAACAAGGGCTCCATCGTGCAGAGCGGCACGCCAGAGCAGATCTACACCCGTCCCGCCAGCGAGTTCGTGGCGGGCTTTATCGGCAACTACAACCTGCTGGGTGGCGAGCAGGCCAAATCCCTGTTCGGCCCGCGCTTTCGCGGCAAGCTGGCGCTGCGGCCGGAGTCCATCACCCTGCTGCCCGCAGGGGCGGTCAGCCACGAGCCCAGCCTGCCCGGCATCGTTCGCCAGCAGCAGCTGCTCGGCAACGTCATCCGCTATCAGGTGGAGTGCGAGGCGGGGCTGTTGACGGTGGATTGCCTCAACCGCCGTGCCGGCGATCTGCTGCCGGTGGGCAGCGCCGTGACCCTAGTGGTGGCCCGGGATCAACTCTGTGAGGTAGCATAACGCCATGAATCCCATTCATTTTTCAGCCAGTTCCCCGATGCTGGCAGCCAACCCGAGGAGCAGCCATGGCCCTGGCACTGTTTGATCTGGACGAGACCCTGATAGCGGGGGATTCCGCCAGCCTCTGGCTGGAGTACATGGTGGCCCAGGAGCTGGCCCCGGCGGGCATGGTGGCCGAGGAGCAGGCCATGATGTCCCTCTACCATCAGGGCAAGATGGACATGCACCAGTACATGGCCTTCACCCTGCAACCGCTGGCAGGCAGGACGCGCCAGTGGCTCGACTCCCTCTGCACCCGCTTTGCCGAACAGGTGCTGCGGGAGCGCCTCTACCCGGAGGGGCTGGCCCGCATCGAGTGGCACCGCCAGCGTGGCGACGAGCTGGTGCTCATCTCCGCCTCCGGCGAGCATCTGGTGGCCCCCATGGCGCAGATGCTGGGGATGGATCACTGCGTGGCCATCCTGCTCGACGAGGAAGCCGGCATGCTGACCGGCCAGACCCGCGGCACCCTGAGTTTTCGCGAAGGCAAGGTGGCCCGCATCAACCAGCTCTTTGCCGGCAGGGACCATCTCTGGCAGGGGAGCTTTGGTTATAGCGACTCTCACAACGATCTGCCCATGCTGCGGGCGGTGAGCCATCCCCATGCGGTCAATCCGGCCCCCGCGCTGCGTCAGCAGGCCGAGGAGCTGGGCTGGCCGGTGTGGGTGTGGCAGCGCTGAGTTGTGCGCTTAAACAGGCTCAATACACGGCAAAAATAGCGATATAAACAACAGAGAGAGGCCGTTGCCTCTCTCCTGTCTTCCTTTCCTGGTTGCGTTCATTCTGTCTCCCGCCACGATGACCGCCGAGTTGGCTCAAGGTGAGGAGGCCTCTTCCATCTGACCGTTGCCACGACGCTGGGGGAAGCAGATGCGATTTTTCCCCTCCCGCTTGGCCTGATAAACCCCGCTGTCGGCCAGTTCTATCAGCTCCTTGGTCGAGAGCCCTGAGTGGCTCAAGGCCACCCCGCCGCTGAGGGTAATGGTCAGTTCCGGCTCTCGCCACTCCAGTTGAGTGACCGCAAGTCTGAAGCTCTCCAGCAGCGAGGTGGCCTCACTCATTTGCATCTCCAGGCGCAAGATCAGCACCAGCTCCTCGCCACCGTAACGACAGAGCCAGCCCCACTGGTCAAACATTTTCATGCCCAGCTTGCTCACCCGTTTGAGCACTATATCCCCTGTTTGGTGGCCAAAGGTGTCGTTGACCTGTTTGAAGTTATCGAGATCGAACATCACTACTAGGAAGGGGGCACCGCTGCTGAGCTGTCTCTGCAGGCACTCGTCGAAGAAGCGGCGGTTGTAGAGACCGGTGAGTTTGTCCTGATTGGCTTGCTGGCGGATCTGGGCAAAGTCCTGACTGGCGGCATCCATCTCTTCATAGACCTTGGCCAGCTCCAGCATGCGGCTGCCATGATAGGCAATCCCGCCAGAGCGGCTGGTGCGGATCAGCAGGGTAATCTCCCCCAGCATGCGGCGGAAGTAGCGGGCCCAGAGCAGGGCTAGCAGCAGATAGAAAAAGCAGGCAACGGCAATCATCAGCTGCACGTTGATGGAGACGCTGTCGATCACCTGCTGCATGCTGGCGGTGGGCTCGACACTGAGCAGGAACCAGCGCTGCTCGGGGACACGGTAGTAGGAGACCATCATGCCGCTGGCATCGTCGAGGAAGAAACCTTGCGGCTGTTGCATGTGTGTCAGCCATTCAGGGTGGGTGAGCGGTTTGAATACCTGTTCGCGATCCGGGTGAGCCAGCACCAGCCCGTCATGGTTGATCAGGATCTGATAGCCCTTGCCCAGATGATGGCTCTGTTCATGCCGGTTGTTGAGCCAGTTGGCGAGCGGGGTGAGCTGGGTATCGAGGGAGAGCACCCCCACTCGCTTGCCGTCAGGGTCTTGAATTACCCGAGCCAGCGCCATGGTGAGGGTACCCAAGGTGTAGTCGTAATAGGGATCGGTCCAGACGATCCGGTTCGGGTGGCTGGCTGCCAGCAGATACCAGGGGCGAGTTCTGGGATCGAACTTTTCGTCCGCCTGCCAGGTGGGGTGGATCAGCATCTGGCGATGCTCGGTTCCTACATAGACGTAGTCGAGCTCCATCACCTCGTGATAGGCCTGCCACTGTTGCAGGTAGCGCTCGCCGTTACTGATCGCTGGGCTGCTGAAATCCTGATAATTTACCTGCTGATAAATAAGCGTAAACTGGCGTTTGAGGGTCTCCAGATAGGGTTCGAGCAGGGTATGGAGATATTGGGTGTTGCGGGCAATCAGGTTTTGTTGCTGCTCGAGGCGCAGGGTACGTTCCATATGCAGGTAGTAGATGCTGCCGAGCAACACTACGGGAATAAAGAGCAGGAGGAGGCCCAGCCGCATGCGGGTGATTAAAGACCAAGTGTGCTTGGGCTTGGCGGGGGACATGCACAGATCCTTTTCAGCTCGGGTGTCACCAGCATATATGATGCCGTCCCGCCCGTCTAAAGGCAGAAAATGAGATCCGTTCAATGCTGAACCCCACGTTGCTCCTGATGGCTCACTACGGCGGCATCATGCTGTTGATCCTGGCGCTCTGTGTCGAGTATCTGATCTTTCGTCGCGGCCTGAATATGTTGCGGGTGCACCGTCTGCTGCTGGCAGATGGGGTGGCGGCGCTGGCGCTCTTCTCCATCTTTGCCAGCGGTTGCCTGCTGGCCCTCGAACACGCCAGCTCGGTGGCGCAGCTCTTTGCTCATCCTGCCCACGGTCTCAAAGTGGGGTTGTTTCTGCTGATTGTCGGCTCCCTCGACTATCCCAGTCGCCTCTTCTATCGCTGGCGTCGTGCCCTGCGTCTGGGCAAGGCGCCGATGATCTCGATCCAGCAGTACTTCCGGGTGGTCTGGATCCTGCGGGGCAATCTGGTAATGGTCGCCCTGCTGGCCGTGCTGACAAAACAGCTATCGCTCTAAAGACAAGAGGGTAGGGAGGCAGGTATCTTGGATTGGATAACCCGTCACGCGCCGATTTAAGGAAGAATCGCCATGCGCTCCAATCTGATGTTGCTGATGGCTGCCACCATCTGGGGTATGGGCTTTGTCGCCCAGCGCCTCGGGATGGATCATATGGGGCCCTATACCTTCAATGGCCTGCGCTTTCTGCTCGGTGCCTTCTCCCTGCTGCCGCTGCTCTGGTGGCTCAAATCCCGTCAACCAGTGGTCGCCACTGGCGACCATCGCCAATTGCTGACCGGTGGTGTGCTGGCCGGACTGGTGCTGTTCTGTGCCGCATCCCTGCAGCAGGTGGGGCTGCTCTATACCACTGCCGCCAAGGCCGGTTTCATCACCGGGCTCTACATCATTCTGGTGCCGGTACTGGGGCTGCTGCTGCGGCACAAGACGGGTACCAATACCTGGATTGGAGCCCTCATTGCCCTGAGCGGGCTCTATGTGTTGAGCGTGACCGACGAGTTCACCATCGGTTTTGGCGATCTGCTGCAGGTGATTGGCGCCCTGTTCTGGGCGATCCATCTGCTGCTGGTGGATCACTACTCCAACCGGGTGGCCCCCATCAAGCTGGCTTGTGTGCAGTTTGTGGTGTGCGGCCTGCTCAGTCTCGCCACCGCCTTTGTCATCGAAACTCCGACCGTGGCTGGCGCAGTAGCTGGCTGGCAGGCGCTGCTCTATGCCGGGCTGGTGTCGGTCGGGGTGGGTTATACCCTGCAGGTGCTGGGGCAGCGGGGCGCCCATCCGGCCCACGCCGCCATCATCCTCAGTCTGGAGACCGTCTTTGCCGCCGTGGGGGGCGTATTGCTGCTGGATGAAACGCTGGACGAGCGTGCCATTGCCGGTTGCGCCCTGATGCTGGCGGGGATGCTGATCTCCCAGATCCGGCTGCGCTGGTGGTGGAAGTCGCGCCGGGACAAGGTGCCTGCGACCAAGTAAACCGCGCTCGCTGCATAACAAAAACGCCCCGACTATCGGGGCGTTTTGCATGGCGGCTGTTGGGTCAGGGGCGCTGATCCAGCTCGTGCTCCAGCTCTACCGCCTTCTGACGGGCCGGATGGGTATTGAGGCGTTCCCAATAGGCTTGCAGATGCGGGAAGTGGGCCAGCTGGCCGCTTTGCGCCAGCAGATCCACCAGGAAGGAGTTCATGATGTCGGCGCCGGAGAGGCGATCCCCCACCAGATAGTGGCGTTTCGCCAGTACCTCATTGAGGTAGCCCAGTACCTTGGCACACTCCGCCCTGGCGTAGTCCGGCAGGAAGCGCATCGGGCTGCCATCCTTGCGCACGAACATGTCGAGCAGCAGCGGCAGGATACCGGAGCTCTCGGCAAAGTGGAGCCACTGCAGATATTCGGCATACTCCGGGCTATCTGGTGCCGGTGCCAGCCGATCCGGGGCGTAGCGGGCGATCAGATACTCGGTGATGGCACCCGATTCCGCCAGCACCCGGCCGTCGAACTCGATGACGGGCGACTTGCCGAGGGGGTGGATGGCTTTTAGCTCGGGCGGTGCCAGAAAGGTGGTGGCATCGCGCTGATACGCCTTGATCTCATAGGGCTGGCCCAGCTCTTCGAGCAGCCAGATGATGCGTTGGGAGCGGGATTTGTTCAGGTGGTGCAGGACTATCATAACGACCTCAATTCGGTGGCTGGATGGGGTATACGAGCAGGCGAGGGGGGCGGTTCACCGATGGCTAAAAAAGAGCGGGCTGATGCCCGCTCGCTCCACGCCCGACTTAGGCCTCCAGCGCCTGATCCAGATCCGCCAGAATGTCCTCGATCGCCTCGATCCCCACCGACAGCCGGATCATCTCCGGTTTCACCCCAGCCTTGGCCTGCTCCTCCTCGCTCAACTGGCGATGGGTGGTGGAGGCGGGGTGGCAGGCCAGCGACTTGGCATCGCCGATGTTGACCAGCCGCTTGAAGATCTTGAGCGCATCGTAGAAGCGCACGCCCGCCTCGTAACCATCCTTCAGACCGAACGAGAGGATGGCCGAGGGGCGACCGGCCATGTACTTCTCTGCCAGCAGATAGTGGGGATGACCCGGCAGACCGGCGTAGCTGACCCAGGCCACCTTGGGGTGGTGCTTGAGGTGATTGGCGACCCGCAGGGCGTTATCCACGTGGCGCTCCATGCGCAGGCTGAGAGTTTCCAGCCCTTGCAGCAGTAGAAAGGCGTTCATCGGCGCCAGCGCCGCGCCGGTATTGCGCAGCGGCACGGTACGCACCCGCCCGATAAAGGCAGCCGGGCCAAAGGCCTCGGTGTAGACCACCCCGTGGTAGGAGGGTTCGGGTTTGGTGAGCTGTGGGAAGCGCTCGGCGTGATCCGCCCAAGGGAATTTGCCCGAGTCGACGATGACGCCACCCAGCGAGTTGCCGTGGCCGCCGACATATTTGGTCAGGCTGTGTACGACGATGTCGGCACCGTGCTCGATGGGCTTGCAGAGCACCGGGGTGGCGACCGTGTTGTCGACGATAAGCGGCACGCCACGGGCGTGGGCGGCCTTGGCCAGCGCGGCCAGATCGACGATGTTGCCCGCCGGGTTGCCGATGCTCTCGCAGTAGACCGCCTTGGTCTTGTCGTCGATCAGGGCGGCGATGGCTTCGGCGCTGTCATCCTTGGCGAAGCGCACCTCGACCCCGAAACTCGGCAGCATGTGGGCGAACAAGGTGTAGGTGCCACCATAGAGCTGGGGCGTGGAGACAATGTTGTCACCGGCGGCGGTCAGCGCCTGAATGGCGTAGGTGATGGCGGCGGAACCTGCCGAGACCACCAGCGCGGCGATCCCCCCTTCCAGCGCGGCCATCCGCTGCTCCAGCACATCGTTGGTGGGGTTCATGATGCGGGTGTAGATGTTGCCTGGCACCGCCAGATTGAACAGATCCGCCCCGTGCTGGGCGCTCTCGAACTCGTAGGCCACAGTCTGGTAGATGGGCACGGCGACCGCTTTGGTGGTGGGGTCGTTGGAAAAGCCGTGGTGCAGGGCCAGGGTCGCATCTTTCATCACACACTCCTTGTTGGATGTTGCTTATGGCAGTTATAGATGGATAGACGTCCAATCTATCAGGCCCGTGGCCGATGTAAACAGCAAGATCCGGCAAAGCAATGTCGCCCGCAGGGGACGCGTGTCCCGAGTCGTTGGTATGGCCCGCACTCAGAGACGACGGCGATACTCCTTATCATCGATCTGGTTCATATCCCACTGCATCAGGCGGTTGAGCTGCTGCATGGGATCCTCGATGAGCGGTAAGGGGCGTGGCAGGATCCGCTTGAAGTAACGGCGCAAGGTCTGCTGGATCCGGTTCGGTTTGAGGGGGGTGGCGTGGCTCATGATGGTGCTCCTGTGCTGTAGTTCTCACGTTCGCCAGCAGTATTGAGCTAAAATGCGGAAGTAAAAACTGATGACTTATAGCAACGGGATTTCCTCTTTTATGCCGACCGGTCGCCTCTACCAGCAATTTCAACGACTCGCCCAGCTGCTTGGCAGCGACGAGCGGGAGATCAGCCTCGCCGAGGTGGCGGATCTGCTCTGCTGCACCCCGCGCAACGCCCGCCTGCTGCTGCGGCGGATGCAGGATCAGGGCTGGCTCAGCTGGTCGGCGGAAGCGGGGCGGGGGCGGCGCTCCCGGCTCACTCTGCTAGACAGTCAGGAGAGCCTGACCCGGCGCCGCTTGCGGGATCTGCTCAGTCAGGGCCAGCTGGCACAGGCGGTGCGGCTGGCCGAGGATCGCCTCGATCTGCTCACTCCGTTGCTGATCGAACAGCTCGGTCAGGCCACCCGCGAGGGGCGCCAGATCCTGCGGGTGCCCTACTACCGGCCGCTGCCACAGTTGCTGCCCACCGGCCCGATGCGCCGCTCCGAAATCCACCTGAGCCGCCAGATCTTCAACGGCCTCACCCGGCGAAATGAGGAAAATGGGGAAATCGAAGGGGATCTCGCCCACCACTGGGAGTGTCTGGGCCCCTGCCACTGGCGCTTCTACCTGCGCCCGGCGGTGCGTTTTCACCACGGTCGCGAGCTGGTGGTGGAAGATGTGATGGAGAGCCTGCTGGCCCTGCGGGATCGCCCGCTGTTCGCCCATCTGGATCGGCTGGAGAGCCCCTGGCCGCGCACCCTGGATCTCTATCTCGACAGCCCGGATCCCTGGCTGCCCCACCTGCTGGCGGAGCCGGTGGCGACCATTTTGCCGCGGGAGCTCAAGGGGGAGGCGGGCTTTGCCCTGCAACCGGTGGGCACAGGCCCCTACCGGGTGGCCGCCAACGATCCCCTGCATCTTTGCCTTGCGGCGTTTGACGACTACTTCGGCCTGCGCGCCCTGCTCGACGAGATCGATATCTGGATGCTGCCGGAGCTGGCGGAGCGGCTGGAGACCCACCTGCAGCTGGGGCGCGACAGCCCTGAGCTCGGCACCATGCGCGGCGAATCGGAGCTGGAGTCGGGCTGCTACTTCCTGCTGCAGGACGATCGTTCCGGATCCTTGCAGGATCCCGCCCTGCGGCAGTGGCTGGGCCAGCTGCTCAATCCGGTGGCTCTGATGGGGCGGGTCGCCCCCGAGTTGCAACGGGGCTGGACCAGCGCCCTCGGCCTGCTGCCCCACTGGCGCGAAGCACTGCCCGCCCCCTTGCCCACACCGGCGCAGTTGCCGACGACCTTGGTGCTTGCCTGCTTCAACCAGCATCTGGAGTTCAACGAGTGCGCCAACGCCATGAGCAGCCTGCTGGCCGAACAGGGGGTCAGGCTCGAGGTGCGCACCCTCGATTACGGCCGCTGGGTGAGTGGCGAGGATGAGGATGTGGATCTCTGGCTCGGCACCCTCAACCTCGAACATGCCGGCCCCTTTGCCCCCTACGCCTGGTTGCAGGGCACCCCGTTGCTGCGCAAGGTGTGGAGCAGTCAGCATGAGTTGTGGCAAGGGTTGATGCAGTGGCGCGCCAGCGGTGAGGAGCCTGGCCCCCGCGCCCTGCTGGCAACTGTGCAGCAGCAGAGCTGGTTTGTGCCGCTGTTTCACCACTGGCTGGAGCTGGAGAGCCGGGTCGGCGTGCACGGGGTGCGGATGACGGCGCTCGGCTGGTTCGATTTTCGCAGCGCCTGGTTGCGGCCGGAACTGGCTGTCAGCACTTGGGATAAGACGGGGAGGCTTGAGTCCTGATGCGGGGCGCGTTAGCCTGAGCGCGGTTCAATGACAAGGAGTCAACCCATGCTGGAAATGCAGATCCAACCCCGCTTTCAGGAGACGGATGCCCTCGGCCATATCAACAATACGGTGCCGGCGGTCTGGTTCGAATCGGCGCGGGATCCCCTGTTCCGGATCTTTTCCCCCGATCTGGATGTGCATAACTGGCATCTGATCATCGCGGGCTATACGGTGCAGTTCAAACGGGAGCTGTTCTACGGCCAGCCGGTCACCATCAAGACCGGCGTGCGCCGCATCGGCACCAGCTCATTTACGGTCTGGCAGGAGGCCTGGCAGGGCGGCGAACTGGCCGTCACCGCCGAAACGACCCTGATCCATTTTGACTACCGGACCCGCCAATCCCTGCCCCTGAGCGATGTTCACCGGGAAGGGCTGCGGGCCTGGCTGACAGAGAGTTAACCACGGGCCGGATGGCCCATCACAGGAGTGTTATGTACAACTCAATGCGCAACACAGCGATCGCGCTGACCCTGGGATTCTGCTCCCTCCCTTCTCTGGCCGCTTCTCTCGCCGAGCAGTTTACCCTGATGGAGAAGGGGGCCGAGAGCGCCCTCGATACCCGTCAATTCAGCCATGACGGCGTCGATATCAAGGCCTGGATCGATGGCGCCCCGGTCATCATCGCCGTGCCCATCATGAACGAGCTGGGCAAGCTGGAAGGGGAGAGCCGTTACTACTTCAAGGGCGGCAAGCTGTTCGGGGTCAAAGAGCCCGCCGCCCAGTTTGCCTTTGACGACAGCGGCAAGCTGACCCAATGGCTGGACGAGAAGGGGCAGCCCGCCGAGTTCGTCAGCAAGATGAGCATTCAGCAGCGTCAGGAGTGGCTCACCAAGCGGGCCGCCGAGCTGAGCAAGCTGTTTGTGGTGAGCGCGGCCGAACAGAAGGCGGCCAAGGGTGGCGTCAAGCTGAAGGGGGCGGATCTCGCTCACTGGCTATGCAACGGCAAACTGATGGATCTCGCCCACGGCGACAAGGTGATCTTCGAGCAGGATAAGCTGAAGATTGGCGAGCAGGGGATCGAAGGGGAGGTCTCCCTGCGTCAGGATAAGGGGTGGCAGGAGCTGAGCCTTAAGTGCGAGGTGCAGGGCACCCAAGTGACCCGCCTCACCTGGCAGCCGCTGCCGGGGGCCAACAAGCCGCAATAAGCGCAATAGCAAGGGGGCCCATCACGGGCCCCCTTCTCATTCGGCTTGTGGCTCACCCAGTTTGAGCCGGGTGAGCGCCTCGACCCGGCGCCACTGTCCGGGCTCGAACCAGCGGGCCAGCAGCTCCTGCTGCTGTTCGGCCCGGGCCTCGTTCGGCAGTTGTCTGAGCTCGGCCAGAAAGCCGCTGAGCTGCTCCTCGAACCCTTGCCGGTTCTGCTCCAGCTGGCGCATCCGATCCACCGCTTCCGGCCCCCCCGTCTCCAGCAGCAGAGCCTCCCGTTTGGCCGGGTCCATCTGTGCCAGCCCTTGCAACTCCCCAAGCAGGCGGCTGTTGGCCTCCGCCTCGCGAAACCAGTCCGGTTGCTCCGCCAGCCAGAGATCCAGCTCGCTGGCCAGCTGCGACTTGTCGCTGTCTCTTGCCTCCGCCAGCGCCCTGCGGCGCAGGGTCAGCTGCTCCATCAGCCGATCCTCGGCAAACAGTTGGGCCTGCTCCGCCGGGGTAAAGCTCTGCTGGCGCAGCTGCTCTCGCTCGTCAAACAGGATCTGCAAGCTGGCGAGGGAGATCTCGGTGGGCACCGTCAGGCTGCTCTGGGCGGAGACAAAGGTGCGATAGCGCGCCTGCAGGGCATCGGCGGCCTCCTGCTCGGGATCGTGCGGGTGGCTCTGTGCATGCTGGCTGGCTTGAGCGGGGGATGAGTCTGCCGTCGGTGCCGTGGGCCAGAGCAACACTCCGCCAAGCAGCAGGGTGATGGCGCAGGGTACGACGAGCAGGGTGGCTATCTTCATAGTCCCAGCTCCTTGAGACGGTTGGCATGCTGGCGATAGAGGGTGACCGGATCGGTCTCGAACAGATGGTGGATGCCGAAGGACTGGTTCACTTCGTCCAGATGGTTCATCCGGTAGCCGGTGCCGATCACCTTGCCGAGATGGCTGCTGCAAACCCCGACCAGTCCGTCATTGGGCTCCTTGAAAAAGGTGCCGGTCAGCGCCAGCGCAGGATCCACCGGATCCAGCAGATTGGTCAGGTTGCCGCGCCCGCTCCAGGAGAAGTAGTAGACGCCGTTGGTCGCCTGCATCGGCCCCTCGCCGCAATAGCGGCTGGGCAGCCCCTCCGGGTAGCGCTGGTTGAACTGGCTGGCTCCCTTGCTGGTGAGGGCATCGAGGGCGGCGACTGGATCTTGCGGTAGCTGGCTCCCGCCCGAGAGCAGTGAAATCATGCCGGAGAGGGCGTGGGCCGCGGCGGCCGCCAGTTTCTCGGCGGCGCTGCCGGGGGCGGCATTGGCCCGCACCAGATCGGCAATCTCGGAGCCGTAGTTGACCCCGCCGACGCTGGTGGCGGAGGCGACCAGCTCGGGGGCGACCGAGGCGACATAGCGAATGGTGGGGCCGCCGTGGGAGTGGCCGATCAGGTTGACTTTCTCGGCGCCGGTGGCCGCCAGCAGCAGCTCGACCTGGGCGAGCAGTTGCTCCCCCCGTTGTTCCGAACTGGCGGTGGCTGACACCTGCGCCACGTAGACTTTGGCACCATCCCGGCTCAGGGCCTGCGGAATACCGTAGAAGTAGTCGACCCCGAGCAGCTTGTCGAAGCCGAACAGGCCGTGCACCAGCACTATGGGGTAGCGGGTCTGGGTGTATCCGCTGGCGTGTGCCAGCATGGGCAGGGTGCAGAGCAGCACCAGAAGCCATCTCTTCATCATCAGCATCCTTGTTGATTCGTGAGGAACAGATTGTGTGGCGTACTCCATGTTCGCCGGTGCCAGTATGGTGGCTGCTGACGGGAGAGGCTGTGAGGGGGATCGCAACTCGGGATTCAAAAGGGATTCAGGGGGCGGGCGGGGAAGCTGTGCTCCCCGCCCTGCGGCTTATTGCCACTCCACCAGGTGATACTGCTTCTTGCCCCGGCGCAGCAGCAGGTAGCGAC
This sequence comes from Aeromonas sp. 601027, assembly GCF_049174455.1. Lineage (NCBI taxonomy): Bacteria > Pseudomonadati > Pseudomonadota > Gammaproteobacteria > Aeromonadales > Aeromonadaceae > Aeromonas > Aeromonas sp. 601027. Next base: position 247,149 of record NZ_JAAKTN010000004.1, on the reverse strand, counting down.
CAAACAGCCGATCAGTGGCGCTCAGCTGATCATCCTGCTTGAGCACACCATTGAGGCTGATGGCGCCCGCCGCCAGCAGTTCGCGGGCGATGCGCTTCGAGTTGGCCAGACCGCAACTGACCAGCAGACTGACCAGATCCGTCTCGCCGCTGACGGTGCTGCTCGGCATGCCATCCTGCGCCAGCTGGGCCAGATCGCTCTCGCCGAGGCGGGCCACATCGCCGCTAAACAGCTGCTCGCTGATGCGCTGCACCGCCGCCAACGCCGCCTTGCCGTGTACCAGCTCGGTCAGCTCGTTCGCCAACACCTGCTGGGCCTGTTTGCGCCCCTGCCGCTTGGCATCTTCCGCCTCCAGTGCATCAATCTCGCTCAGCGACATAAAGCTGTAGTAGCGCAGGAAGCGGTAGACATCCTCATCCGCGGTGCCGAGCCAGAACTGGTAGAAGGCGTAAGGGGAGGTGAGCGCCGGATCGAGCCAGACCGCGCCCCCTTCGGTCTTGCCGAACTTGGTGCCGTCTGCCTTGGTGATAAGGGGCAGGGTCATGCCGTGCACCTGCGCCTGATGGAGGCGACGGGTGAGATCCATGCCGCTGGTGATATTGCCCCACTGGTCGTTGCCGCCAATCTGCAGGGTGCAACCGAGCCGCTGGTGCAGCACCGCAAAGTCGTAGGATTGCAGCAAAGCGTAGGAGAACTCGGTGAACGAGATGCCCTGATCCGGGCGAGCCAGCCGCTGACGCACCGACTCCCGCGCCAGCATGGCGTTGACCGAGAAGTGCTTGCCGATATCCCGCAGAAAGTCGAGGGCGGACATCTGCCCCATCCAGTCGCCATTGTTGACCAGTTGCGGGGCTGACAGGCCCTCATCGGCGGGCAGCAGCGCCCTGATCTGGGCAGACAGGCTGGCGACCCACCCCTGCACGGTATCGGCACTGTTGAGGCTGCGCTCGGTCGCCTTGAAGCTGGGATCGCCGATAAGGCCGGTTGCCCCGCCCACCAGTGCCACCGGAGTGTGCCCAGCCAGCTGGAAGCGGCGCAGCATCAAGAGCGGCACCAGGTGACCGATATGCAGGCTGCCGGCGGTGGGATCGAACCCGCAATAGACGGTGCGCGGGGTGGCAAGATGATCGGCCAGGGCCGCCGGGTCGGAATTCTGGGCCACAAGGCCGCGCTCGGTCAGCTCATCGAGCAGGTGGGGGTTGATCATGGGTGCTCCAACAACAGGGGGAAAAGCCGTCATCCTCGCCGTTCTGGCCGGTGGCGGATATGTCCCCTGAGGGACAGTTTTGCCACTCTCGTGCTAGCATTCAGCCATAGCGGGGAATCGCTCCCCGCCACCGGAAACGTGCCACCATGACCCAGCCATTCACCACAGATGCCTTGACCCGCAGCATGACCGAGGTGGTCGATGCCCTGCACAGCAGCGCCTTTGCGGCGGCGCTGGTGCGGCTGATCCAGCAACAGGTGGCGTTTGATTGCGCCCTGCTGCTAGGGGTGGGGCAGCGCCCCGTCTACCTCTACGACAACCTCAATCATCAGCGGGCTCTGTTGTTTGACCGCTACCTCACCAGCCACTTCAGCCAGGATCCCTTTATGCAGGCGCTGGAGCAGGGCTTGCCTGCCGGCGTCTGGACCCTGGCGCAGGTCTCCCAAGGGCGGCTCGATCCCGAATATCGCCACCACTTCTATCGGGCCACCGGCTGGCAGGAGGAGGTGGGGCTGATCCTGCCGGTGCGGGATGGACTGACGCTGATGCTGTTTCTGGGGCGGCTCGACAAGCGCAGTACCCTCAGTCGTGACGAGCTGGCGAGGCTGGAGCAGCTGTTCCCGCTGGTACATTCGCTCTGTCGTCAGCAGTGGCGGCAGAGCCAGCCGCTGCTGGCCCAGAGCACTGCACTGCCAGACAGCGCCAGCCTCAAGAGTGCGGTGGAGCAAGCGATGGCGAGTGTCGGGGGCGATAGGCTTACCCGGCGTGAGCGGCAGGTGGCGGAGTTGCTGCTGCAGGGGCTGGATACCGAGGCGATTGCCGCGGAGCTCGGGATTGGCAGCGGCACGGTGAAGAATCACCGCAAGCACCTCTACGGCAAGTTGCGGCTCGGCTCGCGGGCCGAGCTGTTCAATCTCTTTCTGAACCACCTCATTACGGCTCCGGTGGAGGCATCACAGGCGTCATCGGCGGGAGATAGAGAGAGCCCGCCATAGGGCGGGCCGGGGTTACTCGAGGCGCGGGATGGTGGGAGTGGTTTCGGGCAGGATACTGAGCAACTGGTAGCGCTTCATCAGCTGCTTGTATTCATCCCCCCGTCTGACCTTGTCCAGCGCCTGTTGCAGGCGGGCAACCTGTTGCTTGTCTGCCCTCAGGTTGAAGGCGAAGCAGTTGTCCTGCTCTTCAATAATCGCGACGGTGACAAAATCCTCGCTGGGGAAACCCAGCTCTTTGGCCTGATGGCGCAACATCACCTCGTTGCCCGCCACCAGATCGGTGCGTGCCATGATGAGCTGGCGCACCACCTGATCCATGCGCTCCACCGACATCATATTGCCCGGGCTGATCCCGCGGTTGAGCAGCAACTGCTCCCCGACATCTGCCTGCATCACACCAATCTGCAGCTTGGCGAGATCCGCTTTGCTGGCCACTTTGGGGGCATCCTGCTTGCGGCCGACCAGCGCGACCCTGGAGTGGCTGATGGGGCAGACCCAGAGGAAGTGGGGATCCCGCTCCTTGGTGTGCGCCGTGGTAAAGAGCACGGCCTCTTGCTGCTGGGTCAGCAGATACCAGCCGCGGGCCCAGGGCAGAAAGTGGATGGGTTGCTCCGGCTCTCCCATTTCGCGCCACATCAGGCGCAGCAACTCGACCGCCAACCCCACAGGCTGACCATTTTTATCCTGGCCATTGAGTGGCATGTTCTGCTCCGAATAGTAGATAAGTGCCGGAGCAGGGAGCGCGATAAACAGGGCGAGAGAAGCGAGAGCAGGGAGCAGACGACGCATGATGCACTCCTTGTGCGGGTAGTTACCTAACAGTCTATGTGGCCTTTTCCATAACGTCATGATCCGGTAGCGGGATAAAAAACAGGCCACCTTGCGGTGGCCTGTCGGTTTATTTCAGCAGGGCTTCCATCTCCGCCTCTGCCTTGGCGCGAGCCTTGGCTTCCGCCGCTCTGGCGGCATCGGCGACGCTCTCTCCAGCCGTATGGGATGCGGCACTGACGGCCTGCTGGGCTGGTTCTGCAACGGCCTTGGTTGCCTCTTGCGTCACGGTAGCGGCGGCACTGCTGACTGCCTGTTTGGCTGGAGCGGCAACAGCCTTGGTAGCTTCTTGCGCCGCGGTTGCTGTAGCGCTGCTGACGGCTTGTTTGGCAGGAGCGGCAACGGCCTTGGTAGCTTCTTGCGTCGCGGTCGCAGCTGCGCTGCTGACTGCTTGCTTGGCAGGAATGGCAACGGCCTTGGAGACTTCCTGCGTCGCGGTCGCAGTGGCGCTGCTGACGGCCTGTTTGGCAGGAACGGCAACAGCCTTGGTTGCCTCTTGCGTCACGGTTGCAGTGGCACTGCTGACAGCCTGTTTGGCAGGAGCGGCAACGGCCTTGGTGGCTTCTTGGGTCGCGGTGGCAGCGGCGCTACTGACGGCCTGCTTGGCTGGAGCGGCAACGGCCTTGGTGGCCTCTTGCGTCACGGTGGCGGTGGAGCTGCTCACCGCCTGTTTGGCGGGTGCAGTGACTGCGGTGGTTGCTGTGCGGGTAAGTGCGGTCGCGCTTTGGCTCACCGTTTGGGTGGCCTGCCCTGTGGCGTTGGCGGCTGTGCCGCTGATGGCCTGACTTGCGCTGTTGGTCAGCGAGCCGGCGACGCCGCGGGTCACTGTGCCCAGCGCGCTGCCAAGGGAGAAGGGGGAGGCGCCACTCTGACTGGTCGCTGCGCCGGTCAGGGCATTGGCCGCCGGGGTGAGCTGGCTGGTGGGGGTCTGCCAGCCCTGCATGGCGGTTGGCCAGGTCGGTGCCGTGCCTGCCAGATTTTCGCCGAAGGTCAGGGTGGTGCCATCCCCTTTTTGCAGCAATACCGACATCTGGTTGGTTTGCGAGTTCCACACCATCCCCGCTTGCTTGGCGATATCCGGCACCGGCGCATACTCGGAGACCACATAGAAAAGCGGCCCCTCCTGCTGTAACTTGTCGGCAGTCTTGAGCAACTGCATGGTGCTGTCGTAGTTGGGGCCAAGGATGGCGGTCATCCGATCCTTGATCAGGGGTTGTTCGAACAGATTGACCTCGTTCGGGTCAAAGCCGACCAGCGGCTTGAGCAGGGCCCACATCAGCTGGCTGGTGGGGCTCATCATCAGCAATGGGGCAACGCAGGCGGACAACATCAGGCTCAGGCAGGCCGCCTGAAGCAACGGCATGATACGCATTGGGATAATATCCAAATAACGATTTGATAAATAAGGTTATATTTTTGTCAGGACGTGACAAATTCACCGGAAGTTTGCGCGTGGCAGCGAGAGACTGCCCGCAGGCGCTGGCAGGCTACCATATTGGTTCCACAATGCCAGCAGGCAGTATGATTGTCAGTCAAGTAAACTCGGGGCCGGGTTGATTGCTGGAGTGGGCCTGAGAGTCTGGCGTTCCCCTGCGATGGTGCTGCCAGTGGCCACATGGCAGCAAAACCAGAAGAGGATTTCAAGGGGCCAGTGAGGCTTTTCTTGATCCAGCTAAAGACATGGACGTGATCCCTGTCGCATAATGCAGCTCCTTTCTACTCTTGGCTGGAACCTAAGAAATGGCTCGTCGCTCTTCTAATGCACAACGTCGTCGCAGTAGCTGGTGGTACAAACGCCTGTTGGCAAGGGAGCGGCAAGAGCGCGAAGCGCGTTCCGTCCGGGATTGATAAAGCATTTAAAAACGGAGCGTTTGCTCCGTTTTTTTTCACCTATGAAACTGGCTGAATGGCTCAGTGTGCAGCCCTGTCTGCCGACAATAAATCACTCTGACCGTGCCGGTTGTATGGACTGATGCGATGGATGATGCATGATGGACGTTTCGAGAAGGAGCCTCATATGCAGATTACCATCCGTCATGCCGAATCCGCCGATGCCCCCGCCTTGCGGGATCTCTATGCCATGCCCAATGCCCAGGCGGGCACTTTGCACTTGCCTATGTCTCCCCTTAGCCAGTGGCAGAAGCGGTTGGAGAGTGACAGCGTGGTGGCACTGGTCGCCGATGTTGACGGCTTGCTGGTAGGCCAGCTCTCGCTGCTGGTTGAGCCCAATCCGAGACGCAAGCATGTGGCCTGTATCGGTATGGGGGTACGGGATGACTGGGCAGGCAAGGGGGTGGGCTCTGCCCTGATGGCTGCGGCGTTGGATCTGGCCGATAACTGGCTCAACCTGCACCGGATTGAGCTGACCGTCTATACCGACAATGAGGCCGCACAGGCGCTCTATCGCAAGTTCGGTTTCACGCAGGAGGGGCTGGCTCGTGACTATGCCTTCCGGCAAGGGCGCTATGTGGATGTGTTCTATATGGCCAGAGTTGCGGGGGGCGTCAGTCGCTAACGGCATGGTCGATTATCAGGCCAGATTGCGCCCGGTGATCCGGGCGCTGGAGCAGAATCCCGAGCTCTGCCTCAGTGAGGCGGCCAGTCTTGCGGCGCTCTCCAGCTATCACTTTCATCGGGTCTTTACCGCCGTCACCGGTGAAACCCCGACCGAGATGCAGCGCCGCCTGCGGTTGGAGCGGGCTGCTCGCTCTCTCTGCTACAGTCGCGACCCGATCACCGAGATTGCCTTCTCGGCCGGTTTTGCCAGCTCACAGGCCTTTGCCAAGGCGTTTCGCAAGCAGTTTGCCATGGCACCGGGGATGTTGCGCCGCCAGCCGTCACTCTTGCAACTGAGCAAGAATGGACACGCGGCTGCCCGGGTCTCTGATTATGCTGAAGGCCGTTCCAGTGAAAGGAGGCTACAGATGAAAACCGAACAGATGGCTGCGCGCACTCTGGCCTATATCCGGGTCACCGGCCCTTACGGCATAGGCTATGAGCCGGTGTGTGACCAGCTCTATCAATGGGCTGTCGGGTTGGGCTTGGCCGAAGGGGAGTGGATCTTCATCTACCACGACAACCCCGAAGTGACGGCTCCCCAGCAGTGCCGCACCGATATTTGCGTCACCGTGCCGGCGGGCACCAGGGGAAGTGGCAATGTGGAGATCCAGCAGCTGGCGGGCGGCCGCTATGGCCAGTCACGTTTTACCGTGACCGACCCGGCCCAGTACCCCGCACTCTGGCAGCAACATATCGGTGAGGTGGTAGCGGCCGGTTTCGAATTTGATGATCGACCCTGTTTCGAGCTCTATCACAGCTTCGATCCGCTGACCAAGGTTGCGGATGTGAGCTTTTGCTCCAGCCTAAAGGGTTAGGGCACAACAAGACGTAAGGGATGGTACAGAGCATCGCGCAGAAATTAGAGAGCCGGACAGTGTCCGGCTCTTGTGCATCTGGCGGTTGGGCGGCGGTTAGCGCTGGAACCCCTTCTGGGCGAACTTGGGGCGGGCGTTCATGATCTGCTCCACCTGTTCGTCGCTCATCTTGCCACGCGACAGCCCCAGCACCTTGTAGGTGAGCAGCGGTCGGGCGGGCAGGGCGATCATCAGGGCGCGGATCTGGTTCTCGTCATCCTTATCTCGGGTCGGCTTGCCGTAGGCATAGGTGAGGACGCCGGCATCCATCAGGTTTTTGACGGCGGGCTCGGTGATCGGCAAGTTTATGACGCTTTTACGCTGCAGCACGAACTCGCGCAGCACCGCCTTTTCGTTGAAGTCGAGGAAGCCGATCATCTGGGCCAGCTGGTCCTGCTGACGGCGCGCCTGCCACTCTTCGCAAGCCCACTCCCAGGCGATCAGGAAGCCCTGACTGCAGAAGTAGGAGATGGCGATCAGCATGCCGACCCCCAGCCAGGCCGCATGATCCGCAGCCCACTGGCTGACGGCCCCTTTCATCAGCCCGGCCGGAAACAGCAGAATGATGCTGCAGCAGAGCAACAACCAGACCATCAGCCAATTGAGGCGGTTCAGTTGATAGAAATGTTGGATCCACCGTTTCATTGTTCATCCTTCCCAAACTGTTGTGGATAGTGAACTACCTACAGCAATCGGTGTGCCAACAGCGTAATGGCGCCTGGGAGGGGAGGCTGGCGATACATTTCCTTACAACTTATTGAATGAGTTATCAGTAATTTGCCTTGTGAGGTGACGGTCGAGTTGGTAAAACGTCCCCTCAGTCATTGGGGAGTAGCAACCCGCCCGTATTCCGGGCCGGGCCCATGTCAACACTCTTGGATCCTCGCATCCATGGCATGGGCGGCGATAGGCACTATCGCTCTGCAAGACCTTTGGCCTCGATATGCACGCCAGCCGGGCGAGCCATGTCGGGTCCATCGGTTATTCTGCTCGCCTGGCGGTATCTATTATGTTGATTACCCTGCTGTTATTTCTCGTCTCTGCGGTCACCATCTACCTTGCCTGCGAATACTTCGTCAACGGCATCGAATGGACCGGACACCACTTCAAACTCTCGCAAAGTGCCACTGGTTCGCTGCTGGCTGCACTGGGTACGGCCCTGCCCGAATGCATCGTCACCCTGACCGCCCTGCTGATGGGCAACACGACCGTCCAGCAGGAGATCGGCATCGGCGCCGCCCTCGGCGGGCCGCTGGTGCTGGCCACCATCGGCTATGGTGCAGTCGGTCTCACTCTGCTGCTTTGCATGGGGCGTACCGAGCGCGCCATCAATGGGGAGGTACAGCGCGAGATTGGCCGGGATCAGCGCTGGTTTATGGGGATCTTTTTGGTGGCGACCATGCTGGGTCTGGTCGCCTTCACCGGCAAGAGCTGGTTGGCGCCTCTGTTCGTGCTGGTCTACCTCGTTTATGTGAGGCGCGAGCTGAAACAAAGCGACAGCCATGAGGTCGAGCTGCCGGAGCCCCTCAAGCTGGCTCCAAATGCCGGGATCCCGCCCCTTGGCAAGGTGCTGCTGCAGACGCTGGCGGCGCTGGTAGTGGTGGCGCTGGCGGCGCAGCTGTTTGTTCATCAGCTGGAGAGCATGGGCGAGCTGTTTGGCCTCTCGCCGGTGCTGGCGGCCCTGCTGCTGAGCCCGGTGGCGACCGAGATGCCGGAGTTGATGAACGTGCTGATCTGGGTGCGACAGGGTAAGAACCGGCTGGCACTGGCCAATATCTCCGGGGCCATGATGATCCAGGGCACTATCCCCAAGGCGTTCTGTCTGCTCTTTACCCCCTGGCTGCTGGATGGCGCCATGATGGCCTCCTCGTTGGTCACGCTGCTGGCGGTAGGGTTGCTCTGGTGGGGCTTCAGAAAGGGAGTGATGACTGCAGAGCGGTTGGTACTGGCCGCGCTGCTCTATTTCGGCTTCTGCGGCTGGCTGCTGGTGAGCTGAAACGAGAAACGCGGATATGAAAAAGCCCCCTTGGCAGGGGGCTTTGTTGTATCGGTTGGGGCGGTGATTACAGCGCGGCGATCTCGGCCTGCTGAGCTTCCAGCTTGGTCAGCTGGAGACGGTAATCTTCCAGCTTCTCGCGCTCTTTGGCGATGACCGCTTCCGGCGCCTTGGCAACGAAGGCTTCGTTGCCAAGCTTGCCTTCGATACGGCCGCACTCGCCGACCAGACGGGCAACCTCTTTGGCCAGACGGGCCAGTTCGGCATCCTTGTCGATGAGACCGGCCATCGGGATCATCAGCTCGGTCGCACCGATCAGCTTCTTCACCGACAGCGGGGCGGTTTCACCGTCCGCCAGAACGCGGATGGACTCCAGGCGGGCCAGCGACTTGAGGAAGGCCTCGTTGTCAGCGGCGCGCTGGGCATCCTTGGCATCGCACTGGAGCAGCACGTTGAGGGGCACGCTCGGTGCCACGTTCATCTCGGCGCGGATGTTGCGGATGCTGACGATGAACTCCTTCACCCACTCCTGATCCGCCATCGCGGCTTCGTCCACCTTGGCGGCGTCGAATTCCGGGAAAGCCTGAATCATGATGGTGTCGGCGTGTACGCCAGCCAGCGGAGCGACCGATTTCCAGATGGTCTCGGTGATGAACGGGATGATCGGGTGTGCCAGACGCAGCAGGGTCTCGAGGACGCTGACGAGGGTGTGGCGGGCAGCGCGCTGCTCGGCCTCGGAACCCTTGGTCAGCACCGGCTTGGTCAGCTCCAGATACCAGTCACAGAACTGGTTCCAGATAAATTCGTACAGCACGCCTGCCGCGATATCGAAGCGGTAAGTATCGAGGGCGGTACGGAAGTCACGGATGGCCACTTGCAGCTGGGACTGGATCCAGCGATCAGCCAGACTGAACTGCATCTCGCCGCCGTTGAAGCCACAATCCTGATCTTCGGTGTTCATCAGCACATAGCGGGAGGCGTTCCACAACTTGTTGCAGAAGTTGTTGTAGCCGTCCAGGCGCTTCATGTCCCAGTTGATGTCACGACCGGTAGAGGCCAGTGCTGCCAGCGTGAAGCGCAGGGCGTCGGTACCGTGGGCATCGATCCCTTCCGGGAATTGCTTGGCGGTACGCTTGGCGATCTTCTCGGCCATCTGCGGCTGCATCATGTTGCCGGTGCGCTTCTCCAGCAGATCTTCCAGCGAGATGCCGTCGATCATGTCGAGGGGGTCCAGCACGTTGCCCTTGGACTTGGACATCTTCTGGCCTTCTTCGTCACGGATAAGACCGGTGATGTAGACGGTCTTGAACGGGACTTGCGGCTGGCCGTTTTCGTCCTTGATGAAGTGCATGGTCATCATGATCATCCGGGCAATCCAGAAGAAGATGATGTCGAAGCCGCTCATCAGCACGTCGGTCGGGTGGAAGGTCTTGAGTGCCTCGGTGTTGTTCGGCCAGCCCAGAGTGGAGAAGGTCCACAGAGCAGAGCTGAACCAGGTGTCGAGCACGTCTTCGTCCTGACGCAGTACGGTTACGGCCGGGATGCTGTGCTTGGCGCGCACTTCATCTTCGCTGCGGCCCACGTAGACATTGCCGGCGTCGTCATACCATGCCGGGATGCGGTGACCCCACCACAGCTGACGGGAAACGCACCAGTCCTGAATGTCGCGCATCCAGGAGAAGTACATGTTTTCGTACTGTTTCGGCACGAACTGGATGCGGCCATCTTCCACCGCTTCGATGGCAGTCTTGGCCATCGGTGCCACGCGCACGTACCACTGGTCGGTCAGCATCGGCTCGATGGGCACGCCACCGCGATCGCCGTAAGGCTGTTGCAGCACGTGATCCTTGATCTCGTCCAGCAGACCCAGCTCTTCCAGCTTGGCCAGAATCGCTTTACGGGCGGCGAAGCGCTCCAGACCGGCGAATTCGCTCGGCAGGGCGGCATCGTAGGCGGTGCTCGGGTTGCCGTTGGTGTCGACCACTTCGGCCTCGGCACGCACGTGAGCGTCCAGGGTGAAGATGTTGATCATCGGCAGGCTGTGGCGCTTGCCCACTTCGTTATCGTTGAAGTCGTGGGCCGGGGTGATCTTCACGCAACCGGTGCCTTTCTCCATGTCGGCGTGTTCGTCGGCAACGATGGGGATCAGACGGTTCACCAGCGGCAGCAGGATGTGCTGGCCGATCAGCGCCTTGTAGCGCGGGTCTTCCGGGTTCACGGCCACAGCGGTATCGCCCAGCATGGTCTCCGGACGAGTGGTGGCGACGATCAGGTAATCCTTGCCTTCAGCGGTCTTGGCGCCGTTGGCCAGCGGATAGCGCAGGTGCCACATGTGGCCCTTGATCTCGCGGTTCTCCACTTCCAGATCGGAGATGGCGGTGTTGAGTTTCGGGTCCCAGTTCACCAGACGCTTGCCGCGGTACATCAGGCCATCTTCGTAAAGACGGACGAACACTTCCTGCACGGCGGCAGAGAGACCCTCATCCATGGTGAAGCGCTCGCGCTCCCAATCCACGGAGTCGCCCAGACGGCGCATCTGGCGGGTGATGGTGCCACCGGACTCTTCTTTCCACTGCCAAATCTTGTCGATGAAGGCATCACGGCCGTAATCGTGGCGAGTCTTGCCCTCTTCTGCGGCGATCTTGCGCTCAACCACCATCTGGGTGGCGATACCGGCATGGTCGGTACCTGCCTGCCACAGGGTGTTTTTGCCCTGCATGCGGTTGTAGCGGATCAGGGTATCCATCAGGGTTTGCTGGAAGGCGTGACCCATGTGCAGGCTGCCGGTGACGTTCGGCGGCGGGATCATGATGCAGAAGGAGTCTTTGCTGGTGTCGCCGTGGGGCTTGAAGTAACCCTGTGCTTCCCAGTGCTGATAGAGCGCCTGTTCGATGGCGTTGTGATTAAAAGTCTTTTCCATGGTCTCGCCGTAATCTGGATGGATGGAGTCTGGTGTTGATTCTTTATGGATCAATTGGTTGCAGTCAGGGCTGCGCCGGATCCGGTGCGGCAAGGACGGGCTGCTCCCTCATTTCGAGGGCATGGCCTGCCTGGCGATAGTGCTTGTAGCGCTCGCGAGCTTGCTGCTTTTGTGTTTCGTCAGTGGGGACAAAATCTACCACTTGAGCGAAGTGTCCTGCAAACAAAGGTGTCGCAGTGGCCAGATTGATGAGGCGGGCGTAGCGCCGTTTCGGTGGCTGATAGCCGATCTCCACCGGGGCCATACCGCTTTCGCCTTGCAGCTGGTGCGGCACGAAGCGCTCCGGTGGCAGTTGCCACAACAGCTCGTCCAGACGCAGGGCCTGGGCCTCATCGTTGCAGAACAGGTAGATATGGCCCACGCCCCACGACTCGGCCGCAAGAGTACAGGCCAGTCGCTCGACCGCAGAGGCCTGCGTGTCATCCTGTTCGCTCATCAGGTAAAAGGTCACTTGGCTCATCAGGTTGATCCCGTTTTGCGGTGACGGACTGTTGACCGCCTCATGAGGCTGACGGGGCATTTCCCGCCCGCAACTCACTGATTCAAGAATGAAACAAGGAAGAGGCGGGCCTCTTCCTTGTGGTTCAGGGTAACGCCAACCCTTCCGATGCAGCCATCGGCAGGGACTGGAGAGTTACTCTTTCTCTTCGATATCCACGCCAGCCCGGTTCAGCAGGAACTGGGTCAGCAGGGGCACCGGACGCCCGGTGGAGCCTTTATCCTTGCCACTCTTCCAGGCGGTCCCGGCGATATCCAGGTGGGCCCAGTTGTACTTCTTGGTAAAGCGTGACAGGAAGGCGGCCGCGGTGATGGTACCGGCCGGACGACCGCCGATGTTGGCCATGTCGGCGAACGGGCTGTCAATCTGCTCCTGATACTCGTCAAACAGCGGCAGACGCCAGGCGCGATCACCCGCCTGCTCGGAGGCGTTGAGCAGCTCGTGGGCCAGCGGGTTGTGGTTGGCCAGCAGACCCGAGGTGTGGTGGCCCAGCGCGATGACGCAGGCACCGGTCAGGGTCGCCACGTCGATCACGGTTTCCGGATCGAAGCGGTCCACATAGGTCAGCGCATCACACAGCACCAGACGACCTTCCGCATCGGTGTTGAGCACTTCGATGGTCTGGCCGGACATGGAGGTGAGGATGTCACCCGGGCGATAGGCGTTGCCACCCGGCATGTTCTCGCAGCCTGCCAGCACGCCGATGACGTTGATCGGCAGTTGCAGCTGGGCCAGCGCATGCATGGTACCGAGCACGGAGGCGGCGCCACCCATGTCGTACTTCATCTCGTCCATGCCGTCGGCCGGTTTGATGGAGATGCCGCCGGAGTCAAAGGTCAGACCCTTGCCGACCAGCACGATGGGCTTGGCATCCGGATGACCCTTGTATTCGATGATGGCCATCATGGCTTCGTTGTCGGAGCCGCGGGCCACCGCCAGATAGGAGTTCATGCCGAGTTCGGCCATCTCCTGCTCGCCCACCACCTTGGTGGTGATGTTGTCGTAGGCATCGGCCAGACGACGGGCCTGGGAGGCCAGATAGGCCGGGTTGCAGACGTTGGGCGGCATGTTCGCCACGTCGCGGCAGACCCGCACACCCTTGGCCACGGCCAGACCGTGAGCGATGGCTTTTTCACCAATGGTCAGTTCCCGACGCGTCGGCACGTTGAATACCAGCTTGCGCAGCGGGCGACGTGGCTCGGCCTTGTTGGTCTTGAACTGATCAAAGCTGTAGAGGCCCGCCTTGGTGGTTTCTACCGCCTGGCGCACCTTCCAATAGGTATCCCGACCCTTGACGTGCAGTTCGGTGAGGAAGCAGACCGCTTCCATGGAGCCGGTTTCGTTCAGGGTGGTGATGGTCTTGTTGATGATCTGCTTGTACTGGCGTTCGTCGAGTTCCCGCTCCTTGCCGCATCCGACCAGCAGTACGCGCTCGCTGAGCACGCCCGGTACTTGATGCAGCAGCAGCATCTGGCCTGGTTTCCCTTCCAGGTCGCCACGGCGCAGCAGCGAACTGATATAGCCATCGCTGATCTTGTCCAGTTGTTCGGCAACCGGAGAGAGGCGACGAGGCTCAAATACGCCGACTACGACGCAGGCGCTCCGTTGCTTCTCTGGACTGCCACTCTTTACACTGAACTCCATGGAATCTCCTACATCCTAAAGACAAAAGGCACCTTTTATTGAATAATGCGGTGCTTGTTGGGGTATCAGAGGCGGAGCGAACAGCCACAGGCTCCGCAGTTCAAACTGGTAAAAATCCAATATACGGCCCTATTTTTCAGGCATTCGACTAAAAACACAAGTTTACTTGGGAATGACTGTGATCGTTTTCCGATATTTGTTCAGGGAAACCCTGAAAACCCAGCTGGCAGTGTTATTCGTATTGCTGCTTATCTTTGTCAGCCAACAATTTATCAAGATCATCGGTGACGCCGCCGATGGCGAGGTGCCGACACGTCTGGTCTCCACCCTGCTGCTGCTCAACTTGCCCAATATGGCGCTGTTGATGCTGCCTATCAGTCTCTTTTTAGCCATTTTGTTTGCCCATGGTCGCCTCTACGCCGAAAGCGAGATGACGGTGATGCATGCGGTCGGCTTCAGCCACCGTTTCGTGATGCGCAGCGCCATGTTGCTGGCCTTGCTGACGGCGGTAGTCGCGGCGTTCAACACCGGCTGGATCGCCCCACAAGCCAAGGAGCGCGAGTATCAGGTGATCGACGAGTTCAAGTCGGATCCGGGTATCTCCTTCCTGCAGGCGGGCCGCTTTATGGAGCTCGACAAAGGGCGCCTGGTTGCCTATATCCAGGATTTGAACGACAACGGCTCAAAACTGCAAAAGATCTTCGTGCTGCAGCGGGCGGAGGGGAACAATCCTCCCTCGGTGGTGGTGGCGAGCGAAGGGGTGGTGACGGTCGATGAGAATGGTCTGCAGTGGCTGACTCTGAAGGATGGTTCCCGCTATGAAGGCAACTTCTCCGGCAAGCAGTTCCAGATCTCCGATTTTCGCGAGTATGGTCTGGTGATCCGTCAGCAGGAGATGGAGCGCTCCAACCGCAAGGCGGCGGCCAAACCCACCATGGAGCTGCTGGGTACCCAGGAAAACGACATGATGGGTGAATTGCAATGGCGTATCTCGCTGCCCCTCTCCATTCCGGTGCTCACCCTGCTGGTAGTTCCGCTGGCTCGGGTCAACCCCCGTCAGGGGCGCTACGCCAAGCTGTTGCCGGCCATCATGCTCTATCTCTCCTACTTCCTGCTGCTCAGTGCTGCCCGCTCGGCTATCGACAGTGGCCGGTTGCCCTACTGGCCGGGGATGTTCCTGGTTCCGCTCGGTTATCTGCTGTTTATTGGCCTGCCCCTCAATTTGCAGGGCACCAGCTGGTGGAACGGGGTAAAGAGCAAATATTTCATAAACAAATCAAAATGATGAAGCCACATAGGAACTACCGCTGATGTTTGGCATTCTCGATAGATATATCGGCAGGGTCATTTTTATGTCGATCCTGCTGTGTGAGCTCACGCTGGTTGGTCTTGCGGCGCTCATCAAGTATGTGGAACAGCTCAAGTCTGTCGGAGAGGGCAACTACGACATGATCAATGCTCTCTACTATGTGTTGCTCTCCATGCCCAAGGAGGCGGTGCTCTTCTTCCCGCTGGCGGCGCTGCTGGGCGGTCTGATCGGTCTGGGCCAGCTGGCGACCAGCTCCGAACTGGTGGTGATGCAGGCGGCGGGTCGCTCCAAGATCAGTATTGTGATGGCGGCGCTCAAGACAGCAATCCCGCTGATGATCCTGGTAGGACTGATGGGGGAGTATGTGGCCCCTGTCGCCAAACGGATGGCGGATGATATCCGTGCCGGTGCCATGTCGGAAGGGCGGCTTACCGTCTCGGCCTACGGGGTGTGGGCACGGGATGGCAACAACTTCGTTAATATCAACGGGGTGCGCAACGATGGTGCCCTGACCGGCATCACCCTCTATCGTTTCACCCCCGAGCGCAAGCTGATCGACGTGGTGCAGGCACGGGAGGGGGTATTTGAAAGGCATCACTGGCTGCTCAAGCAGACGCAGGTTACCCGCTTCGACGACCCGGCTCAGATCCGCAGTGAAGAGCACGACAAGATGGAGTGGAGCTCGGAGCTGACGCCCAAGCAGCTGGGGGTGGTGAGTATCGACCCCGAGAATCTCTCGGTCTCCGGTCTGCTCGACTACATCGGTTACCTGGACGCCAACAAGCAGGATGCCGGTCGCTACAAGCTGGAGATGTGGCGCAAACTGCTGTCACCGCTCTCGGTGGTGGCGATGATCCTGCTGGCCTCCTCCTTCATCTTCGGCCCACTACGCTCGGTGAGCATGGGCGCGCGGATGCTGATGGGGATCATGACCGGCTTTGCCGTCTATGTGAGTGATCGGGTGTTTGGCCCCATCAGTCTGGTCTATGCGGTACCGCCCATTCTGGCGGCTGTCGCGCCCAGCCTGCTGTTTGGCGGCATCTCCTTCTACATCCTCAGCCGCAAGCAGTAATTCACACGTGGTAATACAAAGAGGGCACCTGCTGGTGCCCTCTTTCGTTATTGCATTGATCCGGTATTACTTGTTCAACAATTCCAGATTTGCCTCTTTGCTCAGCACAATCACTTCGCATTCGGCCCAGATATCCTGGAACGCCCGTGGGCGCTTGCGGTTGAACAGGCACATCAGGTTGCCCAGACCAAAGGCGGCAGTGGCGAGACGGATCAGCGCCTGGGTAATACGGATATGGCTGCCATCTTCGTTCTGAATGCGCAGCCGCCAGGCGCGCATGCCGACGGTCTGGCCAGCGCGGGTCCAGAACCAGGTGTAGAAACCGCAGATGACGAAGGCGAGCCACAGGGTGTAGATCAGGCTCAGGGGGTGGCGGGTCAGCAACCAGACGGTATCTTCACCCGCCGGTACGCTAGCCATGCCGGTGACCAGCAGCAGCTTGGCGACCCCCATGCCGATAAAGCCGGCGATGATCAGCAGCGAAGTCACCACCAGCGCATCATAGATCAGGGCGCCGAGGCGACGCAGCAGACCTGCTGACGGGTATGGCTGAGTGGCGGGAGAGGGGGATTTTTGTTGGACTTTTTTAGGCTTGGCCATCGTTTTTATTCCATTAAGATGATGGCGGCATTCTATGTAACTGGCCCCGCATCGGCAAGGCGTTGAATAAATGAACAAACGGGAGTGTTCAATCGAAAAACACCTTGCATGGCATCGCGCCATTCGTATAATCCCTCGCAGTTGCCCGGGTGGCGAAATCGGTAGACGCAGCGGATTCAAAATCCGCCGGTGAATAACCGTGTCGGTTCGAGTCCGACCCCGGGCACCATTTAGAATTCAATGACTTAAGGCCACCCAAGCGGGTGGCCTTAAGTTTTTCTAGTCCTGAATGGCGGCAAAGTGGCGGCAGAAATGGCTACACTGTGTTTTCCGCTGTATAAATGACCAGATACTTTGTCTTTTGATAACTTGCGATAATGACTAGCTTTTTTTTCATGGGGAACTGAATGAAGCTGCTAGAAAAGAGAAACTCAAAGGAATGGTTGAGGGCAGCTCATCGTCGTTTCATGAGACGGTTTTCCATTCGAGTCAGAGCCAGGGGAGCCAAGAGCAAAGGTGGTCGTTTTTCACATAATGGTGATATGGTTACTTTAGATGCACCTAAAGTAATTGATCTGTATGCCCAGAAAAATCGAGCCAAATCTCTGAGCTTTATCAGCTCGATAGTCAACGCAATCAAGTCCCCTTGTAATCCGAACTCTACGACAAGAAAGGTTGTTCATATCAACCTGCGGTGTACTGAGGTAGCAACTGCAGCAGCCGTTTTATCCATGATCTCATCCGTGGAGTTTGCACTAAACAATGTCAAAGGTGTCAAGCCACGTTTCAGGGTCACTCGTCCTCATGCAGTGAACATCAATGGCGGCAAAGATCGTGTTCGTGTTGTCGACAGCGTTCTGAATCGGCTTGGTTTTTATGCCGCATTAGGTTTTAAACAGTTTCAGTCGCGTGAAATGGCGAATGTGAAATGCTGGGACATCATCCGAGGCGTCAAGGTGAATAGTGACGCCGCAGGACAAATGCTCCAAGCTGTTGAAGCCTCATTGGTTCAAAGAACAAGCGGCAAGGCCCAGCGTCTTTTTGGCCCTTTAGTTGAGGCAATGAACAACGTTGTTGAGCACGCGTACTACCCTTCAATTTGGAGAGGGGCACAACCCACTGGTCACAGATGGTGGTGTTTTACTGCTCTAGTTGCAGATAAGTTGACTGTCTTGATCGGGGATAAAGGGGTTGGTATACCGGCGACGTTAGAACAGACACAACCAAAGGGGTTGCTGGATCTTTTGAAGCAGAAAGTTGGCGGTGTTTTTTCCAGTGATGCAGATTACATCATGGCCGCTATGGACGTTAAGAGAACCCGAACAAGCCTCTCTTACCGTGGCAATGGTGGAAAGGATTTGAAGTCAGCGATTGAAAAAATTCCAAATTCGCGGCTCACAGTAATATCAAATAAAGGCGTTTATCGTTACCATCATGTAGCAAGGAATGGTAATGAATCGGCTCTAAAAGAGTCCAGAGAAAGTAGTGAACAGTCCATTGCAGGCACAATCGTTGAGTGGTCTATTCCTTTGCCTAAAGGTGTTTTGAAATGAAAACCATTTTCGTTAAAGACTTTTCTGTTTTTCCTGGGCCAAGAACAAAGGAGCTGGGAGAAAACAGTGGTGAGGCCTTTAGAGATGACATCCTCATTCCAGCCATCCGTCAGCACGGACAGGTGTGCGTAAATCTGGATGGTGTCTTTGGCTATGGTTCCTCATTTTTAGAAGAAGTCTTTGGTGGTTTAGTTCGAGTTGGGGTGAGCGTCGATAGCATTAAGTTTGTGCGTGATAACTTGGTATCAGAAGATGACCCTTCTATTGTTGTGGAAATAAAAGAGTACATTAACAATGCCCTGCAAGGGAAGAAGTGAGTCTCACTGGGCCTCGTTTATTGCCCGTTATTGGAAATGGATATTGTTGTGCGAGGTCTGTTTCATTCCAGCCCTGATCACCCTGGTTTTCAGCGTGAAAAATGGGGAAATGCCAAGTACCTCTGCTGTAGCACTTTCCACAATACCTATAACCCTTTTAGGGTGGTTTGCTAGTGCGTTCTTGAATCGTCAAAACGCTGCGACGCAAGCAAAAAACACTGAAATCAATAAGGTTATTGAACAGATAGAGACTGCGCTTAAAGACTTGTCTGAAGTTTGTAGTTCTGCGATGAAAAATGCAGAAAAAAAGCCTAATGACGGTGTCATCGTTGCACAGATAAATGTTGCAAAGGTCCAAAGAATTAATAACTTACTGATTCGTCTGCGTTCGCTTGACCCCACTCAAGAGGACATGGGGGTATCTGTCATTAAACTACGCAAGCTTGTGACAGATGAGTCTAATTTCGTGGATGACAGTAAGCTTACTCAAACTTTCAACATGCTTGTCAGAATCGAAGCGTGGATGTGCTCGCGTTTTGAAAGACGTTTTTAAAGATTAGGCATAACGTTGGTTATGTAGCCCTCTTCTTATCCTCTTTCGAGCTTTACGATTGTGGCCTGTTAGGTCTGTCGTCCCTCCCTGCATAACTTCAGTTTCTTGTTTGTGGTGAGTTCTACTTAACCATCTGAAGTTCAATGCTTTTTCCTCTCAGCCTTCATGTTCTCTGGATCCTTTAGGACGAGTGAGATTCTTACGAAATTTCTACATTTATCTTTATATTCAATTGGTTACTAATTAATGAGGTGACCTATAAGAGAGTGAAAACTGCAAAACCCTACAAAAAAGATCCTTCTTTGCAGATCCTCAACGCTCTGCGGATCCTTTATCTGGCGCGGTCTGGGCATATGGTTTTGCGGTAATCCACTTTTGCAAAAAATTTTCCTGGTGAAGCCCGCAGGCGGGAGCGGATGAGCGCGGATTCCGTGGCGCAGACGCCGCCGTGGGTTTTCCGTAGTGCTCTGGCCGCTGTGCTCGGCTCTGAACGTCGCGTATGATGTGCGCCTGCCAGATGGTGCTCTACATGCGGCGCCTTTCCCTGGCCATGCTTTGGCGCTGTCAGGCAGATAGAAGAAGGCCCCACAATGTGGGGCCTTCTTCGCTTGGTGGGCTACTCGATGATGGGGGAGAGGGTCTTGGCCAACTGGCCGGCCTGTTTGCTCTTGCCGTTGAAGGTCTCGGCATTGGTGGGTGGGGGCCCGCCGTGGGTATGGCTTGCGGTGGTAGCGGCCAACTGCTCCACCAGGTTCATCAGCTGGAGCAGCAGTCCGAAGATGTTTATCCCTTCACTGCCCATCCACGAACGTGGAGCCTCAAAGTGCTGTAGCTCCCCGGCAACACTGCGCCGCAGTTGCCCGATCACCTCCACCAGATCACCGGCAGCGGTGTGGGTCATATTGCCCAGGCTCCCAGTCATCAAGTCATCGCCAGCCAGCAGCTCGATGGCCCCGAGCGCCTCGATGCGCTTCATCGCCCCGATCTGCTCCACGCTGTGCTGTCGGGTGGTTAGCCGGTGCTGACCGAACTCGCCCTGGTATTCGTCTGCTTCGCGGTGCATCAGCAGCGCCTTGTCATGCTGGGTGCGGTCGGTATGGCGGCGCTGGTTGCCCACGGTATCGGTGTAACTAAACACCTCGGCCCGTTGCTGCTGGAGCTGTTCGCCCGGGGTGATGTCCGGCAGCGGCCAGCCCGAGCCCAGCACGGTGCGAATAAATGGCCGGTCAGCTCGCCCGAAGGCAAACCCCAGCTCGACGATGGTTCCCTCAATGGGGAATTGCAGCAGCCCCTGCTCGGGCCCGCCGAACATCACCGGCAGCGGGACGGCGCGATAGAGTGGGGCGGCCTTGTCCGGCTGGCCATCTTCCCCCAACAGTTGCACGTCCACCGCATAGCGCGGGCGAAACGGATCATTGAGCTGGCCAGCGGTCGCGCTGTCGCTGATGGCCTCGACCCGTCCGAACTTGGGTAGGTGCATCTGGTCGGCCAGCTCCGGGAACTCGCCCTCCATCTTGCGCCGCTCCGGAGACTTCACCGGTTTGCCGGGGGTTGCCGTGGTGAGGGTCATCTCGTCACCCTTGAGGCGCACCCGCACCACCCGCTTGCCGTTGACGATAGCGCCCGGGCGCATGGTCGGGATCGGCGCCGTGGTGAGGGTGTTTCCTGCCTGACGGCCGGAGAAGGCCGGATCCAGCTCAACTGGCCTATTCGCCCAACGGCTATGGGCATGACTGCCCACAAAGATGGCGCCATCCGGTTGCTGATGCCAGATGAAGTCTGGTACCGCAAAGGCGCGACCGGCGTTGTTCAGTAGCTGATAGCCGGTACCGGCGCTGGTGAAGTTGGGGATAGGCCGATCGGTATAGTCGGCCCCGTCAGGCAGCAAAAAGGTGAGCAGGGTCTGGTCACTCAGCCAGGCCAGCAGGCCGCGCAGGGTGGCATGCTGGAGGCTGACCGGAAACGTGCTTCCCAACATACCGGCCAACTCGCGGCACAGCAGTTTGCAGGCGCCATTACTGGCGGGTTGCACGTCATAGACGTATCCGGTAAACCAGCGGCGCAGCTCGCCGTTGTAGCCCAGATCCACGGTCAGGGTTTGCCCCTTCTCCGCGCTCCCCTCGATGGTGAGGGCGGCGCGGCCGCCGGCGCAGAGATCCAGCACGATATCGTGGTCGATGAGGTTGCCTGGTTGGCCGCCCAGGGTGAGGTTAGTCGAGAGTTTCACGCCATCAGGTCTCCCAGTTTGTTATCCAGCCCCTTGATGGCTTGCTCCCACGAGCTCAGCTGTTCCTGCTCGGAGGCGGGCGCTCCCTCTGATGGCTTGGCCGGTTTGGTGTTGGCGCTGCCCTGGCCCACGATAGCGGGCGCCTTTGGCATCCGCTGTTCCCGCTTCTCGGGTACCGAGTTGTGTTCGCGCAGGGTGAACTGCACTTGCCACGCCAGCAGCCCCTCCTGTTCGCTGGCGGTGATACGCCCTGCGAACTTGGCCTGACGCACCTTCACTGACTTGGCCAGGAGCGACCCGACCCGGTAGATATGGCGCTTGCCGCCATCCCCTTTGGCATCGGCCAGCTCAAACAACCGGCTCAGGGTCTGCTCATCCTTGAAGGGGATAAGGCCCGAGATATCGAGCTCCTTGGCTTTGGCCCCTTGCTCCGAGCTGCTGGTCGAGCTGGTCTGGCCGCTACTGTCCTTGTCCTGAAACTGCATCGATGCGGTGATCCGCATCGACTTCATCACAATGGGCTCACCGTCCAGGGTGAGCATGGCGGTTTGGCTCATCGGGTTAACTCCTGCCAGAAGGTGAGCGGGGAGGGGGAGAGCAGCAGGGCGCCAACCGTCATGCTGTGGCTATGGTCTGGCGGGCTGCTCTGGCCCAGTTGGGCGGCCAGGCTTGCTGCATCACCTTGTGCTTGCCAATGCCACAGCTGGCCATGAATGGCAGCCAGTTGGTCGAGAGCCTGCTGCAGCTCGGCAAGTCTGGCCGCGCGGCGTTCTGCCAGGATGGCCAGCTGGGTGATCGGGGTGGAAGTCCCCTGTGCCAGGCTTTCCAGTTGGGCGAGCTCGGCCCCGAGCAGTGAGCGAGTCGAGCGCAGCGGATCCCATACCAGCGGCTCATCTGCTTTCCAGCGTGGAACCTTGGCCGCGGTAGGCTTGCTCATGGCATCGTTGTGGGCCGATAGGCGACGCAGGGCTGCGCACCACTCCGGTAGCGGCAGGATAGCGCAAAGCGGCGCCAACGCATCGGCCAGCGCGGTTTCGCTGTTCCCGGTGACCAGCCAGGCGATGGCGTGTAACTGGCCAGTCGGCAGCAGGGGATCGGCCCCGTCCTGCAGCTTGGCCACCAAGGTCGCCACCGCGTTGGGGGCGGCGAGGCTGTACTGATTGCCCTGGTGCTGGCCCACCCCATGCTGATAGGGGGTTACGGTCAGGCAGCGGCCGGTGACCAGCAGCCGGTCGAGCTCACCGCGCAGACCTTCCAGCGCGGCAGCGGCCTGGCTGATGGGTGTGGGGCGGTATTGCGCTCTGGACGCCAGAGCTTGCAAGCGTGCCACAGCACCGGATTGGCTGTCATGCAGTTGGCCAAGTACCCCGCTGGCGCGGGTATGTATCGTCCCGGTGCTGGCAGGCCAGTGCAGCATGCCTTTCGTCCAACTCATTGCGGGGTATCCGGCCAAGTCACATCGCTAGGCCATCCCTCCGATTGGGGGAGGCGCATCAGCTCAATGCGGTATTCCTGCCAGGCAAACAGGCGAGCCAATTCCTCTTCGCTTGCCTGTCCCATCTCTTTTGCATCCCGTAGTGGTCCGATATACGCATCAACAATGTTGAGTAACCGCGCTCGTTCGTTATTGGCGGTAGCTTCAACGATGTGGATTGGCGGCGGGACAATCGTTAGCTCGTCACCGACGATTTCAATGAAATCGCCACAAACAGGTTCTTTGTCTGACTTGTTTAACCGAACGCTCACTACGTCAAAACCAGCCGGATAGAGCATGGTGTGGTCTCGAGACGTTGAACACACCCGGTTGTCGTCCAGTAACATATGAAGCACCTTTACATCGTTGGACATGGTGCGGGATATGTCGTACCAGTCGTTGTTTTGACTGTCTCGGCAAAACATCACGCCTTGCTCAATCTGGTAGGTCTCAAATCCGAGGTAATGGTGAATAACTTTCAATTTTTTACTCCCCCTTGGTTTAGTAGGCGATCGTCACCCAAGTGCCATTAATGAGCTTTTGTAACTGGCGCGTCGCTTGAGTACACACATCGGCAAATTCGGCATAGGTCGCTGCAGTCACAATGACGCCACTGCCAAACTCGGAGATAGAGGCGCTTTCGGGGTATTGCCTGATGACCATGGCGGTAAAGCGGATATCTTCAACAACCTGGGGCCTGTTGGTAATAGACCACCATGAGGGCGGATTATTTGGGCTGTAGACTCGCTGGCCTGCATCATGCACTCCACCCGGCGCATAAAATTTGCCGTTGATGTCAAAGGTGTAGACTGCTTGTGGTGTGGCTCGCTCAGCACTTCCGACCATAAGGACGCCTTGCCCCCAAACGTTCCCCGAGCGCAGCATGCCGAGCTCAACCTGGGTTCGATAACCGGCATTGGCTGCACTGCTGCGTCCCCTCACGATCGGGTAGTAATCCGACACGCCCGGCACTTCGCCAAAATCGACGTGAAAAGGTGCATTGTTTGCCCATTGGGCAGCATAGGCGTGAGAGTTACTGGCCGCCCAATGAGACCCGACAACCTGGAAGGAACCTGAAGCCATGATGGCTCTTGTATTTGCCCATCCCCCCGCACCATCGGTACCCCACCAATGAATAGAGCCATCTGGTTGGAGAGTCATCGCGCTGGCGTGTCTGCCCGGGATGTGCATCTCGAACATGGGGTTGGCATCGGCCTTGACCTGGATCCGCTTGCTTTCGGAGTGCCACAGCTGGCGCCAGCCTTTGAAAATGCCGTTCTCGACCGTGGCAAACCCCATTTCTGAGCCGGCAAAATCGAGCCCGATCATGCCGTTGTATCCGCTGGCATTGGCGTGGGCTGCGTTGAAGTAATACTTCCACTCGCTCCCGAACGGCATGCCGTTGGCGCCGTTCGACGCATTATAAAACCCGCTCTTCTCTCTTAACTGGGTAGCCACATTGGTGGTGGCCGCGGCATAGGTGCCAAGACCGGCCGGTACCTCGTCGATATTCTCCCAGGGGTGACGGTGGCGCTTGAGGGCCAGCTCCGGCACATCGTCCAGATCGCCCCATTTGTGGCGATGGCTGCCGTCCTTGATCTCCACCGCGATGGTGACGCCCTTGGCATCTTCCAGAATGCCTTTGCCGGTGACATCGCCGGTCAGCTCGATGGTGCGCTTGCGGCGCACGTCGGTCACGCTGCCGTCGCTGTTGATGATGGCCACTTTGGCCACATGGTGCTGATAGCCGTTGCTGTCCAGGTGATCCACCATGTCCGGCCCGCTCAGGGTGAGGGTGAAGTGGTTCACCCAGGCATCGAGCAGGGAGCCCGCCCGGTAGATATCGAGCCAGAGCCCCACCGGCTTGGGGCCCGGAGTGATTTTCTTCACTTCGTTGAGCTCTGCGCGCAGGCCGCCGACATAGGCCACCCCGGGCTGCACCTTGTAGACGCCAGATTCGTTGACCAGCTTGAAGCCGTCGCCGTAGAAGGCGGCCGGCCCGAAGAACTGCAGCGCCTGCAGGCGCAGGTCATCGTCCATCCCGCGCAGGCGAGCGGCATAGTCAATCTGCCAGGTGCTGGCGTCCACATGGGTGGCGGCCGCCTCGGCGGCGCGGTCGTACTCCATCAGCATGGATTTGACCAGGCTGTTACCGGTCTGGCCGGCTGCCTCGTCAGTCTTGAGTTTCGTCTCCAGCCCCTTGTGGACAATCATCCCCACCATGCCGCTGGCCTTGTTGATGAGGTACATGGCGTTAAAGCCAAAATCGCCGACCGTGGTGTCCATCACGATGGTGTAGGCCACCGCGTCGTTGTTGATGCGCCCGCGCTGGTCAACCTTGTTGCGGTGCACAATCTGTCCCGCTGGCGGCAGCCCGCTGTCCGGGTCGATAGGGGCGGCAGGGTCGAGATCCGGCACATTGGCCAGCACGAACTCATCGAGCACCACCGGCGTCTGGTTTGTCAGGCACTCCTGCCAGTAGCGGGAGAAGGCGTTGGTAATGATCTGGCTCATGGGGTCCTCTTAAGCGTCGCGCCAAATACCTGCTGGCTCATGTCGATGCGGCCAACGCGCAGGGTGCTGGCGACCGGATAAACCACCTGAAACCGATAGCGGCGGCAGGTGCGGCCATAGTGTTGAATAAGGGTTTCCATCAGTTGCTGGTTGCCGGCGAGGGCGCTGTCGGTCACCTCGATGGTGATGACATCCCAGGGGGCGCCTTCTTGCCGTTCGTGAATGTCGCACCAGCCGATGCCAAGGCGCTCGAAGATGCGTTTAAAGCCGGCCACCTCGCCGGCGTCCCGGGCGTTCACAAAGGCGAACTTGACCCGCTTGCGAAAGAGCGGCAGCGGCTCGCCGTTAAAGCGGCTGATGTCCCGCTCCCAGGCGAGCAGCGCCAGCAGGGACTCCGAGCAGGTGAGCGGGTCTTGTTGGGCGAGTGGCAGCAACAGCCACCCCTTGAGTCGTTGCCAGAAGGCGTTGATGCCCTTGGCCAGAAACCCGGGCTCGGCGTGGGCCGGGCTGATGGTGTAGCCATCCTCCCACCAGGGAGCGCAGGTATCGGGGAGCCGCGGCGCCTGTTGGCTATGTTCAAGCGGGGTCGGGTTAGTCATAGAGGGTCACCTCCAGCGTGTTCAGGCGCGGGATAGCCAGACCCGAGACGATGTCATCTTGTGCAAACTTGAGGCTTTGCAGCTGCGGGAACTGGCTGTGCAGCTCGCGGGCCAGTTGCGAGAGGGAAAAGCGCGAGCGTGGCCAGGTGCGGGTGACGCTTGGAAAATCTGCCGACTGGCGAAACGCCGCCTTGACCAGCGATTCAGCGCCCAGCTTGAGGGCCGCCTTCTGCTCGTCGTTGAGGTTGGCCACCGGCCACAGTTCCAGGGTGAGGTTGTGTTGGGTCTCGGGCATTGCCATCACGAAGAGATCATCGCCGTGGCCATGGTTGCCTTGGCGGCCTACGTAGTCGTTAAGCTGGGCAATCAGGCTGGCCGGGGTAGCGCCCACCTCCAGCAGGATGTAGGCGTTGGCAGTACCTGGGCCCCGTGGTGCCTCATGTTCGAAGAAGATGTGATCGGCGCGAATGCCGGCGACGCTCGCCAGCATCGAGCGGTAAATCGCGTCGATGTGGTAACGGCCCACCGCCGAGAACTGGTTTTGAATGCGCAGCCCCAGCGCATCGTTGCTCTCTGCATCGGCGCCCTGGGTGGTTATCCACTCTTTGTCATCGTTGCGGGCCGACAAAATGCCGGTGACCGGTTCGCTCAGCAGGTTGTAATAGCCCGGGGCCAGATTCCAGCCAGCGCCCGCGAACTCGGCCTCGCACACCACGCGGGCCACCGCTTCACCAGCGGGGCTCACCACCGCCTGCAGCGGTTTGACTCGGTAGATGGTGCCGTTGATGCGCTCGGTGCTGACCCAGATATCGGCCGGGATGGTGACCGCTTCGCTCGGGTTGGCCTTGACGAAGTTGAGCACCCCGCGGGTCTTCTGGGCCCCCTTGCGGGTCAGGTCCACGTCCCACGCCTTGAGGTCGAGATAGGCATCGGTGGCGGTAGCGGCGAAGGTGTTGGGCAGCACATGGCCCGCCAGGAGGGTGCGGATAAGCCAGAGCGCCGGGGTCATCACCACCCCGCGTACCAGTCGCCAGAAGGGGCTCACATCGCTGTCGTTGGTGATAAGGGAGCCGGCGGCCTCGACCTCTTTTTTAAGCTCGGCCTCCATGGCCTGCTCGGTGGTCGGCGCACCGGTCTCGGCCAGCAGGGCCATAAAATCCACGTTGGGGCGCAGGTTCACAGGGTTACCTCCAGATCGCCAAATTCATAGGTGCGGGCGGTGACCAGCACCCGCTCGGGGGCTTCTTCGCGGATCACGATGGTGCCGGGCACCAGTCGCTCATCGTTCTCAACCAACAGTTCGATCTCGGTCATCACATCGGCGCGCAGGGTCGGGCTGCGCTCGCCAATGAGCTTGCGGGCCAGCCCCGACTCCATGATCCGGTGCTTGATGTCCTGGCCGATGCTGTGGCGGTCCTGGGTGTAACGGGGCTGACCGCCGGCATCGAGTTGCCAGGCGCCATTCACCACCAAAATGTCGATGTACTTGGCGTCGCTCATTACGGGGTCTCCAGCCAGGCGTTCTCTGCCATCTGCTCAGGGGTCATCGGGTTCTGGTTGTGCATATGAACTTCCCCGATGCTCAGGTACTTGGGCGGCTTCTGGTTGGCGGTGGTTGCGGCCGCGTTGGCCTGGATCAGCTGCTGACCCAGCCCGCCCGCCGGTACGCGGCTTTGGTTGCCCTGGCTAAAGCGGGCGAGGGGAGCGTTGATTTTCTCCTGATTGGGCAAGTTGAGATCCGGCATGCTGCCCATCTCGATATTGACGCCCGGGATCATGTTCAGCTTCTCGACCAGCCAATCCACTGCCTGCCCGAGCAGCTTGAACACGCTCCAGTCGGCCATGCTATTTTTCAGGTCGTCCCAGTAGTAGATGGCCGCCGCTACGGCGCCGATCAGCAGCACGATACCCGCCACGATGAGGCCCACAGGGTTGGCATACATGGCGATGTTGACCGCCAGCAGGATGGCGCGAAAGGTCGCCATCCCGGCATTGAGCAGGGCGAGCGGGGCGGTGATGATGGACCAGGCGATACCGAGCCCCAGGGTGGCCAGCTTGGCCAGCCCTGCGATCAGCATCCAGGTACCGGTCACCATGCTCAACCCCACGATGGCCAGCAGGGCATAGCTGATGACCTTGGTCAGGTTCGGGAAGAGGTGCGTCCAGCGCAGCACCTCGTTGGCGCCATCGGCAAAGACACTCATTACAGCGTTGATGGCGGGCAGTACCACCCCGAACGCGGCGGCGCGGATGGCAAACCAGGCTTGCTCGACCCGCTGCCACTGGTCAGTCATGGCGGCGGCCATCTGTTCGGCCTTGCCCATGCCGTGAGTATTGGCCAGGGCGTTGATGTTGGTGGCGAGCCCCTTAGTGTTGGTCATCAGGAGCTTGATCATGCTGACCGCTTCATCCGAGCCGAATGCCTTCTTGAGCTCGTCCCCTTCGGCCACGCTCAGGGTGTCGCCATAGCGTGCCTTGAGTTTGTCCAGCATGGTGAGCACCGGCAGCATGTTGCCTGCGGCATCGGTGAACTGGATGCCGAGCGCTTTCTGGGCATTGCCGACGCCTGCCAGAAACGCTTTGAACTTGGTACCGGCCTCGCCGCCACTCATGGTGGCCTGCAGCTGGCCGAGCACCGCGAACTGCTCGTCCATCGCGATGCCGGCGGCGGTGGCGTTGGCGCCAATTGCCCCGAACGCATCGGCCATGCCCTGGCCGGTGGTCTTGAAAAGTTGCACCGCGAGCGCGGTCTTGCCGGCCACATCCTCGACCCAGTTGGCCTTGCCCATCTGCTTGGCCTGCTGCTCGAAGATGCCGTACATGGTGCCCATGTAGTTGGTGATGGTGGCGGTGTCGGCCTTGGTCGCCTTGGCTAGCGTGGTCGAGGCGCGGGTAAAGGCGGGCAGCTCGTTACCTTCGAGCCCCGCGATTGCTGACTGGATATCGTAGGAGGAGCGGACAATCTCGGTTGCCGACTCCCCGTACTGGATAGAGAGCTTCAACGCCTCGCGCCCGAGCGCCCCGAGCACCTCCTTTTGCACATCGAGCGAGGACACCTCGGCCAGCGCTCGGTCCATCTCGATGGCTGGGCCCAGGGCAGACTGGATCGCCATGCCGCCGGCGACCACCGTGGTGGCCCCCATTGCCATGCTGCTCCAGCCCTGACGGCCGGCCTTGCTGACCTTGTCCATCTGGGCATTGATGCCAGCAAGGGGCTTGGTGACCTGATCCACCAAAGCCACCTGCATCATCAATTTTTCCATCCAGGCCATAGGTCGTTATCCGTTGAATGCGTTGGCGATGCCCTCAGCCACTGCAGCGGCGTAGGACTCCCGGGTGTGTCGGTCTAACCAGAGGGCGCGGGCCAGGCTGTCGATATCGTCTTCGTCATGGGGCAGGTAGTGGCGCCGCAGCGCCAGCGCCTGCTCCAGGTGATTGCGCTCGATGGCCTCGGCGCGCGCCGTCAGTTTTTTACGGTGATCTCCAGATCGGGGGCGAACTGCTGGTTAATGGCACCCGCCAACTGCAGCGCCGCGCCCGGGCGTTTGAGCAGCTCATCGAGCGCCTCTTTGCTCTCCTGGCAGACGATCTTTTTCAGGTAGTTGTGGGCCGGCGCGACCTTGTCGCTTGGCATCATGTCGTTGATAAAGCCGTTGTAGGCCACCATGGTGGGGGCGAATTTCAGCTCTTTGCCGGCGACGTCCAGGGTGATGATGGGTGTGGTCATGGGGTGGTTTCCTCTTGTTCAATCCAATGGTTCAGGGTGTTGATTTGGGTTTGGCAGCGGCGCAGTGCCATCTGCAGGGTGGGGATAAACCGCACGGCATCGCCGTAGGTGCGCCCCGTGAAATCAGGCTCCGGGCAGTGGGGCACCAGCCCCGGCGGTGGAAGCCGCTTTACCTGCTGCGTTTGCACCACGGTCTGGGGCTGGCTGGAGCAGGCGCAAAGCAGCGTCAGGCAGAGGCTCGCGAGCACAGTCCGGGCGGCCCGCCGGCGGCGTGGCCAGCGCTTGTTCCAGTTCATCGGCGGTTTTCCTCTGTTGTTGGTCTAGCTCGGCTAGGGCGGTGTTCTGGGTGCCCAGCAATTTGCGCAGCCCCGCGGCATCGCGCTGCAACGTCACCAGCTGGCTGGCCTGCTGCTCGTTGGTCTGCTGCAAGGTGTTGATGGTCTCGTTGGCGGTGGCCAGCGCCTTGCCCCGGCTCTCCAGCATCCGGCTGCCAAGAAACAGGGCTGCGCCCATCACTAGCACCAGTACCAGCAGCACATTGGAGAGCTGTGCCTTGAAGGGGCTCATGCCAGTACCCCGCCAAACTCGGTGAATTTGGCCTGCAGGTCTGCCAGCTGGTGCTCGCGCTGACCGTAGCCGGCCCCCGGCAGGCTGGCCCAGATGTTGGCGCACTTGGCCACCGCTTGGGGGATTCGTCCTTTAAGCACATCGTCCAACGCCTTGCGCTCGCGAATAAGCTGGATCGCCCAGGTGTCTTGCGAGGCGGGGCCAAAGTCAGGCAGCCCGAGCTGGTCGCGGTAGTGGGTCCAGTGCTTTGACAGGAACTGATAGCGGCCAGCCGCGGTGCTGCTCAGGGTCTTGTTGACCTGCACCAGCACGTTCGGGTGGGTGGCGTAGCTCTCAAAGAACCCCGCCGGATTGACCAGCTTGTTGTATCCGTCATCGCCCCGGTCCTTGGTGCCTTCGGCATAGGCAATCATGTCGAGAAACGCGGCCACCTGCGGGTGGCAGTTACTGCGTGGCATGGTGTTTTTCCTCCTGACTGACAAGGGTCTGAAACTCCCGGCATGTTTGGGAAAACCGCGGGGTTTCCAGCTCCACGCCGACGAAACGGCGGCCAAGCCGCCAGGCCGCTTTGCCGGTTGCCCCCGATCCCATAAAGAAGTCACCGACCACATCACCCGGCCGGCTGCTAGTGCGCACAATGTGTTCCATCATGGCGGCGGGTTTTTCGCACGGGTGCTTCCCGGGGTAGGCTTGCACCGAGGGGTAAGACCAGACATCCGTAAAGGGGACATCCTTGGTGACGCTGAAAGGGCGGCGAAGTCGCTCATACTCGGCCTTCAGCTCGTCATAACTGGCTACCAGGGTTTGGTAGGTGCGATGCAATCCCTGATAGGTCTCTTTGAGTTGATGATGAGGCCGGCAAAGAGCATCAGCCTTCTTGGCAAACAGGGCTTGCAAGCGGGCGTATTGTGCTTCGCTTGGCAGACTCCACTGGCTACGACCGAACCAATGCCCGGCCATCTGGCACCCCATTGCTTGGTCGATCTCCTTGTTGGAGATGCCACAGGCCGCTTTGGCTTGCTGGAAGTAGTCGATCAGCGGCTGCATCACCTGAACACGCAGTGTCTGGCAGGCCTGGCGATAGCCGCTTTGTTGCTTCATGCCATGGGTGTCCAGCTGTTCGGCAAAAATGATGCGTTCACTGGCGGGCCAGAAATTGCGCAGGGCGGATTTGTCCGTGCGATTCCACACCCCCGAGGGTTTGGCCCAGACGATGTGGCTCAACACTTTGAAGTGTTTGCGTACCAAGAGCTCGATATCGGCATTGAGCCCGGGACTGCAAAACAGATAGAGCGATCCGTTTGGCTTGAGGATGCGGGCAAACTCGATGACACACTGTTCCAGCCAATCCAGGTAGGCGGTGACGTCTGGCCACTGGTTATCCCAGTCCAGATCTTTTACCCGGAAGTAGGGCGGGTCTACCGCTACCAGATCCAGGCTGTGAGAGGGCATGGTTTTCAGGTAAACCAGCGAATCCGCATTCACCAGCTTGATGCGGTCGTTGATTTTGTGGATATGCATTTGATCAGTCATCACGTCTGTTCACTCCTTCGGTAATTTGGCGTTGAGCCACCGCTCGGCAAGGCCGCGAATAGTCTCAACACCGATAAGGCCAACCATGCCGCCGACAAATCCTGCCGCCTCTCCAGGGATCCCGAACCAGCCAAAGGCACTGATAAATGCCAAGGTGATGGCCCCGCACAAGACGGACTCCAGGAGCCTGCGGCGACCACTGCCACCGCCATAGGTGATGCGCAGCCAAGCCGTTAATACTGCTAACGCAGTGCCATAGACGGTGGGCATGTTGTCCATCAACCAGGCCAGTAGCAGGGCCCAGAGAGTGGGGTCTTTATGGGGCATGGCGTTCATGTCCATTGCTCTGATTAACGGTTCAGGTGTTCAAACCGTGTTTGGCAGGGGACGCACAGCCGCACCCCCGGCACATGTTGACGGCGTGCTGCCGGGATGGGGTCGTCGCACTCTTCGCAGCGGTGCCGGCTCTCCCCCTGGTAGCGCCCTTTGCCCACCTGGTTGGCCAGATGCACGGCCAGCATCCGGGCGGCGTGGCTGTTTGCGCGGTCAATGTCGTCCACCTGGCCCCCTTACCCTTTGAGGTGGCGGGTGTCATCATCCGAGAGGTACGGCACGCCATTGATGTGAACGAAGTCGGGGGAGGTGACGATGCCCTTGAGCTTGTGCACCCCCTTGCTGCCCCCTTTGGGGTCGATATCGAGTAGGTCTGCGATCTGCAGCTTCACCCCGAAGGCCTCCACCTTCATGGTTTCGTCGCCGGTGTCGGCGTAGAACAGCACATCGTCCGGTTTCAGCCCGCGCCAGCTGCCGGCCCGTTTGGCGGCATCGCTCAGCAGCTTGAAGTTCTTGGCATCGAGCTCGAACTCGCACTCGGCCGATACCTCGCCATCCACAAAGCCGTCAGGGATGCCGCGGGTCTGCGCCACGGCGCTGCTGTCGGTGATGGTGAGGCTGGCCTTCTCGACGTGCACCATGGTGCCCAGCAGTTCAATGTCGAAGCTCTGCCCTGAAATGCGTCTTGTCATGGGTTAGCCCTCCCCATTGGTGAGGCTCAGATCGAGCATGATGTTGATGGTGATCCCCTTGGGGCAGTCCACGGTGCGGATCACCACGTAGATGGAGACGTGGTTTTTGTCGGTCCACTGGATAGCGATATCGCCATCCCGAGGGGAGGTGATCTCGCCCGGGAACGGCTGGCCGTTGATGGTGGTGGTCCTGGCCATCTCGCGCAGGTCTTTGCCAAAGTAGAGGATGGCGGCGGCCGTGCTGCCCGGAGTGGAGTTGAACGAGCGATCGCCGATACGGGCGATGGCGCGCACCCGCATCCGGCGCGCCACCTTGTAGGCCACCCGCAGGTTTTCGATCACCTGGTAGTCGCCGCCCTCGGCGTCCAGGGTGCGGCCGTCAGCCCAATAGATACCGTCATAGTCCGGGTACCACATCGGCACCGAGTAGCGGTTCTGCTCCAGGGTCTGCAGGGTAGCGAGCGGCAACTCGACCCCGCCCTTGTCCTTGGGCTTGTTGCCAAGGCCGATCAGGGCACCGGTTTTGACCCGGCACGGGGTATCGGCAATGCTCACCGCCCGGTTGCACAGGCGACCGGCATAGGCACCGGCGAGGTTGGGCCACAGCTGCGGCAGCAGGGTAACGGACTCGGCCTTGATGCCATCTTGCAGGGTGACCAGGGCGGCCTCGTAGTCGCTCCAGCTCTGGCCATCCTGCTCGGCGGCATTGATCCCCGCGACCGCCAGCAGCATGAACTGCCAGCGACCCCACTTGGCGATCAGCTCCTGGTTCAGCGCGTGGGCGGCGTTGATCTTCGCCTCGTCCCACTCTTGCCCCAACACCACCACCCCTTCAAAGGATTGGGTCTTCTGTGCCTCACGGACGGCATCTTTCCAGTCCATGTCGGTGGGCAGCACAAAGGCGGCGGCCGTCCAGTTCTGGCCGGCGTTGGCCATGGCGGCCTGCAGGTTGGTTTTGAGCTCGCTGGCGGGCTCGCCCAGCAGCTTGTCAAAGTCGCTCTGGGTATTGAGGGAGAGCAGCTTGCCGGTATTGCTTGGCGCCGTGCCGACAAACAGCAGGTGGCGCTCGACCTCGGTCACCGGCCCCTGCATCTGGTTCAAGTTGTTGATCTGTACATAAGGCCACATGGCGTTATTTCCCCTTCATCTCTTGCTTGTTGACGTCCCAGCCGTAGTCGATGCTCTGCAGGGCGCGGGCAAAGGCTTGCTCCCGTTGCTTGGCGTTGGCGCCGAGGAACGGGCGGGCAGGTAGCTCAATCTCCCAGATCGCTTTCACCGGTTCATCCTTGAGCTTCCTGATGAGCAATCCCGCCTGGGCGTAGTTGAGATTGCCGGTGATCCAGCCAAGCGACGCCGAACGGAATGACCCCTTGCGTGCACCCGGACGCTTGAAACCCAGTTCCCGCAGCTTGCGGGCCTGCGTCTTGGTCGCCGGTTTTTGCTTACCGCCTTCACTGGGGGCAATGCGGCGCCGGCTGGCCGCGGTCACCTGATAGGTGTGTCCCTTCTGGTGGGTGTTGGCGATAACCCCGGCATGGACGTTCATCGTCCCCCGTTTGAACCCGAGCTCTGCCACGTCCTGGCCGGGTGCGTGGATCTCCAGCAGTTTGGGCAGGCCGCGCAGCATCTTGCGTTTGCCCCGCTTGCGCGGCGCCCAGGGCTGACCGTTGGGGTCTTGCTGCTGGCGTACATGACGGGCCGCCAGCTTTTTGAGCTCGGCCGCGGCGCGCCACACCAAGCGCTTGCGCTTCTGGGGCGGTAGGGCCAGCAGGTTGAGCTGGTCCTGGCTGCGGCGGGCGTCCAGGGTGATGGTGATCATGCCGGGCCACCTACCTGGTGATGGCCGGTATCACCGACGTTCATGTCGATGTGGTCGGCCACCCAGATCTCATAGGGGGCCACCTGCCAGCACTTGCCGAGCCAGTTGATGGGGCCGCTCGGGTGCTCGATAAGGCGCAGCGGCTCGGTAAAGGCGAGCTGGATCTCGAGGTCGGCACTCTTCTCATCGTTCGGGGTCACCGCGTATTCCGGGTCGGCCAGCTCAAACTGTTCGCGAAACGAGTCGTGCTCCTGCACCCAGGCGGCCACGGCTGCCAAGACGATGGCCGGATCCAGCTCACGAAAGGGCAGTTGCTCAACGATGAACACCGCCTGATAGGTGAGCCAGGCCACGTCCACCCCGGTCGGGCCCATGTTGCGGGATTCGAGGCGGATCGTTCCGTTCTCCATCCAGCTATCGAGGGACTTGCGGCACTTGGTCGGCAGCACCCGGTTGAGCTCGGCGTGGAGGGCGTGCAGGAAATAGCCCTGGGCCTGCTGTTCACTCATCTCTTTACTCATATCAACGAGACCCCCGCGCGGTGTTTGCCTTTGATGCTGCGCACCAGCTGCTGACTCTCGGCCAGCAGCTGGGCCCGTTGTTCCGGTGCCCGCTCGGCCAGGTTGTTGGCAGCCGGCCGCTCGGTGACGCAGGCGAACTCCGGCAAGAGGGCCGCCTTGGCGCGGGCAAACACCGCGGCCAGATACTGCTCGGTCAACGCATTGGTGCTGCCTTGCAGGCTTGGCCCCGGCACCTCGGCGGCACTGGCATAGCCCTCGGCCATCAGCGCAGCCTGGCGCATCGCCAGCTGCAGGTTGATTTCCGAGATGGCCGCCAGCAGGGCGGCGCCGGTGGTTTGCGGGTCAAGGTCGGCAGGCAGGGCGCGGCGGCGTTCAAAATCAGCCACGGCCACATCGGGCCAAAACCCGTCATTGCGGATGGTGGCGGCGCTGTAGTCGATATCCTTGCCTGCAAACATCACTGACCTCGTCTGAAAAAAGGGCTCCCCTGTAGCCACGGATCGCAGGATTCGGCGCGGGCCTTGCGGCTGGCCTATCCTCCCCGCCGGGGAGCGACGGCGCGGAGAGTCGGTTGGTTATTCGGGATTGAGCACCCGCAGGCGCATGGCAATCTTCTGGCGCAAGGTGTTGACCCCAACCTTGCTGTGCAGCTTTTCTGCCTGGGCCAGCCAGTGGTCGGCCTGCACCAGGGTGGCGGAGTCCCCCACGGCACTGGGGCGTGGCTGACCGTCCTGGTCACGTAGCAGCAGACAGCCCGCGGCCTTGAACCACTTGGCGGTGAGCCGCTCGTTAAGGCGCCAGTCACACCGCACCTTGTCGAACACCCGGGAGAACCAGGGCTCGACCGCATGGCCTTCAGCCACTTGTTTCTCGGCCCACTCCAGCACGGTGTCAGCCACAAAGTGGGCCCAGTCCCGCTTGATGTTGCTCGGGGTGCGCTGGCCTTGAGCGATAGCGAGCTCGGCCCAGGCGATACCGGTGTCGAAATCGCCCACATCGAAGGCCCAGACGGTGAGCAGCTGAAACAGCTCGTTTTGATAGGGCTGGCCGGAGTCGGCCACACTGGCCAGATAGCGCTCCACATAGGGGCGGTATTTGGGCATCAGCTCGCCGCGCTTCATGTTCACCCGATCCCCAATGCGGGCCAGCTTGCGCAGGCGGACGATGTCCTGCTCCAGAGCAATCATCTGCAGGTGCAGGCTGTCCGCCACCGCGCCGGTGGCCATGCCAGTGCAGGCGGCCTGCGCGGCCCCCTGCATGGCTTGTACCCGTTGCTTGTGGCGTTGACCCGGTGAGCTCATGGGTTACTCGCTCGGCGCAGTGGGGGCAGCACCGATCTCGATGTCGGCCTCTTCAAAGCCGCCATAGGCCAGGTATTCGCCGATGGCGTAGCCTTCCATCCGCCAGTACTGGTTATCGAAGCACTTCTTGTCCTGGTTATCGTCGGCCTTGCGCTTGCGGGTACCGCGCTGGGTGTAGATGTGCAGGTTGTCGAGAGTGGTGACCACCATCCGCTTGCCCGGGAAGAAGGGCGGGATGTAGGCCTTGCGCCCGGCGATGGATTCGGCCAGCTTCTGGGCGGCGATCTGCTCGGTCGGCTTGGTCGCTTCGCTGTAGAGCTTGGCCTGGGCAGAGGCCACCAGGTCGGTGCCGACCAGCACGACCAGACGCGGGTCCTGGCGGAACAGCGGATCGATGGTGGTGTTGATAAGGTCGGAGGCCATCTCGTCCAGGGTCTTGTAATCCCCCTTGCCGTCCGGGTCGAAGTGGATCTTCTTGCCGGCCTCGGCCTTGATGATCTGGCTGCCTTCGTTCCACTCGCGGGCCAGCTGGTGCCAGCCTTTGTTGACGTCTTCACCCAGCGGATGGGCTTTCGGGTCGGTGTCGTCGGCCGCTTCCACGCCGTTCCAGCCGACGCGCAGCATGTCCAGAGCAAACGCCTTGTTGATGAAATCGCCCACCAGGCGCAGGAACTCGCCCTCGCTGCCGGCGTTGGCCCAGACGCACAGGGTTGCCCAGTCGAGCGAGGCACACGAATCGGTCTCGGTCAGCTCGTAGGTGTTGCCGGCGACGCCGATCTTGCCGTTGAAGCGGCCATCCTTCTTGCGGCCGGTGAACAGCTTGCCGATGCCCACTTGCACCACCTGGCCCTTGATCTGGTCTACGTCGAGGCAGGTGATAAGGCCCAAGAACTCGACGGAGGCGAGCAGCGCGGCGCGAAGGCCCGTCTCCACCGGACCGGTGACGCTGAACTGCTTGGCCAGCGCGTTGACGGGGATGCCGTAGGCCTTGGCCAGGGCGTTGCTGTATTGCTCCAGGCGCTGCATGGCCTGGACGGTAAGGGTCTGGCTCACGGTCGCTCCTTAATAGACTGCAGGGATATCGTCACCGCCGAGGGCGCCCGGGCGCTGGCCCGGCTTCTCGACAGAGAACTGGTCGATCTGGCCTTTCAGCTCGCCAACCGTGTTGGCCAGTCCAGAGAGGGTTTCTTCCAGCTTGCTGAACTGCTCCGCAGTGACGCCGGGCTGTGCGTCCACCTTGGCGGGCTCGGCAGCCGGTGCGGTGGGCTGTTCGTTGGTGGGCTTGGTCTCCAGCTTGGTGCTGAAGCCTTCGATCTTGGTGCCAAGGCCATTGACGGCCCCCAGCAGCAGGTCGAACTGTTCTTTGGTCATTTCCTCATCCTCGGGTTGGCTGGGGGCAGTCATGGGCGCTTGCTCGCCATGGCTGGCCAGGAAGCTGAAAAACTTGGCGATCAGGCCATCGGCCTTCTCGTGCTTGGGGAGCTTGAACATGGAGAGGTCAAGCGGCTCGCTGGTGCCAACGGCCTGTCCCTTGTTGCTGTTGCTGAACTTGAGATGGGTGGTGCCGGTGCTGGCGGGCTCATCGGTGACGCCAAGGCCCAGCAGGTAGGTACGGCCCAGATCGGCGAAGTTCTCGAAGGGTTCGATGGAGCAGAACTGGTACTGGCCGTTCTGGTTGTAGTAGATGAGATCCCGATTCGGGCAGAGGATGGCGAACAGCTTGAGCTTGCCGTCCACCTCTTCAGTTTTGAGCGCCTGCACCGTGCCGTAGCTGGACCAGCGATCGTGCTCCGGCCAGATGACGGCGGTGTAATAGGTCGGATCGTAGGTCTCGGCCATATCGGTGAGCCAGTCGCGAGTAATATCCCGCCCATCCACCGCTTTGCCTTCGGTGGCGATACAGACCCAGCCAGTTCTCAAGGTTGATTCGTTCATGCCTGCTCCCAATAGATGCGGGGTCAGGCTATCGGGTCGGCAAGGGGGTTTCATCCAGTTGTGTTCGTGGCGATTCGGATCCAGCGGGATATCCGAATTGCTTGGAACATCAGTGAGATAAGCAAGGGGAGGGGCTGGCTATGATGGCGCCATCATTCACCTGATGGAGGCGCCGTGGCGTATCCCGAAGAGATCCGCAATGCCGCGCGGGGACTCTACCTTAAGCGATGGACACCCCAGGAGATCAAGGACGAACTGGGGCTTAACTCCTGCCGTGTGGTCTACTTCTGGGCCGAGAAATACGGCTGGCGCGACCTGCTGACCGAAGAGGCGGTGGAGGATGCCATTGCCCGCCGGGTGCAGTCGCTGCTCGGGCGAGAGAAGAAAACCAGCGCCGAGCTGGACGAACTGGACAGGCTAATCGGCCACCATGTCAGCCTCAAAGAGAAGGCCATCAAGTGGGCCGAGCGGCAGCAGGCGCTGGCCGACCGGCGCGAGCATGGCGATGAGCCTGCAGCCGAGGTGCCTCGGCGTGGCAGAGGTGGTCAGGATGGGGGCGGCCGCAAAACCAAGGGCGGCAAGAAGGGCAAGAACGAGGTCTGCCACCTGACGGGCGATGACTTTGCCGAGTGGCTGGGTACCCTGTTTGGCTATCAGTTGCGCTGTCGGGAGGCCAAGAACGACCCTGCGTTGCCGCGTACTCGCAATATCCTTAAATCCCGCCAGATCGGCATGACCTACTACTTCGCCGGCGAAGCGCTGGAAGACGCGGTACTGACCGGCGGTAACCAGATCTTCCTGTCCGCCACCCGCGCCCAGGCGGAGGTGTTCCGCTCCTATATCTGCAAGATTGCCCAGACTTTCCTTGGTGTCACCCTGACCGGTAACCCCATCGTGCTGTCGAACGGCGCGGAGTTGCACTTTTGCTCTACCAACTCCAACAGCGCCCAGTCCCGCTCGGGCAACGTCTATATCGACGAGTATTTCTGGATCCCCAACTTCGAGAAGCTCTCGGACGTGGCCAGCGCCATGGCGACCCAGAGCCGCTGGCGCAAGACCTACTTCTCGACCCCGTCGAGCAAGGTGCACGAGGCATACCGCTTCTGGACCGGGGATCGCTGGAAGGGGCAACGCCCGAGCCGGGTGGCCATCGATTTCCCGGGCGAAAATGACCTGCGCGACGGCGGCCGCGTGTGCCCGGATCGGCAGTGGCGTTACGTTATCACCATCGAAGATGCCATACGCCTTGGCTGCAACCTTATCGACATCGAGGAGCTTAAAGACGAGTACCCGGAGGAGGTGTTCGACAGACTCTACATGTGCCGCTTTATCGACGATGCCCTGTCGGTGTTCAAGTTCCAGGATATGGAGCGGGCAGGGGTAGACCCGAGTCGGTGGGAGGATTACAAGCCCGGGCGGCCTGACCCGTTCGGCCGGCGCGAGGTGTGGCTGGGCTACGACCCGAGCCGCACCCGCGACAACGCCACCCTGGTGGTGGTGGCGCCGCCCATGGTCGCCGGCGAGCGGTTCCGGGTTCTGGAGAAGCACTACTGGCGCGGGCTCAACTTCCAGTACCAGGCGCAGGAGATCGAGCGCATCGCCAAGAAGTTCCGGGTCACCTATCTCGGGGTCGATGTCTCCGGCATTGGCGCCGGGGTCTATGACCTCTTGAAACCCACCTTCAAAGGCATATGCCACCCCATCAACTACAGCATCGAGAGCAAATCACGGCTGGTACTCAAGATGATCGATGTAGTCGAGGCCAACCGCATCGAGTGGGACAGCGCGGATCGGGATATACCGCTGGCGTTCCTTGCCATCAAGCGCAGCACCACCGGCGGCGGCCAGATGACGTTTCGGGCCGCCCGGGACAATGTGACCGGCCACGCCGACGTCTTTTTTGCCATCGCCCACGCCGTGGCCAACGAGCCCCTCGATACCACCCGCAAACGTAAATCCACCTGGGCAACCAGCCAGGAGAGAAAGGCAGCATGACCAAGCGACACAAACCCCAACCAGCCCGGGCGGCCACCCCAGCAAAGAGCGCGGTGGCGTTCAGCATGCCGGAGGCCATCGACCCCACGGCCTGGATGACCGATTACACCGGGGTGTTCTACAACCCCTATGGCGAGTATTACCAGCCGCCCATCGAGCGCAAAGGGCTGGCCAAGGTGGTGCGGGCTAACGCCCACCACGGGGCCATCCTGATGGCTCGCCGCAACATGGTGGCGGGGCGCTTTACCAACCAGCGCACCACGGTCACCGCCTTTGCCCACAACTACCTGCAGTTCGGGGATGCGGGACTGCTCAAACTGCGCAACGGGTTTAACCAGGTGGTGGGGCTGTTGCCGCTCTCCAGCGTCTACCTGCGCCGGCGCGAGGATGGCTGCTTTGTCTACCTGCAGCAGGGCAAGCCGAACCTGATTTACCGGCCGGAGGACATCATCTGGCTGGCCCAATACGACCCCGAGCAGCAGATCTACGGCATGCCCGATTACCTGGGCGGCCTGCAGTCGGCCCTGCTTAATCAGGATGCCACCCTGTTTCGGCGCAAATACTTCCTCAACGGCGCCCATATGGGGTTCATCTTCTACGCCACCGACCCGAACATGGACGATGACACTGAAGAGGAGATGAAGGAGATGATTGCCAGCAGCAAGGGGGTGGGGAACTTCCGCTCCATGTTCGTCAACATCCCGGACGGCAAGCCTGATGGCATCAAGCTGATCCCGGTGGGGGATATCGCCACCAAAGACGAGTTCGCCGCCATCAAGGGGATCACTGCTCAGGATGTACTGACCAGCCACCGCTTTCCGGCGGCGCTGGCCGGCATCATTCCGACCAATGGCGGGGGAGGGCTTGGAGACCCTGAGAAGTACGATGCGACCTATGCCCGCAACGAGGTGCTGCCGCTGTGCGAGCTTATCCAGGATGCCATCAACAGTGCGGGACTCCCTCGCTCCCTCTGGGTCGATTTTCGGGAGAATATCGGTTCAACTGTATAAACAAACAGTGTCTGCTGTGGCAAGATAGGCTGTTGATTTGGATAGAAAAGGGGGCGAAATGCGGGTTTATTGCAAAGTGTGTGGCCAGCGGGGCCGCATTACCAAGACCAACCGACTGAGCGATGATGTCTCGGATCTCTACTGCCAGTGCACCGATGCCGAGTGTGGCCACAGCTGGGTGGCCACCTTGTCATTCGCCCACACCCTAAGCCCTTCGGCCAAGACCACCAACCAGCTAGTGCTCAGCTTGATGGGGTCGCTGACGCCAGAGGGGCGGCAACTGATACTCAAAGGACTGGGGATTGAGTGATTCTCCTTTGACAGCCTCGTATATTGCTTGAGTGACCGCTTCGCATACCTAATGCTGCATTGATATGAGCGTTATGTAAGCATATGGTATCAATGCAGAAACGAAACCAAATCTTAAACCGAAAATATCAGTGTCTGAGGGACAATCCTAGATGTATTGCTATATATCATTGTATCCACAGATATCTGGAAGTTTAAATAGCGTTCGACTTCTAGCCTCCTCAAGCCACGTAAACGAATTACCAAGCTCATATCTGGAAATTAATGCTTCTGCTATTTTATGGTGATTCAAAAAGAAAAGGGAAGTAATGAAATTATCTATCAGGTTTGTTTTTTCATACAAATGTAAAAAGCTTTTCTTAAATTCATCTTTGTTATTGTTAAAATAAATAGAAGCTTCTTCTAGTTCATATTCATATTTAAGCACATAGGTTTCGGAAAAATCTTTATCTCTTGCAAAATAAAACAAGGCTTTAAAGCCAGCTAAGATTTGCGGGTTAATAATAGTGGACAATTTATCCCACATTTTTTCTTCAGCAACATGCCTTTGTTTCATATCTTCAAATATTTTTGTTAACCCATTTATGTCACTTAAATCAATAGACTCAATTACTGGACCGCTTAGGTGTCTGGTTTTTATGCTGGGGTTTATTTTTATCCATTCATCAAGTAGTAAGCATATGTTATCAAAGCACAATGATTTTAAGGGGGGGATTTCACCTATCATTGGAGCCATTTCATAATGATTCAATATTAACTTTATTGATTTTGTCAAGTCATTACTGCTGAGCGAGTACTTATTCATTAAATCCAGTTTTACTTGCTTAAACTCCTCATCTTTCCAAGTCGATTTATTTGGTAAATCATTCGCAAGCTGAAAAAGCTTCACTCGAGACATCTTTGTTGTAAACGTCTTTAGGCGATACTCAGCTAAAAGATAAGTATTTAAGA
This sequence comes from Aeromonas sp. 601027, assembly GCF_049174455.1. Taxonomy (NCBI): domain Bacteria; kingdom Pseudomonadati; phylum Pseudomonadota; class Gammaproteobacteria; order Aeromonadales; family Aeromonadaceae; genus Aeromonas; species Aeromonas sp. 601027. The sequence continues at coordinate 204,676 of NZ_JAAKTN010000004.1, read as the reverse complement.
AATGTAGCCTACCTAGATTTTCCTCTAACTCATTGAATTTTATTTTAAGCCGCGAGAAGCTAATTGTTGATACGTCTGTTAGATGCTTTTGACTTTCTGTATCGACAGGGTATCTAAAAGTTTGACCTGTTGAGTCGATATCCGATACATCTAAAATGGTTGATTCAAGATTTTCATTTATTTTTATATATCTATGGTCTAACTTTTCCGACTCATTCTTGAAAAACGTCCATATATTTCCGATGTGATGGGAGCCAGAAAGATCAAAATGGATAATCTTATTTTTTATTTTTGATATTTCTATTAGCTCCTCAATTGCTCCTTTTAATCTGAGTTCAATAGAATGCCTCATGTTGAAGCAAACTGGATAAATGAATTCATCAACTGGATAATTAAAGCCGCGGCCACTTAAAACTAGATCTATCAAAACGTTTGCGGCTTTTGAGAAACCGATTGAGTATTCTACATAACTAGGATTGCCGTTGTTTCCAACGCAAGCATTTGCCCACGTTGGTTCAGAACCGCAAAATGTATTGTTTTTTCTCAAAACATCTAGCCTTTAAAGGTAATGCTAATTAGATGGGCGGTGGTACTTGGCTGGTAATAAACCTTCCAAATAACTACGCCCACGCTCATTGCTGATAAACCATTTTTACAGGTGATAATATTACCAGTCGATAAAGCTTGTCATATACTAACAACTTCATATTTGTTATTCGTCTTTAAATGCTCGCTCAGGTGGATACATTGTTGTGATTAGATTTTTACAAGATTTGCAACTTACTAACTCAATGAACCCTCCTAAACCGGTTGTATGTGGGCATGGAGTAACGTTAAAGCCCTCATCCTTTCCGCAGTGAGGGCATGTGGGATAATACCCTAATACTGATTGCGCTCCTTCCATTTTTACTCCTTAGTCAGATGAATGTTCTTCATAACAGTGATTATATGGAAGGCAGTATTAATCTGTTTATATCAAAATAGGTATTCCACCGTATCACTTTTGTGATCGCCACAACAAAAAACTGTAGAAATCATTATATTACATAACAAATCTCATTTGTCTTGATGCATTCGCTTGACCTCCTCTTTTTGCTGCAGGAAGTTTTATTGTCGTGCATGCCTACTCCTTGCTGTAGTCGTCCTGTTCCGGCATCCATTCCGGCGTATCCAGTCCCTCCAGCACTCGCCACATCTCTGACTGGTAGGGTTGCGGCAGCATCTCGATCCAGCTGTGCGTCCCGGCGTGGCCTTGTGCCTGGTAGAGCTCACCGCACAGCTCAACCAGCATCGGCCAGTCCGGGTCGCCTTCTGGTACTGCGTATTCATCCGGCTGGTCCTGTTCGGGAGGCTGTAGTCCCTCCAGCTGCCAATCCGGCTCGCTTGGGAGCGATCTGCACGAATGCACCTGTCCGTTCTCCAGCCAGAGGGTGAAACCGTCGGCCCTTACACTGGCGCCAGCCCGCAAACGCTCGATGGAGAAGGGCGATAATCCCCATTGTTCCCTCATGATCTGGTCTGTGAAGGCATCAGGATCCGGTAGCGTACAGTTATTGTCAGAGCTCCAAGGTGCCGGGCTGTCGCCCGTCTTAACCCCAACCCCCCTCGCTGCAGCCTGGGCGGCTTTCCTGGCTTCATGGGTGCCGGTGGGTACAATTTCCCACCCTTGCAGGCGGGTCTTGATGCCAAGGCGAGCGGAGGTAATGCCCATCAGGCGCTTAATGTCTTCGCCATAGCTGTTGGCTTGCTCCTCAATGAGGTGGGCCAGCTTGATGGGGTGCTCGGCACGGGTTGCTAGTGCGCCGCCCATGGCGTGCAGGTAGCAGCGGAAAATGCCGTTATCCGCGGCAAATCGAGCCGCCTCAAAGCGCGGGTCTTGCAGCACGGGCTTGGGTGGGCCAACCAGTTCGGCATGCTTCTTGGCGTTGCTGATGCGGCGCAGCTCGCGCCATACCCCGACCGGGGCGCCTCCGATCTGCTGGAAGGTGCGTATGCCCCACCAACTGGCCCAGGCCACGGCATGCAGGGCGCCCTCATCGGCTGCGGTGCCAGCCTCTTCGTCGTCGTCCAGGTAGGCGCCGTCGATGTTCTTGGCAATGTATTTGGCGATATAGCCCGCGGCATCGCCCTTGGCCGGGTCTATCTCTTTCCAGTCGAAGCGGGGAGTGAAGTCGGTAAAGGGTGGGGCGCCCTTGATATCCCGTACCAGCTCTTCGTGGTCATCGGTCAGGGCATAGCGTTGCAGGATGCCGATCACCCGGTTGCGATCTTCCGGGCGCATAAATAGCAGTAGGTGCCAGTGCGGGGTGCCGTCGTGGTGAGCCTCGCACACGCGAAATCCATAAACGGGGGCGTTCCACCGTTTGAGGGCGGCTCTGGCGCGGCTCCATAGCTTGGCCAGATAGGCGCAGGTCTCCCGCGGTGTGGCCCCTTGATAGCGTTTGTTCTCTACCGCTTTGCCGTTGTGCTTTTGTGTCCAGGCATGAAAGCGGCTCGGCGCTGTCCAGGTGAAGAAGACCCCCACATGACCCTGCTCCTCGGCATAGTCATTGAACCCCCGCGCACGCACCATCATTTCGTTGCGGCGGTTCACCGGGTTGGCGTTGCTGGCCTCCCAGCAATCCTTCATCGACACGACCAGGTCATACTGCTCGTTGACCACTTCCGACTCGGCCAGCCAGCGCATCATGGCCCGCTTGCGTTCGCGCACCACCTTCATGGTGGCGTTCGATACATAAGCCGACACGCCCTTACGTACCTTGCCGAGCAGAATGTTGATCTGCTCCTGCAGCCGATCCCAGCAGCGGTTGACGCGCTTCTCCCACCACTTGGCAGAGAGCAGGCGCACCAGCACGCTCAGGATCCAGTTATCCCGCACCTCATCGGATTTGAATTTGGGCATCTTGCCGATAAAGCCCCACTGGTCGGCAGGCTGGCGCATCAGCGCCCAGGTCTGCAGCAGATCCGGCTCGGCGCCTTCTTTGATGTCCTGCTCGATATTCTTGTAAATAGCTGCGGTCTGGTTGGCGAACTGGTGGGCCACCTTCTTGCGGCCGTCTTCATCGCGCATCTCCCTCGGGTTGACCGGGATGGAATGGAGCAGCTGGCGCACCCAGCGGGTGCGCTCACGCAGCCAGATATTGGCTGCCCGGCAATGGGTGAAGCTGCAATCCTTGCGGCGCCTTGCGTACTGCTTGAACAGGTCGCGGGTTAACTCGGGGGAGAGGCCATCGAGCAACTGGATGGCCCACAGCAGATCGTATTGGCCGCGTGGGCCGCCGAAAACGGCGTCAAAGTTGACGCCGGGCAGAGAGTTGCAAAGGGTGCTGACGCGCTGCAGCTGTGCTTTCCTCGACAGCGGCAGCCGGGTGGTGAGCTTGGTCATGCGTTAAGCGGATAACGTCTTGATGCGAAACAGGCATCCACTGATGCGCTGCTGAGCATGGGTTTTCATTCGACGGGCGGCCGCACACTGGCGCAGCAACAGCTTGATGCTGACGCGGGGGCGTGCAGGTAGCCGGCGCGCATGGGCCAGCTCCCGTTGATAAAGACGCAGCCGCGCTGCGTCCTCCCGATAGGTCTCTTGCCAGCGATACATCTGGTTGGTCAGTTCCTGCTGCAGGTGATGGGTCACTTGATCACCTCACCTTGCCCATGCAGTGGCGCGCACTCCTGCCACCACTCGCCGATCTCTTTGGCCAGCGCGGTTTCGCCCTGACCCAGTGCCAGCCAATAGACAGAGCGCACCGCACCGAGTGCCAGCAGCTCTCGGGGGATATCCCGATCGCCTCTGGCCTCACCACCGGCGGCGATAAACTCGGCGCGGGCTGCCAGCCAGTGGGTGGTCAGCTGGTTGTGAGCGGGGAGTAGTGCCGCCTCTTCATCGTCTTCATCGCCGTCATCATCGAGCAGATCAGCCGGGTTGCTGGTCGCAACCAGCTGTAGCTGGATGTACTGCTGGCCGGAGTAAACCCCGCCCAGGGCGATGCGGTTGTCTTCGGCATTGGCCGCGAACATATCGGCCAGCAGCCCTTCGACCACCTTGGGTGCCTGGCGGGCAATCTTGATGATGTCGCTCATTGGCAGGCCCTCCGGTTGATGCTGACAAACAGCTGGTGCCAGCGCAGGGCACGCTTGGCCTGGGCTAACAAGGTTTTACCCTCAGTTCCTCTGAGGCATGAGGAATGACGGGCTTTGGCGGTGAGCCGCTGGCGCAGGCGCGGCAACTCGGCCAGCGCCTCCTGCTCGGATATGGGATGGAAGATTTTGCTCATGCCTGCACCTCCGGCGTGGCGATACCGGTCAGCAGCCAATCGACATGGCGTTTCAGCTCCGGGTGGTTGGCGATCAGCAAGAACAGACCGCCCCCGATCTCGCGGTATCCCAGCTCGTAGTTCTTGAGCGTGGTGGGCGGAATGCCGAGCTGGTCGGCAAACTTGGGGCGGCTCAGCTTCAACTGTTCCCGCAACTGGCGCAGGCGCTTGGCGGCATGGTGGTTGAGCAGGTTGATTTGGGTTGGTTGTGCGTTCATGGTCAGGCTCCTTGTTGAGTGGTGCAGGGGTTGATGCGGCTGAACAGAGAAGCCCAAGCCAGTGCGGTTGACCGCTCCATAAGCGCAACCCCGTCCGGGTGTTGGCTAAGACGGGCGCCATAGCGGCCCGTCAGCTTGCGTTGTTGGATGCGAAGGTTGCGCAGGGCGCAGGGGATCGCTAAAGTTGCCATGTCGACTTCCTCATACGTTGTTGATAGAGGCCCGCTTGGAGTTGCCGCTCCGTAATGCGGGCTTTTTTATTGCCCAATAGGTCGTGGGCCTTGCCCGGTCATCTGGCTTGCTGCCAGCACAGCGCGTTTCATGCGCAGCTTTGCTGCTCTCTCTTTCTTCTCCCTCTCGATATCCCTGATGGATCTGGTGACCGGTGCCGGATGCCATACCTTGGTGTCACAGCCACCGCGAAATTCGCTTTGGTACTCCAGTGCAATCACGGCAAGGCGGATCGCTTCACGCTGGGCATGCGGCAATGCCGACAGGGTGGCGCTCATCAGTTCGCCCCGAGGTTGGCGGGCGATGGCACAGATGGCCGCTTTCTTGGCCTGGCTCAGAGCCAACCAGTCGGTGTCGAGGCTCGAGCGCTTCTTGCCGAACATCTCGCGCAGCAACATGCAGCCGGCGGTGTTCATGGCCACCTGTTCTTCTGGCGTCAGGCCAGCCAGATTGCGTTGTTGATGGTCAATGCGTTGGGTTTGCATGGGTTCCCTCCTTACATGGTCATGGTTTGCATCAGGATGTCTGACGCACAGGCCAGGGTCGGCACCGCCTGAAAGCGGGCCTCAATGTCGTGGATCAGGATGGCGAGTGACCCCATGGCCGAGGTGGCCACGCTCACCAGGGTGTTGCGCTCAGAGCGGGTGATCCGGCCGCGGTCGGTCAGCTCCAGCGCCCGCTGGCCAATGCTGGCGATCTTGGCGTTCAGATCGATGGCCTGGTGGGGCAGGGAAGGGGCCCGCTCTGCCTTGGGGATAGCCACTGCAGTGAGGCCGCACTCCAACAACAGACCATCGAACAGGGTCTCGTCCCCCTCGGTGGCGTGATAAATAGCCACCAGTTCCCGGGCGGTGAGTTGGTGCGGTTGTGCCGGGTTTAACTTGTTGCGCAGTAACTGTTCGCCAATACCTGCAGCGCGTGCTACCTCGGCAAGGGAATGGCTGGCGGCGAAGCGTGAGCAGGCGGACTCGAAGTGCGGTTGTTTGGTTGAACTCAGGTCAAACATAGTGAACTCATCCTTGGCCGGTTATGGTTAACTCGCGAGCTTGAAGTTGTGTACTAACATCGAGCCGGCCATCTGCTTAGCGATGAACACATGCACCTTGACCATCACCAGCTCGTTGCCTCTGGTTTTTTCCATGACATCGAGGCGGCCGGTTCTGACCCAGTGGCGAGCAGTGTCAACAGAGACACCGATCCACTCTGCGAACTTGGCGATGGGCATCAGCGGTGGAATGTCAGGGGAGATCACAAGATTGATCGCACTGACGGTTGCCGGCGGAGCATGCGAAACAGCAGGATTGATATGACGTGGTGGCATTGGTGCTACCCTCATTGTGCGGTGCGAGGTTGCGAGTCGTCGGCTTTCAGTTTGCCGCCGGTCATCACCTCGATCTGGTAGGCGCGACCCTTGGGAATGACTTCACCCCAACAAGAAACCGTGGCCCTGTTAATGCCCAAGGCATTAGCCGTTTTGGTAACTCCACCGAAGTGGCTAAGTACATCTTGCTTCTTCATGAATGCCCTCGCGTTGGATGTCCAAACATTGACGTTGGAGTTTTTACGATCCTTTGTTTGGAATGTCAACATTGAGATGTAAAGAATCCAACGCTTGTCGATGTTAAAGTTTCCAACTATGAAAAGTGAACGCATCAAAGAACTTCGTAAAAAGCATGGACTTACCCAACAACAAGTGGGTGAGCGTATTGGCGCAAGTCGAGCTTCGGTATCTCAATGGGAAAGTGGGGATGTCTCGCCGAGCGCTGATTATTTAGTCGCATTGGCTAAGATGTTTGGAGTTTCAGCGCACTGGCTTTCTACGGGGAAGGGGTCGCCTGAACAGTCGAACGTTGAGCCGGCAGTGATCCCGCAGGGGAATCGGGTGCCGATCCTGAGCTATGTCCAGGCTGGCAACTGGCGGGAGATGTGTGAGCAGGCCACGACTTTCGATGGCAATGTGGAATTTGTGTCTGCCAGCGTTGATATCGGTCCTTGTGGATTTGGCCTTTGGCTACGTGGCAACTCCATGACCCCGTTCTTCAATGAAGGGGATCTGGTAATCATTGATCCTGATGAACAACCACGTCCTGGTGACTATGTAGTGGCCAAGAATGGCGGCGAAGAGGCCACCTTCAAGAAGTACCGGCCCCGCGGTATTGATGAGAACGGACAAGAGGTGTTCGAGCTTGTTCCCCTCAATGACGATTACCCCACCATGCACTCCGACCGGCAGCATATAGAGATCATTGGCGTGATGGTCGAGCATCGAACTTTCCGAAAACGATAAGGGCGCCAAGGCGTCCTTTTTTCAAGGTATCCAAACTGATGAATACAGAACATCCGCAGGCTGATTGCGAACTGGACTTTGAGACCTTGGTTGAAACTTGTGAGCTGGAGTGCAAGTTGGCTCAGGGGGCCGGCGGCAAAGGGGAGTTACCTAAAGATTTTTGGCGAACCTACAGCGGCATGGCTAACGCCAAGGGCGGTGTCGTACTGCTCGGTGTTAAAGAAAACAAAGGCCAGTTCTCCGTTGCAGGGATAGAAAACATTGAGAAGGTGAAGCAAGACCTTTTTAACCAGTTAAACAATCCATCCAAGGTTAGTTCTAACTTGCTGTCAGAAGACGATGTCGTCACGCTGAGCCAAGACGGCAAGCAGTTCCTTCGTATCAACATCCCTGCTGCGACGCGGAAGCAGAAGCCTGTATTTATCAATAACGACTTGTACGCGGGGACGTATCTACGACTCCACGATGGTGATCGACAGTGTGACCAAGAAACTGTTAAGCGGATGGTGGCAGAGCAAATTGAAGATGAGCGTGATGCCCGTATCCTCAAAGGGTTCACATTTGACGATCTTGATATCGACAGTATTAGCGCATATCGCAATCTTTTCTCTGCAGCTAAGCCTGGACACCCTTGGTTAGACCTTTCCCCTTTCGACCTGGTTAAAAAATTGCGCGGATGGCGCAAAGATAGAGAGTCTGGTGAAGAGGGGATAACTCTTGCAGGTCTGCTGATGTTTGGTCAGTGGGAGGCGATTCAGGAAGGTGCCCCCCACTATGTTGTTGATTATCAGGAGCGGCCAGAGGCAAAAGCTGAAAGACGATGGGTTGACCGGATTTTCCCTGATGGTAGCTGGTCAGGTAACCTTTTTGATTTTTATCGACGAGTTTACCGCAAACTTATTGCTGATCTGAAAGTGCAGTTCACTCTGACAGAAGGTCAGCGGCTGGAGGATAGCCCGGCACATGTCGCCTTACGTGAAGCTTTAGTTAATTCACTGGTTCATGCTGACTATTCCGCCAACGTATCTGTGCTGATTGTTAAACGACCGGATATGTTTGGGTTTCGAAACCCTGGGCTTATGAGAATCCCGCACGAACTAGCACTGCAAGGAAGTCACAGCGATTGTCGCAACCGGATATTGCATCAAATGTTCTTGATGATTGGACTTGGTGAGCGTGCTGGCTCTGGAATTCCGAAGATATTTAGCGGCTGGAAAAGTAACCTTTGGACACAACCTAGGCTACGTGAAGTGGAACTACCTGAGCAGACCCTTCTTGAGCTGCATATGGCAGACATAATACCCAGCATCGCGATCACTAAGTTATCAGAACGCCTTGGCAACAATGTTTCCTCGTTAACATCCTTAGAGCAACTGATCCTGTATTACACCGACGTTGAAGGGTGGATCAATCATGAGCGAGCGAGAGAGGTCACAGCTGCTCACCCTAGGGATGTAACGTTGGTGCTGAGTAAGCTGGTTCGTCATGGCTTGTTGCATGCCGCCGGCAGTTATAAAAGCAAAGTTTACTGCCTGTCTGATGTTCATCTTATGAGTCCTGATGATGAGTTTGGCCAGAGACTGATAGCAGATGAGTATCTTCACGATCTTAGCACTCCGGAGCTCAGTCAGGAGCTCAGTCAGGAGCTCAGTCAGGAGTTCAGTCAGGAGTCCAGTCATGAGCTTGGCCATGAACTAGCTCATGACTTCAACGATTCAGATATTCCGATGAATGCCAATGACCGCCAAGCAATAGAGAACATTCGAAGAACTCTTGGTGTGTTCTTTTGGCAACGTGTAGAAGATCTTTCGCTTAGCTATCAAAAACTGCCTAAGCATCAAGCCGATCGAGAGGTGACCAGACAGTACATTATGGATATGTGTCAGTTTGGTTTCCTGACTCTTCAGCAAATAAGCCAATTGCTTGGTAGAAAACCAGCATCACTTAGAAGGGACTATCTCACTCCAATGGTCAGTGATGGCTTGTTAGAGACCGCTTTTCCCCATATTAAAAACCATCCCAAACAGGGTTATAGGACTGTAGTTCATAATGTTATGGAGATGGAAGATACACTTGGTGATGATGAAAAGTGACAGTTAGAAAACTCGATGACGGCAAGCCTAAGCTCTGGCTTGCCGAGGTCTATCCCCAAGGTCGTAACGGTCCCCGCAAACGCAAGCGCTTCGCCACTAAGGGCGAAGCCTTGGCATGGGAAAAGCACATGCAGGCCCAGCCCTGGCAACAACCAGAGGCAGGCCATGCGGATGAGCGGCGGCTGAGTGACTTGGTGGCGCTCTGGTATGGTCGCCACGGCCAAACCCTGACCGATGGTGATCGACGTCGCGACAAGCTGAATTGGCTGGCTGAGGCGCTGGGCAACCCGCTGGCGACCGAGTTCACGGCCCAACAGTTTGCGGCCTACCGCGAACGGAGATTGGCAGGAGAACTGTATGTGCCCGGTCAGCGCAAACAGGTATCCCCGACCACTATCAACCGCGAACTGCTCTACCTGCGGGCTGTGTTTAATGAACTTGGCCGCTTGGGTGAGTGGGCGTATGGCAACCCGCTAGAGGTGTTGCGTCAGTACAAGGTGCAAGAATCCGAACTGGCGTTCCTGAATCAGGATGAGATTGAACGGTTACTCGCGGCTTGTGCAGGTCTGAAAGATTTGTGGCTGATCGTGATGCTCTGCCTCTCGACCGGGGCTCGCTGGTCAGAGATCGAGAAGCTTACCCGCTCACAGGTTGGCATCGGCCGGCTTACTTTCACCCGAACGAAAGGCAAGAAGAATCGCACTGTGCCGGTGGCAGGTTGGCTATTGGCCTTGTTGCCCAAGCGTACTGGCCGCTTATTTGGTGACTGCTACGCTGAGTTCGAGAAGGCGATACGGCGGGCCGAGATTGAATTGCCTGCAGGGCAAAGCACCCACGTTCTGCGTCATACCTTCGCCAGTCACTTTATGATGGGGGGAGGCAACATTCTGGTGTTGCAACGGATCCTAGGGCATACCGATATTAAGATGACAATGCGCTATGCCCACTTTGCCCCGGATCACCTCGAAGATGCAGTCAAACTCAACCCGATCACCGCGCTGAAAAATGGCGGCAAAATGGCGGCAGCGTTCACCAGCGATACCCAATAAGCCCTATCCATCCCTAAGCAAACCCGCGAAAACACGGCAAGTTATTGATTCAAAATGGCTTGCGATGGTTTCAAAATCCGCCGGTGAATAACCGTGTCGGTTCGAGTCCGACCCCGGGCACCATCAAATTCATGACAAAAGGCCATCAGCAATGATGGCCTTTTGTTTTTTAGCGTTCCTGCACATTGGAGCGTTACTGTTGAGCTGGCAGTACTTCCCGTTACCTCTTGGTATCCCTTCTCTTTTCCCGCTCTCCGTTATTTCCTTTTCTTGATATAGCCGCTGACGGCATCGCCGCCAGCTGACTGTTTCTATTGCTTTTTTTTCATGTCTTGCGGCGCTGAAACATGCTGGTTGCGCTATCCCAGCAGGGCAAACAGCAGGGTCCCGAGGGTACCTGCGAGCGTCAGCACTATGATGGCTCTGGGTGTGCCGTGCAGCTTGGTCCACATAAACAGGCTGGTGAGGGCCAGCAGCAGCAGGGCCAGGGCGGCGATATCGCCAAACAGCTGCCAGCCGAGGCCGGTGCCCATACCGCGGTGCAGCCGGTTGAGGCTGGCGGCAAAGTTGGCTTGCTGCAGGTCGGTATGTACCAGCAGAGTGCCCTCGACATAGCTGGCGGCCACGCTCTGGCTGAGGGTGACGCCGCGCATCTCCCACTTGGCGGGTAGGGTGAGCTGGCCGTTCGGGGTGGGCAGTGTCTGGGCCGGGGTAATCATGGTTCGCCCGTCGGCAAAGGTATCGGGATAGCGCTGTTGCAGCAGGTTTTTCAGCTGCTCCGGGCTGGCGAGTGGCGCCTCCAGCACTATCTCTTCACTCGATTTGTCAGTGTGGGGGCCGGGAATGGGCAACACGGCACGGTGTTGCAGCCAGAGACCGGTGATGCCGTACATCAGCATCAGGGCGAGGGTAAAAAAACCGGCCCAAGCATGGAGGCGGCGTACCCATTTGTTGTTGTGAAGGGGAACTCTTCTGCGTTTCATCGTGGTTGCTTCATAAAAAAACTGGCCAGCAGGGGCTGGCCAGTCGGGGTGGTTGTCACTGAGATCAGAAGCGGTAGGTACCGGTCAGGCTCAGCTGGCGGGGTGTGCCCGGCATGATCTGGGTGGCACTGGTGGCGCTGACGAAGTACTCGTGGTCAGTCAGGTTCTCGGCGCTCAGCTCGGCTTCCCACTGCTGCCAGCGATAACCGGCGCGCGCATCGAAGCGGGCGTAACCGGGCAGTGTGGTGGTGTTGGCGTTGTCGGCAAAGCGATCGCCCACCGCCGTTACGCCGGTTTCACCGAACCAGCCCTGCTCGCCACTCTTGTAGCCGAGGTAGAACTGGCCATTCTGGCGGGAGACGTTCATCGGGCGCTTGCCCTGCAGATCCGCATCCGCCTTGACCTGCTCCGCATCCTGAATGGCGAAGCCACCACGCAGGTAGATCTCGTCGGTCAGCTCGGCGCGGGCGCTCAGCTCGACACCCTCGGTGCGCTGCAGGCCGGTGAGGATCACCTTGGTGGGATCCAGCGGATCCTTGGTGCGCTTGTTGTACATCTCCAGTCGATAGAGGGAGAGAGTGGTCGCCAGCTTGCCGTTCAGCCAGTCACTCTTCACGCCACCTTCGTAGAGGCGGGTGTGCTGGGGTTCCAGCCCGTTGTTCTTGTCACCCGGGGTGATGCCGATCAGCTCGCCGCCCACCGGAGTGAAGGTCTTGCTGTAGGAGGTGTAGAAGGCGTGATCCTCGAGGGGATTCCACACCAGACCGAGGCGCGGGCTCAGGCTGTTGACCGAGACGCTCTCCTCCTTGTTGAGGTCGTAGCGGCGACTGGTGACGGTGAAGTCGTCACGGCGCAGCCCACCCACCAGATGCCAGTCACCCAGGCTGAGCTGATCCTGAAGATAGAGGCCATTACCGCGCACCTTGTGTTTGGCGTCGCTGGAGAGCTTCATGGCGCCATTGTAGGTGGGCAGCGAGCCCGGATCGTAGAGATTGCCAGACGGGATGGCGGTGGCGTTCTGGTAGAGCTTGGGTGTGCGCTCCTGCCAGTTCTGCTCGAAGCCAACCAGCAGGCGATGTTCCACCGGGCCGGTCTGGAACAGACCTTCTGCCTCGGTGTTGCTGATCAGGTTCTTCGCTTTCAGATCCTGCTGCCAGCGGGAGCGGGTCACCTTATCCCCTTTGACGCTGGTGACATAGGTGTTGTCAAACTGGCTGTCGAGGGTGGAGTAACCGAGCTGCTGGCGCAACTGCCACTGATCGTTGATATCCCAGGAGAGGCGGGAGCGGGTGGATTGCGCCACGTCATCAATGAAGTCGCGGCTGGTGTCGCTGTAAACATACTCTCGCGGAACATCGGCCGGACGGCCATTGACCCCGGGAATGCCGCGATCCGGGGTGCGGTCATGTTCGTTGCGCTCGTACTGCACCAGCCAGTTGAGGTTGTCGCTGATCTCCCAGTTGGCGGAAGGGGCCAGCAGGGTGCGCTTGCTCTTCACGCCGTTGCGGAAGCTATCTTTGTCCTCTTGCGCCATGTTGAGGCGCAGTTGCACCTGCTCACTCGCCTCGCCATTGAGGTCGGCGGCCAGCCGCTGGCTGTCAAAGCTGCCGACCCGGGCGGTGACGCTGGACTCCTGCCCTTTTTGCGGCTTCTTGCTGACCCGGTTGACGATGCCCCCCGTGCTGCCACGGCCGTAGAGCACGGCAGCCGGGCCCTTGAGCACTTCCACCCGCTCTATGTTGCCGAGATCCCGGGTGTACTGCATGTCGTCGCGGAATCCGTCGAGATAGAAGTCGTTGCTGGCGCTGAAGCCGCGGATATTGACCCCGTCGAAGCGGGTATCACCGCTGGCGTTGACCCCGGGAATGCCGCTCAGCGCTTCACTCAGCGTCGGTTGGCCGAAGGCGGTCAGCTCGCTGACCTTGACGCTGTCGATGGTCTGGGGCACCAGCTTGGCTGGCGTATTGGTCCGGGTAGCGGTGGCAACTTCCTGATGCTGGGAGCGTTTGCCAACCACAGTCATGGTTTCATCGGTGGCCTGGGCAGTGAAGCCGGTGCCCAGCAGTGCCAGCGAGACCAGCGTTCTGCGAAAGTGAGGGTGCTGCATATTCAATATTGACTCTTTGGATGTCGACCTGACGGCTCGAACATATTGATTTAATTATAATTAGCCTGACCCACCAAAGCGGGATGCCAATGATATTGATTTTCATTTGTCTGGCAAGGTGAAAATGGATAGGGGCATTGGAGGAGGGTTGTGCGGTCGGGGGAGCTCGGCTGAAAAGCAGAGCCATTGCAGCAAACCGCGCGAACGAAGCAAGGGAAAAAGGGCGTAGCGGAAGAGAAAGGGACAAAGCGTGAAGAGGCATCCGGCCCGATAGGACGGGCCGGATGGAGGGTTCAGTGGGTACGCAGCAGTCGATGGGCGAGGGGCAGGGCCGCCATCAGGCGATAGGCCAGCAGAGACGATCCCAGCAGCAGCGGCACTTTGGCAATCTCCCACAGGATAGATGCGCCCTGCGGGCCGAACACGAAGAGCCAGACCACCAGCATCATGTGCAGGCAGTAGATTCCGAGCACTTTGGGGGCCTGGCGCTCAAGCCAGCTGCCCTTGCCCCACTCGGGGTTGGCCAGCAGCAGGCCAAACAGGCCGATAGCCCAGGGAAGGGAGCCGAGCAGGAAGTCGTGGCGGGTGAGCGGCACTGCGGCAAAGTGCTGCAGCGCCCAGGCTTCACAGCCATAGAGCGCCACGCCCGCCAGCAGTAGTTGCCAGCCGGTGCGGGCATCGGGCTGCCACTGACGCTGGCGCAGCAGGTCCCCGAGCGCCACAAACAGCAGGGAGAAGAAGGGGCCGTTACGGGTGAGCAGTGGCCACTCGGCGCCCAGCAGCGGCTTGGCATAGGAACCCCCCAGCAGCGCCAGTAGGTAAAGGCCAAGACCCAGCCAGAGGGCGAGCGATGGTCTGCCAAGCCGGTAGCAGAGTGCCAGCAGGGCCACCGCCATGACCAGGGCTGGCAGGAACCAGAGGTGGATCATGCCGCCCACCAGCCAGCCATTGAGGGGGTCGCCGAGCTGGAATTGCCACTGTCCGCGCAGGGAGGCCAGATAGCCTTGCTGCACGGCATCAAGCGGATTGAACGGCACCAGCAGGTAGACCAGACTCCACACCAGCCAGAGTCGCAGCAAGGGGCGGCAGTAGCGCCAGGCCACGGTCAGCGGCGCCTCGCGGCTCAGTCTCGGCTGCAGAAAATAACCGGCACAGAGGAAAAACAGCGGCACGGCAAAGCGGCATAGCTGGTTGATGGTGCCGCTCAGCCAGAGCCAGGATCCGCTTTCCCACAGGGCGGGATTGAACGGATTGGCGAAGGGGGAGACGTGAATGGTCATCACGGCCAGAATGGCCAGCACCCGCCCGCACTCGATACTGGAAATACGCATGGTGGCTCGTCGTTACAGGGGTTGTGATGGCACGCTAAAATTCTCGCTGCCAGGTTACAACCAATTGATTCTATTAGTGTGAATCACGCTGTTGAGTAGTTACATTTTGTAACGGGATGGTGGAAGGTGTTACCTGTAACGGGAGCGGGCTCCCGTTTTTTGGGCGCGCTCATGCAGATAAAAAAGCGAGGCGGGCGCCTCGCTTGGTTGGGGATCTCGAGCTTACTGGTGAGTTAGCATGCTGCTCTGGTTGGCGGCCAGGGTGGTTCTGCCCGAGCTCTCCAGCCAGGTTTTGATCCGCTTGGCGTCGGCGACCCGATCGTTGGTGGTCTCGGCATTGAGCAACACCATGATCACCGGCTCACGATTGACCTTGGTGCCCAGCACCAGACAGCGGCCCGCTTCGCGGATATAGCCGGTCTTGGAGAGAGTGAATTCCCATTGCCCTTCGCGGATCAACCGGTTGGAGTTGAGGTAGTGTAGCTGACGCTTGTTGGTGCGCACATAACTCTGCTCGTCGGTGGAGTACTGGCGGATCAGCGGATAGGAGGCCGCTGCGGCGGCGAGTTTGGCGAGATCCTGCGCGGTGGAAACATTGCGCGGGTTGAGCCCTGTGCTGTCGGCGTAGCGGGTATTCCACATTCCCAGCATGCGGGCTTTGGCGTTCATCGCCTCGACAAAGGCACGCTGGCCGCCGGGATAGTGGCGGGCCAGTGCCGAGGCGGCGCGGTTTTCAGAGGACATCAGGGCGATATGGAGCATTTCGGCGCGACTGAGCCTGGAACCTATGGCCAGGCGCGAGCCGGTCCCCTTGATGCGGTCGATGTCGGCATTGGTTACGGTGAGCATTTCGTTGAGGCGCAGGTTGGCATCCAGCACCACCAGCGCCGTCATCAGCTTGGTGAGTGAGGCGATGGGCATTACCCGGTTGCCGTTGCGCTCGGAGATCACCTCGCCGGTTCTGTGGTTGGCCACCACGAAGGCAGCCGAGCTGAGGTTAGGCACATCCCGTCGCTCGAGAAAGCCGCTGCTGCTCTTGCTGCTGGCGGAAAAGGGGTTGGCATGGGCACTGTCCATAGTGGCCGGCAGCATTACTGCGCCAAGCAACAGGGGAAGGAGGGAACGCATCATCATGATCAGCTCTACCGGACGAAATACAGGGATATCTCGCTAAGTTATATGTCGTGAACTGGCGCTTCACAATCATTCTCACCTTGATATTGATAATTTACGGCGTTGAGCGCGCTCTGACGGCGAGGAGAGCGTAAAAGGGGTCTCCATGGAGTCTTTTTTTTGCATTGAAACTATGGGCTGGCCGTGATGGCGAGCGGAAGTCGGCGCTAAAAAAAATCGGGACCAGAACGGTCCCGATTGGCATGGAGCATTGCTTACCGTTTAGTGGGCATCTTCCTGCTTTATCTTGAAGCGCATGGCGATCACCACGAACAGCAGCGGGCCAATGATGGTCCAGACGCCGGTGGAGATATCGCCGGAGATAAAGGGGGCGACCACGGTAAAGACGTTGCCGAAGGCGACCAGGATCAGGCTGATGATGGTGGCCAGCAGTACCGAGCCCGCGCTCTTGAAGAAGATCAGATCCTTGTCTAGCACCGGGTTGTTGCGATAGCGATACCAGGCGTAGATGAGGAACATGTAGGGCAGGGTCATGCCGACGTTGGTCATGGTGATGATCAGCTCGTAGAGGGCGGCGGCCCCTTCCGGGTTGATCAGGGTAAAGATGGACTTGGCGGCAATGAACAGACAGACCACCCAGGCTTGCACCTTGAGGGCTTCAATGCGCACGCCATTCTCGTTCTCGCGCTGGAAACGCTCCGGCCAGAAGTAGCTCGGGGTGCCGGTGATGAACTGGCGCAGTGGCGCGTAGGAGAGGGCGATAAAGGCGCCCAGATAGCTCAGGAACATGCCAAGGCCAGCAAAGCGCATGAACACCTGTCCCAGCCACTCGCCACCGAGATGGCGCCCCAGCTCCAACATGATGATGAAGAGGGCGGAGAGAGAGGTGATCCCCTCGGCCGGGAAGTCGCTCCAGCGCATGATTGAGCCGACCGCCAGAAAGCCGATGATGTAGCAGAGTACGATGAAGGCGCCGGAGAGGAAGATGCCGCGCTTGAGGTCACGCTCGGGATCTTCCAGCTCGTCAGCCACCCCGGCCATCGCCTCGACCCCGCCGTAGGCGAAGATGGCGAACACCATAAAGCCGAGGAAGGGGATGATGTCGTTGAACGCGGCATTGGGAGACGCCGTCAGCGATGCCTGGGTGAAGGGCTCCTGCAGAGTCATGCCGCTCACCGCGAAGGTGAAGACGCCACCGACCAGCAGCAACACGTTGAGTGCCACCACGGAGAGACCGCCGATAGCCGCCACTTTGGCGAAGCGGGCGCTGCCCAGGGTGATGAGCTTGGTGACGGTGGCAACCAGTGCGATGGCGACTACGCCCAGAATAAAGGGGCCAAAGTCGATGCCGGTGCCCAGGGTGACCGGGATGACGGTGATGTCGCGGCCAAACAGCATGAAGGAGAGGGGCACCCACATGGAGAGCGCCTTGCCAAACATCCAGATGACGTAGGAGGCGAACCACATGGTCAGACCGATAAAGGCGAATCGGGTCGAGACCGAGTGGCGCATCCAGGTAAAGATGCCGCCTGCCTCTTTGCGAAAGCCGGTGCCGAATTCGATCATCATCAAAATGAACGGGATGAAGAAGAACAGACCGCCGATCACGAACATCGGAATGGCGGCATATCCCATTCGGTAAAAACCGATCCCGATATTAGTGACGCCAAATACCGATGTTAATATCATCAATATAAAGGCGCCCAATTTCAGCTTTTTTGCTGACATATTAAAAACTCCCTGATGGTGCTGGATTTAAAATAATCAAAAATTAAACGGACGAAACCAGACCCATTAATAACGCGGTAGCGCCATGCCATCTTGCTGTGGCGGGCGCGATCGGGTCATCTCTGACCGGGCTGGCTTACCCGTCAGGCGGTCAATGAATGTATGGGCGGAGCTGCATGGTCTGTGCCATGCGCGGTATTGGTCAGCGTTGCCGAAAATTAACTGTGAACGATTTTATCATTAATGCTGCTGGGCAGGTAAGTTTCCCGAATGAAGCTGTGGTTGAAATAAACAGACCTGCCAGTTAATTGATACGTTGCGGATGTAAACATTTACGCCCAGGCCGACACTTATTTCCATTATTGGTATTCGGCATATTTGGCGGAGTGAATTGCGCCATCCTGCCTGATAAATCCGCCCCAATGGCGACAGCGTTTATCCTCCCAGCCGGGTCAGCAGCACGCCGCCGGTAATAATGGCCGCCGCCGTCAGCCGCATGCGCCCGAGCGGCTCTTTCAGCAGCCAGACCGAGAGCAGCATGGCAAACAGCACACTGCTTTCGCGCAGAGCCGCGACCACGCCAATGGGTGCTTGGGTCATGGCCCAGATAACAATCCCGTAGGCGAGCAGTGACATGGCACCTCCTGCCATTCCCGCCATCGCATGGCGACGGATCTGGCGCCATGCGTTGCGTTTCTGGTGGACGATCAGCACCAGCAGCATCGCCAGCCCGGTGCAGGCAAAGAGCCAGAGGGTGTAGCGTACCGGTTCACCCCCTGCGCGGGCGCCGGCTCCATCCGAGAGGGTATAGGTCGCCGTGAACATGGCCGTGATCAGTGCTGCCCGAACCGCTTTGCTGTCAAGGCGCTGCTGCCCACCTCGCCAGGCCATCAACAAGACCCCCATGATCAGCACGCAGGCGCCGATGATGCCGCCGTAACCGGGGTAGTCCCCCAGCAATATGGCACTTAACGCCATGGCGAGCAGCGGGGCACTGCCACGGGCCAGCGGATAGATCTGGCCAAAATCGCCCTGATTGTAGGCATGGCTGAGAAACAGGCAGTAACCGATATGGAGCAGGACTGAGAGGCCGAGCCAGGGCAGCTCGGCAGCAGAGGGAAGCCCCATGGGCAGCAGCGCCACGGCGGCGATAAGCCCTGAAAAGATCGCCACCAGTGACACCCCCACCAGCCGCTCTTCGCCAATTTTGACCAGCGCATTCCAGCTGGCGTGAAGCAGGGCTGCCAGCAGAACGGCAAAAAAGACGGTGGTGCTCATGGGAAAAGGCTCTCGGGCGATGGGGGCCAACAGCATACCCGCCTGGAGCCTGATTGGCCGAGATCTTTATCAAAGCTTCGGTTTCTCGGGGTTCTTCTCCTGCTTGGTGGTGCTGCCCAGTTGCCCCAGCACCAGTTTGGGGTGGGGATCTGTCTGCAGCGGAATATCCTGCAACTGCGTTCCCTGCTGGTGGCGATGGATGATTACTGCGGCCATCTTGCCCAGCGCCTCGTAGCTGCTGATGGTGCCCACGCTGCAGCCGTGCTCGACGAACAGCTCTGCACTGCAGATGGTAGGGATGGCAGCTGCGTTGAGTGCATTCAGCAAACGGGGGGCGATGGAGAGCAGATAGCTGTCTGCGGCCAGAAAGACGATGTCGTTTTTGGCATCCTGTTGCAGCCGCTTCAACTCGTTCTCCAGTCGCTTTGGATCCGGTGCTATACGCCAGGTTGCGACTTGCCATTGGTAACCTTTGGCCGCGTTGATCAGCATGTCGGCCACCAGCAGGGTGTTTTGCTCCCGCGGGTTGAAGGGTAGCAGCAGCCGCTTATCCGATGGGAGGTACTTGCTGGCATTGGCCAGTTGCAGCGCCATCGGCACCATATTGCTTACCCCGGCGACCATGCTGTTCTGAGCCTTGTCCTCAGAGAGAAAACCTGCCCCGACAGGATCTGAAACCACATTGAATATCATGGGCTTGCGATTGGCGACCAAACTCTTTGTCATGGTGGTGGCTGTGGTACCGAAGGTGTAGATGTAGTCGTATTCGGCCAGTTTCGGCAGCATCTGCTGACGTAGCATGGTCGCCAGCGCCGTGCGATCCTGATTGGCATTGTAGACGGTGATGGTGGTCTGATAGCCAAGTCGGGTCAGTTCGGCCCGAAAGCCCGCCTCGGCGGCGGTTTCGCCACGCCACAGTACCATGGCGATATTGAGGGCGTGAGCGGGAAGAGCCAGCAGCAAGAGCAGGACGAAAAGCAGCCTGACCATGATCATCTCTCCGGCGATACATCTACTCTTGAGCCTAGGCCAGTTTGTGGTTTTCTGAGCAACAGCGACGAAAAAGCGCGATGGCAAGCCATCGCGCTTTGGGTATCAGAAAACCTCGATTAGAAGTCGTAGCGAGCAGCCAGCTGGAAGTCATCCTTGTTGGCGGTCGCTTTGCCGGCAACGCTGTCCAGATTGTTGATGCGGTACTCGCCAATCACCCGCAGGTTCTTGTTGAACTTGTACTGGGCTCCCAGGGTGTAGTAATCCACATTGTCTTTCTTGGTGCCAGCCTTGTCCTGCTCCTGTTTGTTCCACAGCGCCATCAGACCGAAGCCATTCTCGAAGTTGTAGCCCAGCGCGGCTTCCCAACCGGTGTGATCGGTGCCGGTCGCCAGGAAGTCGCTGCCATCGGCATAACTCAGGGCGGCGTAGGCGGCCTTGTTGTCAAACTTGGCGGAGATCAGCCACAGTTTTGCATCTTCTTCACCGCTCTTGTCGCGCAGGCCGACGTTATAGGCGGTACCCAGCGACAGGTTGAAAGGGAAGGTATAGGCCACGGCTGCTCCGTAGGCCGCGTCGCTATCCTTGCTGGTAGTCTCTTCGGTGTCACCACCGTCGAACTTGTAGCTGGTGTCGAGCTGGAAGCCATTGAACAGGCCGGAGTATTTCAGTACGGAACCGGCGCGGTTGGTGGCGAAGGTGTCGGTTTTTGCACCCAGCGCTTCGTTACCGTAGCCGTCGGAGAGGGAGACATCAGTCCAGTCCGCCAGGAAACCCGGGGCACCTTTCTGGCGGCCGAAGGTCACTGTACCCCAGTCAGCGCCCACACCGGCAAAGGCCAGACGGGTACGCAGGTTGTCGGAGCTCTCGCTGATGGTCTTCTCGCTGTCGTTGATGTACATCTGCACTTCGTACTGGGCCAGCGCCTTCAGACCGCTCTGGATCTGGGTCTCGGCCTTGGCACCGAAGCGGACAAACTGGTTGGCCCCTTGCTTGGCGCTGTAATCCTTGGTGCCATTCGGGTTGGCGGTATCGACGTTTTCTTTCTTGTCGCCGAAGAATTGACCGGCGTAGATGCGTCCATACAGGTCCAGCATGGCGGTATCATTTTTATATACTTCAACGGCTTGTGCCTGGAAGGCGGCAGTCAGAGCCAGTGCCACTACAGTCAGCTTTTTCATCTTAATCCCTTGTGTTGCAAGCTTTTGTTTTGAAGACGGGGCCATCCTAGGGAGGAGGCATGACAGCGGGGTGACAACTGGATGAAGAGTCGATGGCAATTGGGTTGCAATTGGATGAATTGGCTACATTTATGCCCCTGGCAGCTACTTTTGTGCGCAAAGGTTTGCCCTTGTGGTAGAATGCCGCCCGTTTTCGAGCTCCATAGGTTGGATATGCGATGAGACGTGAACTGGCAATCGAGTTTTCCCGAGTGACGGAAGCGGCAGCACTGGCTGGCTACAAGTGGCTCGGACGTGGTGACAAGAATATCGCCGACGGGGCAGCCGTGGCTGCCATGCGTCACATTCTCAACCAGATCGAGATCGATGGTGAGATTGTGATCGGCGAAGGTGAAATTGATGAAGCGCCGATGCTTTATATCGGCGAGAAGGTCGGTACCGGACACGGAGACGGCGTCGATATCGCGGTCGATCCCATCGAGGGTACCCGCATGACCGCCATGGGCCAGGCCAATGCGCTGGCCGTGCTGGCGGTGGGCGACAAGGGCTCCTTCCTGAAAGCGCCTGACATGTACATGGAAAAGCTGATCGTCGGTCCCAAAGCCAAAGGGGCCATCGACCTGGATCAGGCTCTCGAGCTCAACCTGAAGTCTGTGGCCAAGGCGCTGGGCAAGCCGCTCTCCCGCCTGACCGTCATTACCCTGGCCAAGCCGCGTCATGACAAGGCAATCAAGGAGATGCAGGGTCTGGGCGTGCGGGTGTTCGCCATTCCTGATGGTGACGTTGCCGCCTCCATCCTCACCTGTCTACCGGACAGCGAAGTCGACATGCTGTATGGCATCGGCGGCGCTCCGGAAGGGGTGATCTCCGCTGCGGTGATCCGCGCGCTGGATGGCGACATGCAAGCTCGTCTGGTGCCGCGCCACCGCGTCAAGGGTGACAGCCCGGAAGTGCGTGAGCTGGGCGAGCAGGAAATTGCCCGCTGCGAAGCACTCGGCATCGACGTCAACAAGGTGCTCAAGCTGGAAGACATGGCGAAGAATGACAACGTCATCTTCTCCGCCACCGGCATCACCAAGGGTGACCTGCTGGATGGCATCACCAGCGATGGCGTGATGGCGACCACTGAGACTCTGCTGATCCGTGGTAAATCCCGTACCATCCGCCGTATCAAGTCGATCCATTATCTGGAGCGCAAAGACAGCGTGGTTCGCGACATCATCCTGTGATGATGGCTCTGCCCGCCATGCGGTAGTGAATCAAGCCCGATCGCCTCGCGGTCGGGCTTTTTGCTGCCTTCCCTCTACGTTTGTGGGCTTGCCTGGGCTATGGTGGCAGAGAGTCCGACAGTGCAGGTTGATCCTGTGACAGGAGTGGGTTGTATGGAGTGTCGTTCCAGTTGCGGTGCCTGTTGCATCGCTCCCAGTATCAGCAGTGCCATCCCCGGCATGCCCGATGGCAAACCGGCTGGTGTCCCCTGCATCCAGCTTGATGCGCGCCTTGGCTGCAAGATCTTCGGTCAACCGGAGCGGCCGGCGGTGTGCGGCGGTTTTCGCCCCATGATGGATGTGTGCGGCAGCCATCGCGCCGAGGCTATCTGGCTGATCGGCGAGCTGGAACGGCTCACCACCTGACGAGGGCAGGGCGAAGAGATAAAAAAGAGGCCGCATCATGCGGCCTCTCACGTTTCTGTTCGCCGGGGATCAGATCCCCGCCAGCTCCAGCGCCTGACGGTAGTACTCGTTGGCCTTGTTGGTAAGGCGACGCTTGTCCATCACCTGACCGAGGGCGTGGTAGGCGGCGGCGCTCGGCGCCCGCTCCACCTCCTGCTCCAGCAGCTTCTGGGCATCGTCCAGTTGACCTGCCAGCAGATAAAGCTGGGCCAGTGCGGTGTCCACCTCCGGCTGCCCCTGCTGTTTTTGCAGCAGCGCCAAGAGCG
This sequence comes from Aeromonas sp. 601027, assembly GCF_049174455.1. Taxonomy (NCBI): domain Bacteria; kingdom Pseudomonadati; phylum Pseudomonadota; class Gammaproteobacteria; order Aeromonadales; family Aeromonadaceae; genus Aeromonas; species Aeromonas sp. 601027. The sequence goes on along the minus strand of NZ_JAAKTN010000004.1, from coordinate 181,814 downwards.
GCTGATAGCTGTCGAGTTTCAGCTTGGGTAGGCGAGCCAGCAGCTGCGGCATCGGCTGTTTGCGCAGCGCCTCCTGCCACAGGGTGGCGGCCTCGCCGTCGGCGCCCAGCTGGCGCAGCAGATCGCCGTAGCAGGCCAGCAGCTCTGGCTCAAGGCGCAGCTTGCGCGGCAGATCCTGCCACACCGCCTTGAGGGTTTCGAGGCTGCTGGCAGCCTGTTGCAGGCGACCACACCAGGCCTGTTGCAGCAGCTCTTCTTCCTGTTTCGGGGTCAGCTTGCCTACCTTGTGCAGTGCCGGGATCAGGTCGCACAGAGCGCTCCAGTCCTGACGGGCCAGATGCACCTGGCGCAGCTGATCCAGCACCATGGGGTGGCGCGGGTTGAGGGCGTAGACCGACTCCAGCATCGCCAGCGCCGTGTCGTACTGGCCCTGCTCGATCTGCAGCTGGGTCTGGGTCAGGGTGAGCGCCAGCTCGGCCTTGGGATTCTCCTCCTGCGCTTTTTGCAGGTATTGATCCCGGCGTGCGTCGTCACCACGGGCCTGTGCCGCCTTGGCGGCGCTCAGGTAGTTGAGCAGCGGGGTGTCGCTGTTGCTGGCCCCCTTGATCATCAGCTTTTCAGCCTGACTGTAGTGCCCTTCGGCCATCGCCAGGGTGGCGGCGACGGTCTGTTGATTGGCCTTGCGGCGGCGGCGCGAGCCGTACCAGCCGAGGGTCTTGCGGCGCAGGCCGAATACCCGACCCAGCAGCCACTCGACGATCAGCAGGGCGCCGTAGAACAGCACGGCCAGGATCACCGCGCTGGTGACGGAAGATTCGATGGTGTAATTGCCCAGGGCAATCAGCACATAGCCCTTGTTACCGGAGGCTTGCGGGCCAAAGATCAGCCCTGCGACCATCACGGCAACCAGAATGATTATACGGATCATGGTGCCCTCCTCAGCTGCTGGCCAGAATGCGTTGCAGGCGTTCGGTCAGCACCTGCTCCAGCATGGCCTGGGTCTTGAACTGGGCCGGATAGTCGATCTGGATCTGCTCACCCTTTAGCTTGTCGATCTCGCCCTGCATGTAGCGGGTGGCGCTGTTGTCGGTGTCGAAATATTGGGTCAGCCAGCGCTGGGCCTTGTCCAAGCTGTCTTCGTAGAGCGCCTGCTGCTCGCGATAGACGGAGAGCTGGGCCTGCAACAGCTTGGTTTTGAGGTTTTCACGCAGGAAGATCTCCTGCTGCGGCGAGAGCAGCGCCTCGACCGCGCCATCGCGGCGACGGATGGTGACGAAGTTCTCGGTGAACTTGACCCAGTTCTTCTTCAGATTGCTCTCCCACTCATCTGGATTGGTGCTGACCGCTTGATCCGGCTCGGCCTTGGCTTCCGGCATGCTGACGGTGGAGAGGGGCAGCAGCTCGATCTGGTCGGACAGTGCCGCCAGCTTGAGGGTCAGTCCCTCGCGGTCGATGCGCGGCATCCCCTTGAGCTTGGCGATATCCTCGGCCAGCGCCTTGCGGATCGGCATCAGGCTGGGGTCGTTGAGGGCGGCGATCCGCTCGTCGGCATTGCCGAGCAATGTGATGGCGGAGACGAGGTCATGCTCCAGCCACAGTTTGCGACCCGCCATCCGAACCAGATACTCGGATTCGGCCAGCATCCAGTCGTTGGGGCGTTTATCGTTGAGATCCAGTACCCGGTTCTGCAGACCCTGCATCTCCCCTTGCAGCCGCTGCTGGGTTTGATCCAGCGCGGCCAGCTGCTCGGCATCCTTGCTGCTGGTCTGGTCGATCTTGCTCAGGGCGCTCGCCAGCTGCTGCTTGAGCTGGGCCAGTTCGGCTTGCTGGGCCACGGCATTCTTGTGACCGTGCAGATAGAGACCGCCGGTCAGGCCAAGGGCCAGCAGGATGGCGACCCCTCCCAGTACGGCACCGGAGCGGCTCTTGCTGCCATTGACCGCAGCGGTCGGCTGGGGTTTGACCTGGGATTCTTGTTGTTCTGTCATTCCATCTTCCTCAGTTCCAGTGCGGCCGTCAGGGCCTGGTTGGATGCACCTTGGGCAATCGTGATATGGATAAAGCCCGCAGCACTGGCCATCTCGGCCACGCGCGGGCTGGGGACCACCAGCAGGCGGTCAAAAAGCCAGGGCCGCTGGTGGTCGGGAACCAGCTCCAGCAGCCGTTGCAGCAGTTCACCACTGGTAATAAGCAGGCTGTCCAGCCCCGCTGCCTGCCAGTGGTGGGTCAATCTGTCCCCGTCTAGCTCGGGGTAGTGGCGTTCATAGGCCGCACAATAGTGCACCAGAGCACCGCGTGAGGCCAGCGTGCTGGCGATGAGATCCCGCCCGCCATTACCGCGCAGGATCAGTACCCGTTTGCCTGCTACCTGCTGCAGGGCGGGCAGGGCCAGCAGCCCTTCGCTGCGCGGGTCATCCGGGCAGCTTGCCGTGATGCCGATGGTGGCAAACGCATCTGCGCTGGCCTGACCCACCGCAAAGTACTCAATATGTGGCCAGGTCTGACCAGTTTGCAACAGAAAATCGTGTGCAAAATGAACGGCATGGATGCTGACGGCGATAACCACGTCGGCACTGCGCAGCAGGTCGGGCAGGAGAGGGAGTTCACTGCCCGCCACGGTTTCCAGCAGCGGGCAGCAGAGTGGTGCATGGCCGTGCTGGCGCAGCAACTGCACCAGCTCGGCGGCCTGAATGGCCGGACGCACCACCAGCGGGGTCATGCGCGGTAGACCTCGGCGAGGATCTCGTCGGCACCGGCGGCCAGCAGGCGCTGGGCCAGTTGTTCGCCGAGGGCCTCACCATCGGCCAGCGGACCGCGGATCTCGTCACGGATCACCTGGTTGCCATCGGGACTGCCCACCAGACCGCGCAGCCAGATCTGCTCGCCTTCGACTAGTGCGTAAGCACCGATGGGGACCTGACATCCCCCTTGCAGAGCGCGGTTCATGGCGCGCTCGGTCAGCACCCTGGCGCGGGTCTCGGCGTGCTCCAGCGGCGCCAGCAGAGCGTGCAGCTCAGTATCGTCGAGGCGGCATTCGATGCCGACGGCGCCTTGACCGTTGGCGGGCAGGCTCTGTTCCGGCTCGATAAAAGCGGTGATGCGATGCGCCATCTCCAGTCGTTTCAGACCGGCGGCGGCGAGGATGATGGCGTCGTACTCACCGGCATCCAGCTTGGCGAGGCGAGTGTTGACGTTGCCGCGCAGGTCGCGGATCACCAGATCCGGGCGGGCGGCGCGCAGCTGGCACTGGCGGCGCAGGCTCGAGGTGCCGACCACGGCCCCTTGCGGCAGTTCGGCAATGGTTTTGAAGCGGTTGGAGACAAAGGCGTCGCGGGGATCTTCCCGCTCGCAGATAGTGTGCAGACCGAGCCCCTCGGGGAACTCCACCGGCACGTCTTTCATGGAGTGAACAGCGATATCGGCCCGTCCTTCCAGCATGGCGGTCTCCAGCTCCTTGACGAACAACCCCTTGCCACCGACCTTGGCCAGCGGGGTATCGAGGATCTTGTCACCCTGAGTGCTCATGGGCACCAGTTCGACCTGCAACTGCGGGTGCAGGGCTTCGAGCCGGTCTTTGACAAAGTTGGCCTGCCACAGGGCCAGAGGGCTCTTGCGAGTGGCAATTTTCAGGGTTCGGGCTGCCATATCAATCAGTTGTTTCATTTTTAGAAGGAAATCGATATTACCACCCTTTGCCCGGGCTTTCATGGCGGAGCCGGCAAAAGCGGGGCCAAGCTCAAAAATGCATGCTGAAAATGATTTTCATTAAGCAAGCGGCCTTGATTAATTCATTGAATGCATTGGAATTTAATGATTTCCCCTGATACTTGATGTGGTCATACCAGAAATAATCTGACGTTTAGCTGAAGGCTTGTTTACCACCGCTGTTTGCATTGTTAACATGATCACACTTTTTTGACGTATCCCTCTTTTGGTGCGTCATTTTCACTTAGGTGATAGGCAGGGCATTGCAGGAACACATCGATACGCTGGTTGCGCGTTATGACGACATTACCCGTCTCAAGACGCAACGGGCGTTAGGTCTCATGAGTCGCTACGGGCAGCAGGTATTCCAACTGCTGCCCGTCATGCTGCACTTCAATCACCCCCTGCTCCCCGGTTATGTCTCCGGTGATGTTCCTCATGGCATCTGGAGCTTCAGCGCCAGCGCCGAGCAGCAAGCCTTTATCGATGACCTCTGTCGCAACGCCAACTGTCAGAGCGGCCTAGCAACCCATGATCGAGCCATTCAGGGGCTCTACTCCATGGGCAGCACCTCCTCCATCGGCCAGTGCTGTCACTCCGATCTCGATATCTGGGTTTGCCACGTGGCTGGCTTGTCGCAGGAGCGGCTCGCCCTGCTGGAGCAGAAGTGCCGGTTGCTCTCCAAGTGGGCGGAGCAGCGCGGGGTCGACCTCAACTTCTTCCTGATCCCCGAAGACAAGTTCCGCCAGACCAACGATGCCGAGATGCAGGGAGAGAGCTGTGGCAGCGCCCAGCACCTGCTGCTGCTTGACGAGTTCTACCGCAGCGCCATGCGCATCGCCGGTAAGCGACTCATCTGGTATCTGGTTCCTGTCGAGTGTGATGATCACTACGACGACTATGTGAACGGGTTGTTCGAGAGTGGCAAGCTCAGGCAGGATGACTGGCTCGATCTCGGCAGTTTTGACCGGATTCCGGCGGAGGAGTATTTCGGCTCTGCCCTGTGGCAGCTCTACAAGGGGATCGATTCCCCCTATAAGGCGGTGCTCAAGTCGGTGCTGATGGAGGCTTATTCCCACGAGTACCCCAACACCCGGTTGCTATCGATGATCAGCCGCGACTGGTTTCAGCACAACGAGGGGATGCACTACCGGCTCGACAACTATTGTCTGATGCTGGACAAGGTGACCAATTACCTCAAGTCCATCGGCGACATGGCGCGACTCGATCTGGTACGCCGCTGCTTCTACCTCAAGGTGTGCGATGGCCTCAGTCATCCCAAGGATGATCACTCTCCCGAGTGGCGCCGCGAGCAGATGAGCCAACTGGTCTCCTACTGGGGTTGGAGCCAGGATAAACTGTACCACCTCGATCATCGCCACGAGTGGAAGGTCGAGGAGGTGAAGATCGCCCATGCCGAGTTGCTGGAGGCCCTGATGCAGAGCTACCGCAACCTGATCCAGTTCGCCCGTCGCAACAACATCAGCGAGTCGATCAACCCGGAAGATATCGGCATCCTGTCGCGTAAACTATACGCCGCGTTCGAGAGCCTGCCGGGCAAGGTGCAGCGGGTGAACCTCAAGATCGCGCCGGATCTGAGCGAGCCCGACCTTAGCTTCGTGCAGGTGCCCCACGGTCGCCTCAACCGCGCCGGCTGGTATCTCTACAAACATTCGCTGGAGCCGGTGGACATCATTGGTCGCGCGCCGCTCGAGTTCAACGGCTACATCAGCAAGCTGGTCTCCTGGGCCTACTTCAACGATCTGCTGACCCCCCAGTCGCGGGTGCACCTGTTCAATCAGGGCTCGGATCTGCACATCGACAATCTGCACCAGTTCTGCCGCGATCTCTCCGGCTGCTTCCCCGAGAAGTACCCGCTGGCCACCAACCTGGCGCTCAGTCGGCCGTGCGAGATCCGTCAGCTCTCCATCTTCCTCAACCTGGAGATGGACCCGACCAGCCACTGGGTCGGTCAGGTGATCGAATTTGACGCCAATACAGTGGATGTCTTCTCGTTCGGTCGCAATCAGGAGTGTCTGGTCGGTTCGGTGGATCTGGTCTATCGCAACTCCTGGAGCGAGATCCGTACTCTGCACTTCCAGGGGGATGAAGCTGTGGTCGATGCCCTCACCACCATCCTCGGCAAGATGCATCAGGATGCCGCCGCCCCCGAGATGATCGAGGTGTTCTGCTATAGCCAGCACTTCCGATCTCTGGTGCGCTCCCGTTTCCAGAAGCTGGTGGCGGAGTGTATCGATCTGCGCCTTGCCCGCGACAAGCAGCAGCTGGTCAAGACCATGGCCCTTGGCCGCGAGAAGTACGGCATCTTCTTCGAGCGGCGCGGGGTGTCGGTGAAGAAGCTGGAGAACGCCATCGATTTTTACCGTCACATCTCCCACAACAAGCTGGATCACCTGCCGCTGCGGCTCGACAAGACCCACAGCCAGCATCTGCCGAGCATCGTTGATGCCTACGCCAGCGAAGGGTTGGTGCAGTTCTTCTTCGATACCCGGGATGCGGGCACCAACATCTACATCCTCGATGAGGCGAACCGGGTGGAGATCTACCAGCACTTTGCCGGCAACAAGGATGAGCTGGTGGCGGGGGTCAACCGCTTCTACACCTCCAACCACGAGCGGTTCAGCGATGATGGTCAGTTCATCAACTTCAACCTGCCCCAGTACTACGAGATAGTGCAGCAGGGGAGCGAGCTGGCAGTGATCCCCTATCGCAGCCAGGGAGCTCCGCGTGAGCAGGTGTCACCCACTCGTGATGTCGGGTGACCCGCGAGGGTAAGTCGCCATAAAAACGGCCTGCAGATGCAGGCCGTTTGCTTTTGCGGTTGCTCAGGCGCCGAGGCGGGCCAGCAGCCAGCTGCGAATGTCGCCGAGCTGCGGGCGGCAGATCTCGTGACGCATCGGGTACTCGTGCCACTCGGGGGCGAGCCCGGCAGCTTCAAGCCGGTTCTTGGCATCCCAACCGAGCGACAGGCTCACCACATCGTCATAGATGCCGTGCATGTAGCAGATGGGCAGGGTGCGAGCAGCCTCGCTCATCTCGCCGAGCAATTTGTCGGGAGCTGCCAGATAGGTAGACATGCAGAGCAGGCCCGCCAGCGTTGCCTGATAGCGCAGCGCGGTGAAGGAGGCAATTACCCCGCCCTGAGAGAAACCTGCCAGCACGATATGCTCGGGGGCAAACCCGTCGGCCACCAGCTGATCCAGCAATGCGGCAATCTGGTCGGCTGATTCACGGACATGGGACTCCACTGCCCGCTCGGCGGGATCCTCGAAGCTCTTGATGTCGTACCAGCCGCGCATCTTGTAGCCCATGTTGATAGTGATGGGGCGCTCGGGGGCATCCGGCAGCAGGTGACGCACCGGTAGCTCGGCGGGCAGATCCAGCGCCTCCACCAGCGGGGCGAGACCGGCGCCGGAATCACCCAGCCCATGCAGCCAGATCACCGCATGACGGGCGCCCTGCGGGTGCAGGTCAATCATGGGAACACTACCTCTTCGCCCGCCTGGGCGGTGCAGGATTGGCTTAACAGCGCCTTGAGCTCGTGGCCGAAGCGGTTGTCGATCCAGGTGTCACCCTGCAGTTCGAAGTGGAAGCCGTTCTCGCGGGTGGCGACCCAAATCTGGTGCAGTGGCTCCTGCTTGTTGATGATGACCTTGGTCTTGTTCTCGAAAGAGAGGGTCAATACGCCGCCGCTGCGTTCGCAGTCGATATCCGGATACCCCTCGTCGAGCGTGTCTTCCACATATTGGAAAAAGGCGTCGGTCAGGGCGTGATACTCGTGATCCTTCATCGGTTTATCCTGTTGCTTTTAACAATGTGAGTGCGATTATAGAGGGCCAAAAATTTTTTCGCAGCGAACCATTATGATCACCCAGTTCACCAAGTGTCTGCTTGCCACTCTTCTGTCCCTCGGGTTGGCCGCGTGCGGTCTGAAGGGGCCGCTCTATATGCCGCCCCCCGAGCAGCCACAGAGCCAGAGTACACCGCAAGCAGCGCCGCCTGCGACCACTGAGGCTGCCACCGAGGCCGCGCCGCACTAATGCCGCACCCATTCTAGGAAGGAACCGCCCCCTTGGATCACTTTAACTACGACGCCGACGGCCAGCTTCAGGCCGAGCAAACCCCGCTGCAACAGCTTGCCGAGCAGTACGGTACCCCGCTTTACGTCTACTCCCGTGCGACCCTCGAGCGCCACTGGCACGCCTTCGACAAGGCCGCTGGCGATATTCCCCATCTGATCTGCTATGCGGTGAAGGCCAACTCTAACCTGGCGCTGCTCAACCTGCTGGCCCGTCTGGGCTCGGGGTTTGACATCGTCTCAGGTGGCGAGCTGTCGCGGGTACTGGCGGCGGGCGGTGATCCGGCCAAAGTGGTCTTCTCCGGGGTCGCCAAGAGTGAAGCGGAGATGCGCCTCGCGCTGGATAAAGAGATCCTCTGCTTCAATCTGGAGTCGGAAGCCGAGCTGGAGCGCCTCAATCGGGTGGCGGGCAGCATGGGCAAGAAGGCTCGCGTCTCGGTGCGGGTCAATCCGGATATCGATGCCGGTACTCACCCCTATATATCCACCGGCCTCAAGCAGAACAAGTTCGGCATTCCCATCGAGCTGGCGCCAGCCATCTATCGCAAGGCGGCCGCGATGGCGAACATCGAGATCGTCGGGGTGGATTGCCATATCGGCTCGCAACTCACTGAATTGAATCCCTTTATGGAAGCGGCTGACAAGTTGCTGCGGCTGATCGACGGTCTGGCAGCGGAAGGCATTCATATCCATCATCTGGACGTGGGGGGGGGTCTGGGGGTCAACTACGGTTCCGAGCAGCCGCCCCATCCGACCGAGTACGCCGAAGCGCTGAAGCAGAAGCTGGCGGGCCGGGATCTGACCCTGCTGTTCGAGCCGGGCCGCGCCATCGTCGCCAATGCCGGCGTGCTGCTGACCCGGGTCGAGTACCTGAAGCCGGGCGAGACCCGCAACTTCGCGCTGATCGATGCCGGCATGAACGACATGCTGCGCCCTTCGCTCTACGGCGCCTGGATGAACATCATCGAGGTGGATAGCCGTGCCGGCCATGCTCCCGCGCTCTATGACGTGGTGGGCCCGGTGTGCGAGACCGGCGACTTCCTCGGCAAGGAGCGCACCCTGGCCATTGCCGAGGGCTCCCTGCTGGCGGTGCGTTCGGCCGGAGCCTACGGCTTTACCATGTCATCCAACTACAACACCCGTCCGCGCGCAGCCGAAGTGCTGGTGGATGGTGCCAAGGCGCACCTGATCCGCGAGCGTGAGCAGTTGGCCGATCTCTGGCGCGGTGAGCACCTGCTGCCCTGATGGCGCAGGCTGGGACAATGATTTCATAACGGTTGACGGTGAGTTTTTACAGCCCTAACAGCACAGGAATGCACGATGTTGATAGATTTTTCCAAGATGCATGGCTTGGGCAACGACTTCATGGTGGTGGATGGCGTCACCCAGAAGGTATTTTTCAGCAATGACGTCATCAAGAAGCTGGCAGATCGCCACTTCGGGATCGGCTTTGACCAGCTGCTGCTGGTGGAGCCGCCCTATGACCCTGAACTCGACTTTCACTATCGCATTTTCAATGCCGATGGCAGCGAGGTGGAGCAGTGTGGCAACGGTGCCCGCTGTTTTGCCCGTTTCGTGCGTCTCAAGGGGCTGATAAACCGGGATCGCATCGCGGTCAGCACCGCCCGGGGTCGCATCGTGTTGCAGCTGGAGGGGGAGAACCAGGTCACGGTCAACATGGGTGTTCCCCAGTTTGAGCCGGGCAAGATCCCGTTCCGGGCCCAGAAGGCAGAGAAAACCTATCTGTTGCGGGCGCAGGAGCATACCGTGATGTGTGGCGTGGTCTCCATGGGCAATCCCCACTGCGTCATCGAAGTGCCTTCGGTCGCCGATGCGCCGGTCGAAACGCTGGGTGCCATCATGGAGCGCCACGAGCGTTTTCCCGAGCGGGTCAACGTCGGCTTCATGGAGATGGTCAACGCCACCGAGATCAAACTGCGTGTATTCGAGCGAGGCTGTGGCGAGACCCTGGCCTGCGGCACCGGTGCCTGTGCGGCGGCGGTGATTGGCATCAGTCAGGGCAAGCTCAAGGAGCGGGTCACCGTCAGTCTGCCGGGCGGCAAGCTGACCATCGCCTGGAAGGGGCCGGGCCAGCCGGTCTACATGACAGGCCCCGCCGAGCATGTGTTTGACGGCCAGATAGAGGTTTAGCCGATAAAGGTTCAGGTACGGGGGGCGCTGGCCCCCTTTGCCCATGATGTCGGGGCAGCGAGCCCCATTTCTCTGATGGATCAACCAATTTATGAGCGAACTCAAACGGCAGGAGCAATCGGTGGATGAAGCCACTGTGCTGGAGTACCTGGCCCGTTATCCCGAGTTTTTCCAACGCCATGCCGCCGTGCTGGACCGGATCCGCATTCCCCATGAACGCAAAGGGTCGGTCTCGCTGGTCGAGCGCCAGCTGGAGCGTCAGCGCGAGCGGATCGAACAGCTGGAGCAGGAGATCACCGAATTGATGGGGATCGCCAGCGAAAACGAGCGGATCTTCCGGGTCTATGCCGATCTCTACGGCGAGCTGTACGGCTGCCAGACCCTGTTCGAGGTAAGTGCCGTGATGGGCAAGGCCTTTGTCCAGCGGCTGCGCCTGACCGGGCTGCGGCTCTGGCTCAATCCCAAGAAGTTTGCCCTGAGCGGGCCCGAGCAGCGCTTTCTGGCGCAGGGCAAGCAGCTCGAATCCCTGCTGGGTCAGCGTCTGCCGGGGCAGGATTACTACTTTGGCCGCCTGAGCCAGAGCGAGAAGCAGGCGCTGTTTGGCCATGATGTGCTGGTCAACTCGGTGGCCCTGATGCGGCTCGGCGATCTCGGTGTGCTGGCCTTCGCCAGCTCGGATCCCGGCCACTTTACTCCCCACAACGACACCCTGCTGCTGGGCCAACTGGGGCGCCTGCTGCAACTGCGTCTGCCCGAGTTGACTCATGGCTAGAACACCGGCCAAGGCGCCTGCCAAAGCACCCGTCATCGCACCGCCACTGCCTGCGGCACTGGCGGACGAGCTGGCGGCCTTTATCGAATACCTGAGGGTCGAGCGTCAGCTCAGCCCTCATACCCGCAATAACTATCAAGCCCATCTGGAGGCGATGACCGCCGAGCTGGTGGCCCTCGGGCTCACTGATTGGGGTCGGCTCGAGGCGAGTCAGGTGCGCACTCTGGTGACCCGGATGCACAAGGGGGGCCTTGCTCCTCGTTCCCTTTCCACCAAGGTCTCGGCCCTGCGCAGCTTTTGCGACTGGCAGGTGCGGCAGGGGCGGCTCACCGCCAATCCGGCTCGCGGTATCGTCACCCCCAAACAGGGGCGGCCGCTGCCGAAAAACCTCGATGTGGACGAGATGCACCAGCTGCTCAACATTACCGACGAGCAGGATCCGCTGGCGGTGCGGGATCGCGCCATCATGGAGCTGATGTACTCTTCAGGGCTGCGTCTGGCCGAGCTGGTGGGGATCAATCTGGTGGATCTGAAGCTCGACGACCGCCAGCTCAAGGTGACCGGCAAGGGCTCGCGGGAGCGGGTGCTGCCCATCGGCCGGATGGCGGTCGAGTGGCTGCAGAAGTGGCTCAAGGTGCGCCCGCTGCTGGCCGGGGATGAGAGCGAGGCGCTGTTTGTCTCCAACCGCAAGCAGCGGCTGTCGGCGCGCTCGGTGCAGGCCCGCCTCGATGGCTGGGGCAACAAGCAGGCGCTTAACTCCCACGTCCATCCCCACAAGCTGCGCCACAGCTTCGCCACCCATATGCTGGAGTCTTCCGGCGATCTCCGGGCGGTTCAGGAGCTGCTGGGACATGCCGACCTCTCCACCACCCAGATCTATACCCACCTCGACTTCCAGCATCTGGCCAAGGTTTACGACAGCGCCCACCCCAGGGCCAAGCGTGACCCGGATGCGCAGGACGATGAATAACGGGCCCTGAGCCCCGTTGCAGAGGATAGTCCATGCACTTCTATCGCCGCTGGCAGCCGGTTGCTGCCATCTCGTTTGACCTCGATGACACCCTCTATGACAACGGCCCCGCCATCGTGCGGGCCGAGCAGTGGATGTTGAGCCATCTGCGCAGCGAATATCTGGCGACAGCCATGCTCGACAAGCCACGCTGGCTGGAGCTAAAACGCGCTGTGTTGCTGGCCAACCCCGGGCTGCGCCACGATGTCAGCCTGGCGCGCCAGCAGACCATCCGCGCCGCCATGGTCGAGGGGGGGATGGCCGACCAGCAGGCCAGTCGCGAGGCGGAGCAGGTCTTTGCTGCGTTTCTGGCAGAGCGCTCGAAGATCGATGTGAGTGAGTCCACTCATCAGCTGCTGGCCAGATTGGCCGAACGCTACCCGCTGGTGGTCATCACCAACGGCAATCTGGATCTGCTTCAGGCCGGGCTGGATCGCTACTTCACGCTGGTCTGCAAGGCGGGGGCGGGCGTCAGGATGAAACCGGCGCCGGATATGTTTGAGCAGACCCGCAGTGCCCTCAAGCTGCCTGCGCAGCGGATCCTCCATGTGGGGGATCATCCCGAGACCGATGTACTGGGTGCCCGTCTGCATGGCTTTCGCGCCGCCTGGCTCAACGAACGGCAGCAACCGTGGCAACAGCTGCAACTGTTGCCGGACGTGGAGCTGACGGCACTGGAGGAGCTGGCCGAGCTGCTGCTCTGATGGCGCTGGCGGGTGGCCACGCTCAGGCGGTAATGGCTGTCAGCGAATAGCGATATATGGCAAGGGGTTACGCCCGCTATTTGCGACAAATCAACCCGAGCAGGGTGTTGCGATCGCGCTGGTTGACGCGGCAGTAGCTGATGCCGACGGGCAGCGCCTGCTGCAGGGTGATGGCGCTGTTCTGATAGCGGCAGACCAGATAGAGCGGGCGCAGGCTGCTATCGAGCTGGCTCCAGTAGTGGAGCTCGTCGCTGTCGCCATTATCCGGTTTGAGTTGGGCCAGTTCGGCAGGATCTCCATCGAACAGGGCCAGATTATCGAGCCGGTGACTGAGGGTTTCGTCCGGTTTGCCATCGTCATTGCGGGTGAACGCCTGCCAGCCCTGCTGCGGGGTCAGCAGCCGCTGGCGAGTCTCGATGGTGGCGGGACAATCAAATTGCAGGCTGGTGGCAAGGGCCAGGGTTGTCAGTAACATGGCTGCTGTTCTCTCTTCACGTCCTCAACAAGATGCCATGCTACGTCATCTGCCGCCGAACAGCTTCATCAGTTTATCAAGCAGATCAAGCTGTTGTGGTGGCCGTTTCATTGACTCCGCCTCTCGTTCCAGCAGTGCCTGTTGCTCTTGTTGACGGTCACTCAGCACCCGGTAGAGGGGCTCGACCAGTGACTCGCGTTGGGCGACCAGCTCCTGGAACATGCTCTGATTGATGCGATAGGTTTCGACGGTGGCTACCGCCCGCACGGTGAAGGTACTGGGTTCACCGGTGAGCAGGCTCAGTTCCCCGAAGAAGTCACCTGCGCCGAGAGTGCCGAGTTTCAACTCTTTCCCTTCCAGATTAATCAGCATCTCGGCTTCACCTTTGACCAGTACGAACAGCCAGCTGGAGACCTCTCCCTGCTCCAGCATGATGTCACCGCTGACAAAGGGGGCAAACTTCACCTGGTCCGCCAGTCTGATCAGCTCATCCTCCTGCAACATGGCAAACAGCGGCAGCTTGCGCAGGGTCGCGGTGCGTTCGACCGTGTGGCGTTTGTGGCGGGCATCCAGGTGCTGCTTCTCCTTGGCCATAAAGACATTGAAGATCGGTGGGGTGAGGCGGCGATCGTTGCGACGCAGGGCGGCATCGATCAGGCTGCGTACCATGGAGTCGGTCGGATCGTCGCGAGCCAGATCGGTCAGCCAGTAGCGCACCGCATAACGGGCAATCCCCCCCTCGACATTCATCAGCAGGCAATCCGGTTGCGGATGCTTGGCGACGCAGGGGAGCTTGGTCTCTCGCAGGGATTTCTCGATCAGGGCGATGATCTGGGTCGGCAGGGTATCCAGGGTCAGATCGAACCAGACCCAGCGTCGCCACTGCAGCGGCTCGCCACGGCGACGCCCGAGCACGGTGAAGCGCTGTTTGAGCAGATGACTGTTGGGGATGACCACAGTTTCCCAGTTGCGGGTCTCGATGGTGGTGGCACGCCAGTTGATCTCCACTACCCGGCCCTGGGTGGTGTCCACTTGCAGCCAGTCCCCGATGGCGATGGAGTTGTCGAGCTGAATGGAGACCCCGGCCAGCAGATTGCCCAAAGTATCCTGCATGGCGAAGGCGATGACCGCGGTGATCACCGCCGAGGTGGTGACTATCTCCCCGAGCGCCATGCCGGAGGCGTAGAGGCGAAACAGACCCCAGCCGATATAGCCGATGGTGATGACGATGTCGGCGATGATCCGCGGGATGCGGATCTGGCAGAGGGGCAGAAGAAATTCGAACAGCAGTATCCCCCACACTTTTACCAATATCAGGCCCGCCAGCAGGGTGGAGATCTCGATCAGCAATTGATGGGGCAGCGGCAGTTTGAACCAGCCCCCTTCCAACTGGATCAGCAGGATCACGACAGTGCTTATCATCACGAAGCTGAGCTCGGAGAGCAGCTCCCGTCGTTGCCCGGGGCGGCGCCAGAAGTGGAGCAGCATCAGAGAGAGTGTGAGCAGGGTCCAGAACGGGTGTTCGCGGATCCATATCAGTGTGGGTAGCGCAGTGAGGTTGTCGCTGAACATGACGGCCCCTTGTGATGGTTTTATTTCCAGCATAGCCGTTCCGGCACGGGGAAATGGTGCGTTGGGGCAGCAATTTATTTATCCTGTGCAGAACCGGGCAAAGGAGTGCGATTGAGTGAAATTTTCAAAGAAAATCATCTGTTTGATGGCCCTGTTGCCACTGGCTGGCTGCGATCTGCTGGTCGAGAAGTATCGGGTCGAATTCCGGGATGGCTCCTGGCGTGAAATAGCTATTACCCCCTTCTCCAGCGAGGCGCGCTGGCGCGAGGGGTGTGCCACCGGCGAGGTGCTGAGCGATATGAAGGTGCCCATCAAACGGGGTGATACGGTCAATGGCCGCGAGCAGTTGCTGATCGGCGGCGAGAAGTTCGAGCTGGATGACAACAACCTCTACCGCAGCAACGGCATGGTGTTTGGCCATTCGCCTGACCATATCCAGCGTGGGCTCAAGGGGATGGATATTTGCCGTACCCTGCGCCCCGAGCGGGGCGGATTGCCCAAGCTCAAGGCGCGAGGATTTGGTGAATAAGCGTTAACGATTATCTCTCTGACGGCGTCGGCAGGCGTCACCAAAGGCCTGGAAGATCTTGATGGAGTGGGGATTCTCGCTGGCTTTCCACTCCGGGTGCCACTGTACTGCTAGCAGGAAAGGGGAGAGGGTAGGGGCATGGATGGCCTCGATCAGTCCATCTTCGGCATGGGCCAGCGGCTCTAGGCCATCACCAAGACGGTTTAGCCCCTGTCCATGCAGGGAGTTGACCGGTATCTGTTCAGCCCCCATCAGTTCGGCAAACCAGCTGCCCGGCAGCAGCTCAATCTGATGGCTTGGCCCATACTGTTCGTCGACCGGATCGTCGGCATCTTCCCGATGATCGTCATAACCCGGTTCGGTGTAGACCTTCTGGTGGATATCGCCGCCCAGTGCCACGTTGATCTCCTGCATGCCGCGACAGATCCCGAGGATCGGCAAGCCACGGGCGAGGGCTCCCTTAATGAGGGGCAGATCGAACAGGTCGCGATCCCTGTCCTGCTGTTTCTCCGGGGTGAGGTTCTCCTGTCCGTAAAGCGCCGGATCGATGTTGGAGCCGGCGCCGCTCAGATAGATGCCGTCAGCCAGATCCAGATACTGCTCCAGATCGGAGGTGCCACAGCAGGTGGGCACCAGCAGCGGGACACAGCCACTGATCTCGACCAGCGGCATGATGTATTTGTGGGTCATTACCTGATAGGCGTGGCCGTTGCGGGGCTGGGCCCCCATGGTCATCAGCACGACGGGTTTACGGTTGGTGACGAGTATGGAATTTGGCATAGAACACCCTGATTATCCCTGGCGTTGAAGTCTCATCCTGCACCTTGGGCAGACCCTTGCACATCGGCTGGGCAAGGGCATGCCTCAAGGTATGGTCATGGGATCCCGCGTCTTACCGGGTGGCAGAATCGAATCGTCGGTCAGCCTCGGCAGCGACAGCCTGGATCCTCTCCCCAGTCTGCCAAGGCTGTTCAATATGTCAAACAAAATGATGCAAGATTGTTAATGCCATAGTTTTGAATGGTTCTTTAGTGCCGATTTTACTGGGAAAAACGGATAGGGATGTATGCCAAGAACACCAGAGTGGTGGATATATTAAACGCACAGGGAGGGGGTAGGGGAAAAGGCATCAAGATAAACACGCCTCCCCGAGGGGAGGCGTGTTTCGGGGATCACAGCAGGTCTTCGATCTCGCCGCGCAGATACTGGTACATCTCGCGGTAGGCGACCGGCGGCTTGTTCAGCTCCCGCTCCTTGTTGGCGGAGCGGATCAGCTGGCGCAGCTTCTGGCGATCCAGTTCGTGGAACTGGGACATCAGCTCGTTGAGGGCGCTGTCACCTTCGGTGATCAGGCGCTCGCGCCACTGCTCCAGGCGATGCAGGCGCGCATTCACGGTGGAGTGACGGTTCTTGATGATGGAGAGCGCTTCGGCAATCGGCTCGATATCGCGGCTGCGCATCAGGCGGCCGATGAACTGCAGATGGCGACGGAAGGACTCATCCTTCTTCGGCTTGAGTTTGCGACCCAGCTCGACAGCTTCTGCAAGCTCTTCATCCAACGGGATTTTTTCCAGCTCGCTGTGGCTGAGGGAGACGATCTCTTCCCCCATTTTCTGCAATGCTTCGGCATCGCGCTTGAGCTGGCTCTTGCTGGGGCCCCAGTCTTCGAACTCGTTGTCGTCTTGATATTGACTCATCGGTCTCTTGATTCCTGTCATTCACGTTTGGCGGATATGTTACCAGCTTCTCCCGCTGGGCGCAGGGGTCTGATATGCTTACCCCCCTTTCCTTCTTTCATACAGATGTGAGTTATGGATCAGCAAGACCAAATCCGCCAGGATCAAGCCCATCTCGAGGCCGTGGTTGCCGAAGCCCTGGAGATAGCCAAAGGACTGGGCGCCTCGCTGGCCGAAGTCTCCATCAGCAAGCAGACCGGGTTGTCGGTGAACACCCGGGGTTGTGAACTGGAAAGCATTGAATTCAATAAGGATGGCGCCCTCGGCATCGCCGTCTATCGCGATGGTTGCAAGGGATCTTCCTCGACCACCGATCTGAGCAAACCCGCCATTCGTGCCGCCGTTGAAGCGGCCATCGAGATTGCCCGCCACACCTCGGCGGATGATTGCGCCGGTCTGGCGGACGCCGAGCTGCTGGCCTGGGATGCCCCCGACCTGCAACTGTGTCACCAAATCGAGCTGGATCCCCAGCGCGGCATCGATCTGGCCATCGAGTGCGAACGACTCGCTCTGGGTCGCGATATCCGTATCAAGCACTCCGACGGTGCCGGTTTCTCCAGCCATCTTGGCATCAAGGTCTATGGTAACAGCCACGGCTTCGTCAAAGGCTACGCGGCGTCGCGTAACTCCCTTAGCTGCGTGCTGATCGGCGAGCAGGATGGCGACATGCAGCGGGATTACGGCTACTCCTCCAGCCGTTCCCTCGACGGGCTCTGGAGCGCGCAGCGCATCGCCGACGAGGCGGTGGAGCGTACCGTCTCCCGTCTCGGCGCCCGCAAGATTTCTACCCGCCATGCCCCTGTGCTGTTCCACCCCGATACTGCCTCCGGCCTGTGGGGCCATCTGGTAATGGCCATCAGCGGGGGCAACCTCTATCGCAAGTCGAGCTTCCTGCTCGACAAGTTGGGCAAGCAGATCCTGCCAGAGTGGCTCACCATTCAGGAGTTCCCTCACCTGCTGGGCGGGCTCGCCAGTACTCCGTTTGATGGGGAAGGGGTGCGTACCTGCGATATGGATATCATCCGTAACGGCGAGCTGATGAGCTGGCTGCTTACCTCCTACTCCGCTCGCAAGCTGGGGTTGACCACCACGGGTCACGCTGGTGGCATCCACAACTGGCAGGTTTCCAATACCGGCCAGGATTTTCAGGGCATGCTGAAAGAGATGGGCACCGGCCTGTTGGTGACCGAGCTGATGGGGCAGGGGGTCAATATCGTCAATGGCGACTACTCCCGCGGCGCCGCCGGTTTCTGGGTCGAGAATGGCGAGATAGCCTATCCGGTCGAGGAGATCACCATCGCCGGCAATCTGGCCGAGATGTTCAGCCACATCGTGGCGGTGGGCCGTGACGAGGATGAGCGCTCCAGTCTCAAGACCGGCTCGGTGCTGGTAGAGAATATGAAGCTGGCGGGTCACTGATCGCCGCTGCAGCGAGATCGATATCCATAAAAAGAGGGCCGCAATCGCGGCCCTCTGTCTTATTTGCCTGGCGGATTAACCGGCCTTGACGCTGCGGCGACGCTGCAGCCAGACGATCACCCCGAACAGCAGGAAGCCCGGGATCCACATCCACTCCTTGCGCCAGCGATCGGTGGGCGCCTTGACGGTGAGGATCTCCTGATCGAACTCCAGCCCCATGGTGGCGGCCGGGCTGCCAAAGGCGACGTTGTCGATCAGCGTTTTGCCATCTTGCTCATAGAGGCTCAGCCCCAGATTGGCCAGCCGCTCTTCGCCATTTGCCCCATCCGGTACGGCGACCAGCAGGGTGAACTTGCGTGGCTTGCCCACTGCATCTTCACCGAGGATCCGCAGCCGCAGGGTGCTCTCCGCCTCCACTTCACCCATGGTTTGGGCCAGCTGGGCAGGCGGGGTCTCGCGATAGGGGTCGTGCACCATGTCCATCCAGAAACCCGGGCGGAACAGGGTAAAGGCGACCAGCAACAGCAGCACGCTCTCGTACCAGCGGCTCTTCACCAGGAACCAGCCCTGAGTGGCGGCGGCGAAGATCAGCATGGCGATGGTCGCCACGATGAAGATCAGCACCCCGTGGGCGAAGTCCACGTCGATCAGCAGCAGATCGGTGTTGAAGATAAACAGGAACGGCAGCGCTGCGGTACGCAGGCTGTAGTAAAACGCCGTGATCCCGGTCTTGATGGGGTCGCCCTTGGAGACAGCCGCTGCCGCGAAGGAGGCCAGTCCCACCGGCGGCGTCACATCCGCCATGATGCCGAAGTAGAATACGAACAGGTGCACTGCGATAAGTGGCACGATCAGCCCGTTTTGCTGCCCCAGCGTCACCACCACTGGTGCCAGCAGGCTGGACACCACGATGTAGTTGGCAGTGGTGGGCAGCCCCATGCCGAGGATCAGGCTCAACAGGGCGGTGAGCAGCAGCATCAGCAGCAGGTTGCCCATGGAGAGGAACTCCACCAGATCCGCCAGCACCAGACCGACCCCGGTCTGGGAGACCGCACCCACGATAATCCCCGCGGTGGCGGTGGCAATGCCGATACCGATCATGTTGCGGGCACCGGCGACCAGCCCTTCCCGCAGATCCACCACGCCGTCAGCGACGGTGCCGTAGTCGTGCTTGCCGTCCTTGCGCAGCCAGTTGAGCAGCGGGCGCTGGGTCAGCAGGATGATCACCAGCATCACGGTCCCCCAGAAGGCCGACAGCCCCGGCGAGAGGCGTTCCACCATCAGGCACCACACCAGTACCACCACCGGCAGCAGGAAGTGCAGGCCGGAGAGCAGCACGGCGCGGGTGTTGGGCAATTCGGTGAGCGGCTTGTCGGGATCTTCGGCAGGCAGCGGTTCATTGCTGGCGGCGATCTTCAACAGGGCCACATAGGTGGCAGCCAGCAGTACCGAGATCCCCGGCAGGGCGTAGTCACCCAGTGCAGGTTTGAGCCAGCCGAGGCCATAGTAGACCGCCAGTGACAGGCCGCTGATGAGGGCCGCGCCAAAGGCAAAACCGGTCAGGCGACGCAGCCAGGGTTTGGGTTGATGGTTGCCGATGGGCTGCATGCCCAGTTTCAGCGCCTCCAGATGGACGATGTAGAGCAGCGCTATGTAGGAGATGGTGGCAGGCAGGAAGGCGTGCTTGATGATCTCCACATAGGGGATGCCCACGTATTCGACCATCAGGAAAGCCGCAGCCCCCATCACGGGTGGCATGATCTGGCCGTTGACCGAGGAGGCTACTTCCACCGCCCCCGCTTTCTCTGAACTGAAGCCCACCTTCTTCATCATCGGGATGGTGAAGGTACCGGTGGTCACCACGTTGGCAATCGACGAGCCGGAAATCAGACCGGTCAGGCCGGAGGCGACCACTGCCGCCTTGGCGGGGCCGCCGCGTAGGTGGCCGAGCAGGCTGAAGGCGAGCTGGATAAAGTAGTGACCGGCACCGGCCCGTTCCAGCAGGGCGCCGAACAGCACGAACAGGAACACGAAGCTGGTGGAGACGCCAAGGGCAATGCCAAACACCCCTTCGGTGGTGATCCACTGGTGGTTGGCCAGCGCGGTGAAACCTACCCCGCGGTGTGCCAGCAGTCCCGGCATCCAGGGGCCCGCCAGACTGTAGATCAGAAAGACGATGGCGATGACCGCCAGTGCCGGCCCCAGGGCGCGGCGCGCCGCTTCCAGCAGCAGCGGAATGCCGATGCAGGCGGTCACCAGATCGGCGGTGGTGAGGGTGCCGGGACGCAGCGCCAGTGCTTCATACATCACGAACAGGTAAGAGGCGGCGCCAGCAGCGATCAGACCGAGGGCGATATCGCCGAGGGGAACCCGATCCCGCGGCGAGGAGCGAAATGCCGGGAACACCAGAAAAGCCAGCAACAGGGCGAAGGTGAGGTGAATGGAGCGGGTTTCGGTGTCATTGAGTACGCCAAACCCCACCATGAAGGGGAGTGGCGAGGCGATCCAGAGCTGGAACAGGGACCAGGCCAGCGCCAGCGCGGTGATGAGCCAGCCCATGATGCCCAGCGGCAGGCGAGCGCCCACATCCTGGGCGATCAGTTCCTCGGTAGAGAGTTGTTTATCTTGCATAGGGTTAACTTGTGCCAACGAGTACAACAAGAGCGACACCCGCCCCCGCAATCAGGCGGCGGACGGGTGTCGAAGAGAGTGACAAAGGCCCCGGGGCCTTCAATCAGATCCAGCCGCGCTCTTTGTAGTAGCGGGCAGCCCCTTCATGCAGCGGTGCAGAGAGACCCACCTTGATCATGTCGGCCTCTTTCAGGTCGGCAAAGGCAGGGTGCAGGCGCTTGAAGCGATCCAGGTTGTCGAACACCGACTTGACCAGCTGATAGACCACTTCCGGATCGGTTTTGGCGCTGGTGGAGAGCACCGCTTTGCCACCGATGGAGGGGGTCGGCTTGTCGCTGCCCTTGTAGATGCCGCCCGGGATCTCGGCCTTGCTGTAGTAGCTCTTCTCGGCCAGCAGCTTGTCGATGTCGGCGCCGGTCACAGGTACCAGTACTGCATCTGTGGTGGTGGAAGCTTCCTGAATGGCGCCGTTCGGGTGACCGACGAAGTAGCTCATGGCGTCGATGTTGTTGTCACCGAGGGCGGAGGCCTGTTCGGCCGGCTTCAGCTCGGAGACCAGACCGAAGTCACCCTTCTTCCAGCCTTTGACCGCCATGATCTCTTCCATGGTGTCACGCTGGCCGGAGCCCGGGTTGCCGATGTTGACGCGCTTGCCTTTCAGGTCGTCGAAGCTGGCGATCTTGGCATCGCGGCGAGCCAGGATGGTGAACACCTCGCTCTGCAGGGAGAAGACGGCGCGCATATCGTCCATGGCTCCTTCGGCCTGGAACGGTGGCAGCCCTTTCATCGCCTTGAACTGGTGGTCGGATTGCATGATGCCGAAGTTGAACTCACCGCTGCGGATGCCGTTGACGTTGGCAACACCGCCGCCACTGGCCGGGGCGTTGCACTTGATCTGGTGATCGGCGGCGCCGCGATTGAGGAAGCGGCAGATGGACTGGCCAGCGACATAGTAGACGCCGGTCTGACCGCCGGTGCCTATGGTCACGAAGCGCTCCTGCGCTTGCACCGGACCACCGAATGAAACACCGACCAGAGCCGCCGACAGGGCGCATGCCAAAGTTAATCCTTTCATTTTTTCTCCCTTTTCTTTGATTTTGTTTATCCGATCCCCGGATAAATTGATGGCAATCCCGTTCTGCGCCGGGCTTGCCCGCTCTTCTCGTTGCGCGAAAGCGGGGGAGTTGATTGCCCCCTTTTCCGGCGGTCACCCTCATCCTGTGGTGAGGCTACCGACCTCCTGTCGGTCGAAGATAAATTGGCCCCTGAGGGGCCAAATAAAAAGTTGCAAGCACTCCGATTAAGCACATTCACCCAACATAAATCAAACGAAATGGCAAAATCACGGAGTTTAATCTTGAGAAACATGACCTCGATCATTCATTTTCTAGCCGAAGATTAATTTGATATGAAGGGAAATGGAAGAGGGAAAAACTAGGGTGGGATTCTTATGTGGCCCTTGCGTGACAAGGGCCGGGGTCATACTGGATCAGTTGGCCGCGGTGGCCAGATCCAGGATAAAGGCGTACTCCAGCGCGATATCTTCGTAGGCTTTGAAGCGGCCCGACTTGCCACCGTGGCCGGCGTCCATGTCGGTATTCAGTAACAACTTGTTATCATCTGTCTTCAGTTCGCGCAGCTTGGCGACCCACTTGGCGGGCTCCCAATACTGCACTTGCGAGTCGTGCAGCCCGGTGGTGACCAGCAGGTTGGGGTAGGCTTGCGCCTTCACCTGATCGTAGGGGCTGTAGCTCTTCATGTAGTCGTAGTAGCGCTTCTGGTTCGGGTTGCCCCATTCGTCATACTCCCCGGTGGTAAGGGGTATGGACTCGTCCAGCATGGTGGTGACCACATCGACGAACGGCACCTGCGCCACCACGCCGCGATAGAGTTCGGGCGCCTGATTGATGACGGCCCCCATCAGCAGACCACCGGCGCTGCCGCCCATGGCGTAGACCTGATCCTTGGCACCGTAGCCTTGCTCCACCAGCGCCTTGGTGACATCGATGAAGTCATTGAAGGTGTTCTGCTTTTTTAGCAACTTGCCATCTTCGTACCAGTGACGGCCCAGCTCTTCGCCACCCCGGATATGGGCGATGGCGTAGACAAAGCCTCTGTCCAGAAGGCTCAGGCGCGAGCTGCTGAAGTCGGGATCCATGCTGGCGCCGTAGGATCCATAGCCATAGACCAGCAGCGGATTCTTGGGCGCATCGGCCTGCTCTTTCTTGAACTTGTCCTTGCGATAGACCAGCGACACCGGCACCGATACGCCGTCGCGGGCGGTTACCCAGAGCCGCTCGCTGGCGTACTGGTCGGCCTTGAAGCCGGCCACCGGTTGCTGCTTGAGCAGGGTGCGCTTGCCGCTCGCCATATCCAGCTCATAGGTGGAGGCGGGGGTGGTCATGGAGGAGTAGCCATAACGCAGGGCGCTGGTATCCGGCTCCGGGTTGTAGGCGAGCCAGGTGACATAGGCGGGATCGTCGAAGGCGATCTCCTTCTCGTCACCGCTCTGCCAGTTGATCTGGCGCAGTCGGGTCAGCCCCTTGTTGCGCTCTTCCAGTACCAGCCAATCCTTGAACAGGGCGTAACTCTCCAGCAGCACGTCCGGATTGGGGGCAATCACCGCCTTCCAGCGATCCACCGGGCTCTCTTTGGTCTCGTAGAGGCCGAAGTTCTTGCCGTCCTTGTTGGAGCGCACATAGAAGCGGCCGCGGTAGTGATCCAGGCTGTATTCGTGATCCACCTGACGGGGCAGGAACAGGCGGGGGGCGTGCTCCGGCTGGTTGGCATCGATCAGCCGTGCTTCGCCGGTAGTCGTGCTGGAGAGGGCGATGACGATGAAATCTTCCGAGGTGGTGGCGTAGAGGCTGATGTAGAAGGAGTCATCCTTCTCCTCGTAGACCAGCTTGTCCGTGGCCGGATCCGTCCCGAGCGTGTGGCGATAGACCTGATAGGGCAGCAGGGTCTGCGGGTGCTTGCGCACATAGAAGACGGTCTTGTTGTCGTTGGCCCACACCAGATTGCCGGAGGTATTTTCCAGTTTGTCGGTGGCCCACTGGCCGCTCTCCAGATCGAGGAACTGGATCTGGTACTGACGGCGGGAGAGGAAATCTTCCGCCACCGCCAGCCAGCGGTTGTTGCGGCTCACCTCAAGGGCGCCGAGGGCATAGAACTCGTGCCCTTCAGCCCGCAGGTTGCTGTCGAGCAGCAGGCTCGCCTGCTCTTCACCGAGCTTGGTGCGCGAATAGATCCCGTACTCCTTGCCCGGCTCATAGCGGGTCTGGTAGCGGTAGCCATTCTTCACATAGGGTACCGACTCATCCTGCTGGGGGATGCGGGCGACCATCTCTTTGTAAAGCTGTTCGCGCAGGGGTTGGGTCGGCTTGAGGATGGCCTCGGTATAGGCGTTCTCGGCCTTGAGATAGTCCAATACCTCGGGCTTCTGCCGCTCGTCGTCGCGCAGCCAGTAGTAGTTGTCGATGCGGGTATCCCCGTGTTTTTTCAGCGTGCGGGGATGTTTGGCGGCCACGGGCGGCTGGATTGGATGTTCGCTTGTCAGCATGGCGGGCTCTTCATTGGCATAAGTGGGGGGGAGAACTGTCAGAAAGGCTAGCAGCAGAACTCCTCGGGAAAAGGTAAACATGTCGCATCCTTGGCGCTGGAAAGGGTTGGTAGACCTGAGCATCGGCTCCATGAATTGGCGTTAAATCTGCCCCTTGTTGCCGGTGGTTGCAAGCAATCCCTTGTTATTGCAGGAAATGTAATCAAAAAAAGCCGCTATCTCGCGATAGCGGCCCTCTTTCTGGCCATGAGCGGCAAGAGTCCGCTCAGGTGTGCCTCACATGATATGGGAGTGCCCTCTCATGGCCAGTTTTCGTCAGCCGGGGTAGCTCGACCAGCGGTTGGTCGCGCCCTCGTTGCTGATACTCAGTACCTCATAGGGATGACCCGGAATATCCATGCCCGGCGCACTCTGGGGCATGCCCGGAATGGTCAGGCCACGGATCGCCGGTTTTTCCCTGAGCAGCTTCTGCACATCGGCGGCCGGTACATGCCCCTCGATCACATAGCCATTTACGATACCGGTATGGCAAGAGGCCAGTTCCGGCGCGATACCGTATTGCTGCTTCACTGCGCCGAGCTGTTCGGTTTCGATAACCTCTAGTTCGAAGCCATTCTGCTCCATGTGCTCGTTCCAGCTTTGGCAGCAGCCACAATATTTGGATTTGTAGACGGTCATCTTCTCGGCCGCGAGAGCCGAAAAGCTGACGGTACCGGCCAGCATGGCCAGTAACAGGGGTTTGTACATCACTCACCTCAGATTGAAAGAAAAGATGCCCGATACGGGATGGGTTTCAGATCTGGGGGCGTGGGGGACGTTCGAGCCGCTCGCACGGAGCGTCCGGCATAAAGAGAGAGGGGGAGGCGAAGTTGGGGGTATCCGGCTCCAGCACGGCGACCGTCAGGCTGTCGCTGCCTACCAGCGTCATCGAGAGGGCGGTGGTAAAGCTGCCGCAGGGCATCGCTTTTTCCAGGGTGCGCTCGCTCTGGCTGCAGTGGGTAGTCAGGGTACAGAGGTCGGTTGCGGCCCGGCTGCCAAACGACATCAACACCAGCACCAGGCTCCATAGGGGGAGCCAGCGACGGGCGTGAGCGAGTTGGCGACGGGTGAGAACCATGGAATGACTCGGAAAAATAAGGGGCACATGGTAACCCTGTGCCCCGGGGGAGGGTCAAGCCCTCCCCATGGTGTCAGTCAGCCCGGATTAAGGTTGCTGACGGGTCGCCGCCAGCACGATCTCGCGCACGCAGACGTTGGCAGGCTGGTTCCAGGCGTAGAGCACGGCATCGGCGATTACTTCCGGCGCAATGACGCCGCCCATCTGATCTTTCCAGTCGTGGTAACCGGCCTTGATGCTCTCGTCAGTGGTGTGGCTGAGCAGCTCGGTCTCGACCGCACCCGGGGCAATGGTCACCATCCGCACGCCGACATCGGCCACCTCTTCCCGGATGTTCTCGGTCAGGGCGTGCACTGCGAACTTGGTGGCGCAGTAGGCAGCATGGTTCGGGAAGGTCTTGCGACCGGCGATGGAGCTGATGTTGATGATGGTGCCGCTGCGGCGCTCCTTCATGCCTGCCAGCACTGCGTGGACGCCGTTCAGCACCCCCATCACGTTGATATTGAGCATCTGCTGCCATTCGGCGGGATCCTGCACATCGGCCTGACCCAGCAGCATGACGCCGGCGTTGTTGACCATGCAGCCGACCGGGCCAAATTTGGCTTCTGCCTGCTGGACGGCGGCTTTCATGGCGGCGGTGTCGGTCACATCGACCCCGATGCAGAGGGTATCGGGCAGGTTCAGCGCCTGCATCGGCTCGACCCGGCGGGCCAGCAGCAGCAGCGGATGACCGGCAGCAGAGAAGGCACGGGCAATGGCGGCACCGATCCCGGCAGAGGCACCGGTGATAACGACGAGAGCTTTGGACATGATTGTTTCCTTCAGATTCGATAGTCGGTTTGAGCCAACAAGCTGCTGGCCAGCGCGGAACAGGGTCACTATAGTCACTGCATCTATAAGTGATAAATATTGTTTTCCGCTGGTTATCATCTGAAAAAACTATGGTTGGACTTATGCTGGATTTGCGACTGCTGCGTTTCTTCATCGCCATCTATGAAGAGAAGAACATCACGGCGGCGGCCGAACGCTGCCACGTCAGCCAGCCCTCACTCTCGGCGGGGCTGCGCCAGTTGGAAGAGGCGCTCGGCGACAGCCTCTTCATTCGCGGCAAGAAGGGGGTGGAGGCGCGCGATCCTGCCCACTATCTCTATCCCCATGCGGTCAAGCTGGTGGAGGAGGCGCGTCGTCTGCCGGAGCTGTTTCGCCAGAAAGCGACGCGTGCGAGGCTCAATATTGCCATCATGCCCGACCTGAGTCGGCGTCGGGTGGCGGGGTTGTTGCAACGGGTACAGACGGTACTGCCCGAGCTGGATCTCACCCTCTCCGACTACGCTACGCCCGCTGACTGCCGTTTGACGCTGGATGCCTTGCGCCGGGAGGACGAGATCTTCCTGCCGCTGTGGGAGGAGGATTACGTGCTCTGCGTGCCGGTCGACCATCCCCTTGCCAGTCGCGAAAGGATCGAGCTGGCCGAGCTGCAACATTATGATTTTATTGAGTGCCCACCCTGTGAGGCCCATCAGCAGACTATCGGCCTGCTGGCCTGTGACCGCCTTACCCTCAATCTGGTGGCAAAGGCCGAGAGCAAGGGGCTGGTGATGGCGCTGGTGCTGGCGAGGGTCGGCATCAGTTTTCTGCCGGACGGGCTGGTCGAGGATGAGGCGGGGCTCTGTACCCTGCCGGTGAGCGGGCCGCGGATGTTTCGCCGGATCGGGCTCTGCTATCCCGCCCACCAGACCCTCAATCCGGCGCTGCGGGAGCTGATCCCCGAGTTGGCAGGCTATGGCGCTTCCTGATAAGGTCGCTCTCCTGTGCACCTTTACGATGCAGCTCCCCAGACTCCCCTTTTCTGTTTACCTCGCCTTGCACCGCAAGGCTTTGTTCGGGTGATGTGGTCATGAAACGCATTCTGGTTATTTTTTCCCATCCCGCGCTGCAGAGCTCGCGGGCCAACAAGCAGCTGTTGCAGGCGATTGAGGGGCTGGAGGGGGTCACGGTTCACGACCTCTATCAGCACTATCCCGACATGTTTATCGATGTGAAGCGGGAGCAGGCGCTGCTCTGTGAGCACGACATCATCGTCTTCCAGCACCCGTTTTACTGGTACTCCTGCCCGGCGATCATGAAAGAGTGGATGGATCTGGTGCTGGAGTATGGCTATGCCTACGGCCCTGAAGCCCACGCCCTCAAGGGCAAGCAGTGGCTGAGCGCCATCACCACCGGCGGGGCGCCGGAGTCCTACTGCAGCGAGGGTTACAACAGCCGACCGCTGCTCGATTTTCTGCTGCCATTTCAGCAGGCGGCCACCTTGTGCGGCATGAACTGGCTGCCCCCTTTCGTGCTCCACTCCTTTCACAAGATCAAGGATCCCGCCGCCCTGCGCCGCTGTGGGCAGGACTACCGCCAGCTGCTTTGCGCCCTGCGTGACGATCAGCTGACCCCGGAGCAACTGGCCGGGCGCCCTTATCTGCGCGACTTGCTGGAGGTGCTCTGATGAAACACGGGCAGCTTGCTGGCCGAGCTTATGAGCCGGATCTGATGTTCACACGGAGGGCTGACTGATGGGCCACGGGATCCTGTTTGATGCCTTTATCTACCTCTCCGCCGCCGTTATCGCGGTACCGCTGGCCAAACGCTGGGGGCTAGGCTCGGTGCTCGGCTACCTGCTGGCGGGGATCATCATAGGCCCCTTCCTGCTGGGGCTGGTGGGGGAACAGAAGGATGTGATGCACTTCGCCGAGTTTGGCGTGGTACTGATGCTGTTTCTGGTCGGTCTTGAATTGCGTCCGGCCCTCTTGTGGCAGTTGAAGGGGCCGATCCTCGGCACCGGCGGCCTGCAGGTGCTGCTCACCACGGCGGCGCTGACCGGCGTGGCACACCTGATCGGTCTGCCGCTGCAACAGGGGCTGGCCATCGGCCTCATTCTTGCGCTCTCTTCCACCGCCATCGTGTTGCAGAGCCTGCAGGAGCGCAAGCTGATGCAGAGCGAGAGTGGTCGCTCCGCCTTTGCGGTACTGCTGTTTCAGGATATTGCGGTCATTCCTATCCTGGCGTTGCTGCCGCTGCTGGCCATGGCGCCGGTCGCCAGCAGTGGAGGCTCCGAGCTGGCGGGGTGGCAACATGGTTTGCTGGTGGTCGCGGCCATCTCCGGCATAGTGCTGGGTGGCCACTATCTGATGCGGCCGGTATTTCGTGCCATCGCCCAGTCCCATATGCGGGAGATCTTCGTCGCCGCCGCCCTGCTGCTGGTGATCGCTATCGCCGTGTTGATGGAGTCGGTGGGGCTCTCGCCCGCTCTCGGCTCTTTTCTCGCCGGGGTGGTGCTGGCCGACAGCGAATATCGCCATGAGCTGGAGGCCGACATAGAGCCGTTCAAGGGCTTGCTGCTCGGCCTGTTCTTTATGTCGGTGGGGGCGGGGATCGACTTCGGGCTGTTTGCCGAACACCCCTTCCTGATACCAACCCTGGTGGT
The DNA here is from genome assembly GCF_049174455.1 of Aeromonas sp. 601027. Taxonomy (NCBI): domain Bacteria; kingdom Pseudomonadati; phylum Pseudomonadota; class Gammaproteobacteria; order Aeromonadales; family Aeromonadaceae; genus Aeromonas; species Aeromonas sp. 601027. The sequence goes on along the minus strand of NZ_JAAKTN010000004.1, from coordinate 152,861 downwards.
TGGCCTGATGGTGCTTAAATGGCTGGTGTTGATGGCGCTCGGCTTCATCATCCGCATTTCGCCGAGTCAACGCTGGACCTTCGCGCTGGCGCTGGCACAGGGGGGCGAGTTTGCCTTTGTGCTCTTCTCGTTTGCCGCCCAGAACCGGGTGCTGCCCGGTGAGACCATCTCCCTGCTGACGCTGGTGGTGGCACTCTCCATGGCGCTCACCCCGCTGCTGCTGATCCTCAACGATCGGGTGATCCAGCCCTGGTTCGATTACCGTAACCAGAGCGACGCACCGCAGCATGAGCAACCTGAGCTGGTGGAGCATCCGGTGATCATCGCAGGCTTCGGCCGCTTCGGTCAGATCGTGGGGCGTCTGCTGCATGGTCACGGCATCGGCACCACCATCCTCGAGCAGGATGCCAGCCAGATAGAGACCCTGCGCAAGTACGGCTATCAGGTCTTCTATGGCGATGCCAGCCGGATCGATCTGCTCCATGCCGCCGGGGCGCACAAGGCGAAGCTGCTGGTGCTCTCCATCAACGATCCGGCTACCTCGCTGGCGGTGATCGAGATGGTGCAGAAGCACTTCCCGCACCTGAAGATCCTGGCGCGAGCGCTAGATCGGCCCCACGCCCACGAGATCCTGCGCCACGGGGTCGAGAGCGTTCACCGGGAAACCCTGGGCTCGGCAGTCGATCTGGGGGTGGAAGCCCTGACCCAGCTCGGTTTTCGGGCCAACCAGGCCTGGCGGGCGGGGCAGACCTTCAAGCAGCACGATAACTGGTTGTTGCGCGAGCAGGTCAACTATCTGGACGACGAACACACTTATATCAACAAGAGCCTGCAATACCGGGAGATCCTCTCCGATCTGTTGCAAGACGACGAGGAGGGGCAGGAGCGTATCCATGCCCACAACTGGAACAGCGGGCTACCCGACGACGACAAGGAAGCAAAATGATTGCCTATTACCCCATGTTCAAACACCTGCATATGACGCTGGCGCTGGTCAGTCTGCTGCTCTTTATCTATCGCTGGAGTCTGGCGCTGGCCGGCAGCGATCGGTTGCAGCAGAAGTGGCTGAAGATCCTGCCGCATATCAACGACACCTTCCTGCTGCTGTTTGGTGTGTTGCTGGCGGTGGCCTTGCAGTTGAGCCCGGGTCAACAACCCTGGCTGATGGCCAAGCTGATTGCACTGGTGCTCTATATCGGTCTGGGTGTCATGGCGCTCAAGCGCCCGGCCCGCGGTCAGAAGCTGGTGGCCGGTGTGGCGGCACTGGCGGTGTTTGGCTACATGGTCGGTGCGGCCATCACCAAGTCAGCCTGGTCGTGGCTGACGTGATTTGGCTGGGAGGGAGGATTGCCTCCCTCCGGCTATCTCAAAAGAATAGATTCAGAAAAATCCTACGCCCCTCTATGTTAGCCTGCCTCTCCACTTAGTTTTCTTCGATACGCTTAGCTTGTCTGAAAACGTCAAGTTAGCTGTGTTTATCCATGTTTTTTCTTATCAATCATATATATACGTAGTTTTGTATGAAAATGGCGACAGTTGTCGCTACAAAACTTACGACATAGACTGTCGCAAGTTGCGACTAGCATACAGTCAACGCTAAACCAGTGAAGGCATGCACCATGAGTAAGAAGCTGTTACGACAACTGACCTTGGCGCGTTGCATCCCGCACCGCCCTTACAAGCTGACCGCCAGCCAACTTCAGGTAAAACTGGAAGAGGAAGGCATCCATGTCAGTCTGCGAACCGTGCAACGGGACCTGGAGGAGATGTCCGGCATGGGACTGTTCGACCTCACCTCGGACGAGCGCAGCAAACCCCATGGCTGGTGCTTCGAGCGCCACGGCCTCAACGACTTTGCCAATATCATGCCGCTCTCGCTGGCGGTGGCCCTGAAAACCTGGAGTGATCAGGCGAGCCAACTGTTGCCGGCGAGTGTACTGACTGAATTGAATCCGCTGGTCGACAAGGCGAGCCAGGTGATCCGCGACAGCCAGAGTGAACTGGCCGAACGCTGGCTGGAGAGTGTCCACCAGTCACCGCGCCCGTTTGCCGGCAACCCGGAGATCCGTCGCAGCACCCTGATCCGCGATGCGCTCTGGCGTGGTCGCAAGTTCAGTGCCGAGATCCAGCGCGTGATCAAAGAGCGCACCGTGTGGCTCTGCTACGACCGTATCAACCCGCTCGGCATTCTCAATCAGCCGGACGGGCCGATCCTGCTCTGCACACTATCCGAGCTGGATCCCAAGGTTTACGGCATCCCGTTTGACCATATCAAGAACGTGGAGCTGACCAACTTCAGCGCCACCCAGCCGAAGGATTTCAATATCCAGAAGCTGATCCGCGATCAGGGCTATCAGGATGTGAGCGGCCCGATCCGCTTCGTCGGCCGGATCGATGCCAACAGCCAGTCGCTGGTGGATAACCAGATCCCCGGCAACAATCCGCGCATGACCCGCTATGACAAGCGCAGCGTGGTGGTGGAGACCGAAGTGCAGGACACCCCGGAGTTTCGCAGCTGGTTGAACAACATCGGCGGTGAACTGGAGGTGCTGGCACCGGAATCGTTGCGCAAGGCCTATCTCAATCCGGCCAACCGCTTGAGCTGATTAAAAAATTGGAATGTTGAAGAGTCGAGCCTGGTCTCGGCTCTTTTTTTGCGGTTTTTTTAAGCATATTTATTCAACTAATTTTTAAGTCTTAACGTCAGGATTGAACCGTTTTCCTGCCCCGTTTTTGGGGGCGAAACCCGTGTAAGAGATCTGCCATAGCGACTGTAAGAGGCTGGCGCTTTGAGCCGTACGCGAAGCCATGCCAGAATGATCGAACTTTCCCGTGAAACTAAATAAATAACTGATATTAAAGGGTTAGTTTTTAAGTTTGTTTTTTGGGATGAGAGCTGCATCGGATCTTTATCATCGGATGGCCCTTGTTCGGGGGGCGCATTTCCTTAGTATTGGTCTCACAAGGACGGAGCTGGTCCGGCAGGATGCAGGGCAGCGCATAAAGATGGAATAGTCCGCAGGATGTGGACAAGGAACACCTCAGGATGAGCTCGATAATCAGGATGATTATCGTTACGGATGAATAAAGGAACACCGCGGGATGCGGCAGGACACTCTCGGGATGGGAGTAGAACGAACGGAACCTCGTTCTTCAGGATGAACAGGACCTCGCCGGATGCGAGAGGAATACTTCAGGATGAAGTGAGATAACCCGGATGGTTATCTGTCAGGAAGACGCAAGGAACCCCACAGGACGTGGTAATGGACACCTCCAGGATGGAGACAGGGAAGCAGTTCAGGATGAATTGCCAGGCCAGGAACGCCGCAGGACACGCCAACGGATTGGAAAGGGGATATTCCAAAGGATTAGGATAACGTCAGGGATTGCAGGGAGCATTGCAGTTCTACGGACAGGACGACACGACTCTAGGGGACGGCTACCGCCGTCCCCTTTTCTTTATGGTTTGTCCGAGAGATTGCCGCGCTGGGCGGCGTTGACGATCTCTTGCAGGCGCTGACGAATGTCGACCATGCCAAACACGCCAAATATCAGCACAGTGACAAACTCGGCCTTGGTGACAGCGAAGTAGCGTTTGCAAGCTGCCTTGATCATGCTGGCCTGCAGCCAGTGCAGCAGGGCGACGATCACGCCGCAGACCGGCAGAAAGCCGTTGAGTTTGCCGGGCAGCGGGGCAATCAGGCTCATCAGCACACCAAACCAGAAGAACAATATCAGCCCCATCGCCAACAGATTAAAGACTCGCTTCATTGTTTACCTCCCTTAGATAGAGTTGATAGCAGACCTGACCGGCTTGTTTGTCCTTGAGTAGTTGCCAGCTGGCGGGCAGCGCCAGATCGGCCATCTCCTTCTCCCGCTCCAGATAGATGAGGGCGTCCGCTGCCAGCCAGCCGCGCTGCTCCAGCAGTTCGCACACTTGCGGCAGCAGCTCGCGGCGAAACGGCGGATCGAGGAACACCAGATCAAACGGCGTGGCCGGGCCTTGCAGCCAGCTCACTGCATCTGACTGGATCACCTGACCCTGACTGCTGCCGAGAGCGGTCAGGTTCTTCTTGATCTGGTCGGCGGCCCCTTTGTCCATTTCGATCAGGGTCACCTGCTCGGCATAGCGCGACAGCGCCTCCAGTCCGAGTCCGCCGCTGCCGGCAAACAGATCCAGGCAGCGGGTGCCGCGAATATGGGGGGCCAGCCAGTTGAAGATGGTTTCCTTGACGCGATCCGTGGTGGGTCTGAGCCCCTCCACATCCTTGACCGGCAATTTGCGGCCTCGCCACTGGCCGCTGATGATTCTTACAAAGCCCGATTTTCCTTGCGGGGCAGGACTCTTGCTCGGGTTGCTACGGCTGGATTTCACTCTGGGCATCGCGTTTCATCGTCAGAAAATAAAGTGGTAGTATAAGGCGGTTCATTTTTATGCCGACCCGCCAAGGGACGGCTATCTTAGCAGTCAGCCTTTGATGTGAGTATTTTTAGATGGCAAAAGGTTTGTTTTCCTGGCTGGGTTTCGGCCGCAAGAAAGAAGAGGCTGAGGCTGTCCAACCACAGACACCCCAAGCCACCCCCGTTACCGTTGAGCCCGAGGTCACTGCTACCCCCGCTCCCGTTTCCGATACCACTGTTTCCGATAGTACGCCGGCCGTTGCCCCCGAAGTGCCTGCCAGCGCACAGAATTCCGTTTTGCAAGATGATTGCTGCCTGCCGACCGAGCTGGACGACCACGGCCCACTGGTGGTGGAGGAGTGCGCTTCCGATTTGGAGCCGGTGATCGTCAACGAAGCGCTGATCGCCGAAGAGGAGCGTGCCGCTGAAGCCGCTCGCTCTGCCGCAGAAGCGCAAGCCGCTGAGGTCAAGGCAGCCGAAGAGGCTCGTATTGCTGCCGAAGCTCGCGCTGCGGAAGAGGCACGTATCGCTGCCGAAGCCCGCGCTGCAGAGGAGGCTCGTATTGCTGCCGAGGCTCGCGCTGCAGAAGATGCTCGTATCGCCGCCGAGGCTCGCGCTGCAGAAGATGCTCGTATCGCCGCCGAAGCTCGCGCCGCAGAAGAATCTCGCATTGCCGCCGAGGCTCGCGTCGCGGAAGAATCTCGCATTGCCGCCGAGGCTCGCGCTGCAGAGGAGGCTCGTATTGCCGCCGAAGCCCGTGCTGCGGAAGAGGCTCGTATTGCCGCTGAAGCCCGTGCGGCTGAAGAGGCTCGTATTGCTGCTGAAGCTCGCGCTGCGGAAGAGGCTCGTATTGCTGCCGAAGCCCGTGCTGCGGAAGAAGCTCGCATTGCTGCTGAAGCTCGCGCCGCGGAAGAAGCTCGCATTGCCGCTGAAGCTCAGGCTGCGGAAGAAGCCCGTATCGCCAAAGAGGCCCAGCGAGCGGAAGATATGCGCCTGGTCGCCGCGATGGAGGCTGAGGCTGCCGCACTGGCTGCCCTGCCGTTGGCCGCCAAGGTGGACGACGACACCCAGGACAAACCGCAGCGGGAGGGCTTCTTTGCTCGCCTCAAACGCAGTCTGGTTCGCACCAAGGAGAATATCGGTTCCGGTTTCTTCGGCCTGTTCCGTGGCAAGAAGATCGACGATGAGCTGTTTGAAGAGCTGGAAACCCAGCTGCTGACCGCCGATCTCGGTGTGGATACCACCACTCGTATCATCGAGGGGCTGGTGCAGCACGCGGATCGCAAGCAGCTCAAGGATGCCGAGGCGCTCTACGGTTTGCTCAAACAGGATATGGGCGAGATGCTGGCCAAGGTCGAGCAGCCGCTGATGATCGACACCAGCAAGAAGCCTTACGTGATCCTGATGGTCGGCGTGAATGGCGTCGGCAAGACTACCACCATCGGCAAGCTGGCCAAGCAGTTCCAGGCTGAAGGCAAGAGCGTGATGCTGGCAGCGGGTGACACCTTCCGTGCCGCTGCGGTCGAGCAGCTGCAGGTATGGGGCCAGCGCAACAACATTCCAGTGATTGCCCAGCATACCGGTGCCGACTCCGCCTCCGTTATTTATGACGCCATCGAGGCCGCCCGCTCCCGCGGGGCTGACGTGCTGATCGCCGACACAGCCGGTCGCCTGCAGAACAAGAGCAACCTGATGGAAGAGCTCAAGAAGGTAGTACGGGTGATGAAGAAGCTGGATGAAGAGGCCCCCCACGAGATCATGCTGACGCTGGATGCCGGCACCGGCCAGAACGCCCTGAGCCAGGCCAAGCTGTTCAGCGAGGCGGTTGGCCTGACCGGCATCACCCTCACCAAGCTGGATGGCACCGCCAAGGGCGGCGTCATCTTCGCGGTGGCCGACAAGTTCCAGATCCCGATCCGCTATATCGGGGTGGGCGAGGGGATCGACGATCTGCGTCCCTTCGTTGCCAACGATTTCATCGAGGCGCTCTTCAGCCGCGATGAGTCAGCTCAGCCGTGATGATTAAGTGTTCCATACCCCGACTTCGGTCGGGGTTTGTCAATGTCAGGGAACCGTTATGATTCGTTTTGACAAGGTCAGCAAGGTATACAGCGGCGGCCATCAGGCGCTGCAAAAGGTCAGCTTTCACCTGCGCAAGGGAGAGATGGCCTTTCTGACCGGGCACTCGGGGGCGGGCAAGAGTACCCTCCTCAAACTGATCAGCGTGATGGAGCGTCCGACCGATGGTCGCGTCTTCTTTCATGGTGATGATGTCAGCCATATCCAGCGCAGCCAGATCCCCTATGTTCGCCGCCAGATCGGGATGATCTTTCAGGATCACCGCCTGCTGATGGACCGCACCGTGTTCGACAACGTAGCGCTGCCGCTGGTGATCGATGGTTACAGCCATGCGGACATCAACAAGCGGGTGGCGGCGGCATTGGACAAGGTAGGGTTGCTCGGCAAGGAGCGTTACCAGCCGCGGATGCTCTCCGGGGGTGAACAGCAGCGGGTCGGCATCGCCCGTGCCATCGTCAACAAGCCGCCGCTGCTGCTGGCGGATGAACCGACCGGCAACCTGGATCCCCAGCTCTCCATGGATATCATGCGGCTATTTCAGGAGTTCAACAATTTTGGGGTCTCTGTACTGATTGCTACTCACGATCTGGGGCTGATCGCCCGCATGCGCTATCGCACCCTGACCCTCAAGGCGGGTCGCATGTATTCGGCCGGGGAGGAGCTCTGATGGCTATCGTTCGTCACAAGCAGCCGCCGCTGCGTCGTCTGATGATGTACGGGGTTGACCATGTGCGGCAGGCGTTTGCCAGTCTCGGGGAGCTGTGGCGAAATCCGCTCGCCTCCCTGATGACGCTGGCGGTGCTCGGTGTCAGTCTGGCGTTGCCCTCCTGCTTCCACGTATTGTTGAAAAACGCCGAGGTGGTGGAGGGGAGCTGGCAGAACAGCTCCCAGATCTCCCTATATCTGCGCAAGGATCTGCCGGAGCAGAGCATTCTCGATCTGCAGCACAGGATCCTGCTCTATCCCGAGGTGGATTCGGTCACCTACCTGAGCCGTGACGATGCGTTGCGGGAGTTTCGCGAGATCTCCGGTTTCGGCGATGCCCTCGATTATCTGGACAGCAACCCGCTACCGCCGGTGCTGAGCGTCATTCCGGATCCGCGCTGGCAGAATCCGGAAGGGGCCGCCGAGTTGCTCGGCAAGCTAAACAATGAGGATGGGGTCGAGCAGGGCAAGCTGGATCTGCAGTGGCTGACCCGCCTGCAGGGGATCATGAACCTGCTGCGTCACACCATTACCGGTATCGCCGTGCTGCTGCTCTCCGCCGTGCTGCTGATCGTCGGCAACACCCTGCGTCTCAACATCCTCAACCAGCGTTCAGAGATCGAGGTGCTCAAGCTGGTGGGGGCAACCGATGCCTTCATCCATCGCCCTTTCCTCTATACCGGCATCTGGTTCGGGGTGATCGGCGGCATGCTGGCATGGTGGCTGACCGAGGTGATGGTGATCTGGAGCGAAGGGGTGGTGAAGGAGCTTGCGGGCTTGTATAACAGTAACTTCCGGCTGGTTGGCATGGGTCTGGTAGATGGGGTGAACCTGATCCTGCTGGGGGCCTTGCTGGGGCTGATTGCTTCCTGGTTTTCGGTTCATCGTCACATTCGAGATATAGAGCCATCCTGATTAATTTATTATCAAAGTAAATCGCTGGATTTTGAGAGGTGGATCAAGTAAAAGAGGCTCCGTTTCTGGCTTGGCCCCCATAGTCAGAGTATTCTGAATAACAATGATCTTCCGGATCTTCGCTAGATCCAGTGAACCTTCTGATTTATAAGCAGTCTATTAAAGCTGAAGCATTTATACGGGTGTGGCCCCTCTGCCTTGCTCGTCAGACTTGGCAAGCATGTGAAGGTTGCGAGCTCCGCAACAATGGACTTAGCATGCTACTTTTCGGGGGTCCTTCATTGTGACCCCCTTTTTTTGACTGTTCATTCATGATTCATCCTGCAGGCTTAAGATAAGCCGGTCTAAAACTGGGCATGTTCTTTGATACACGCCGCAGAATGGCATCCGGTCAGTAGACAGACCCTCTCAGGGTGTTAGACTGATTCGATTGAAAAGTAAGAGGTAACAGATGGGAACTTCATTGCAGCGCACTATGGCTCTGATTCCGCAAGGTAGTCTGGAAGGCTATATCCAGGCAGTAAACTCTATTCCTGTGCTGAGCGCAGAGGAAGAGCGTGAACTGGCTGAGCGTTTGCAGCAGGATGGCGATCTCGAGGCTGCCCGTCAGCTGGTTATGTCGCACCTGCGCTTTGTCGTTCATGTCGCCAAGAGTTATGCCGGTTACGGTCTGCCTCAGGCCGATCTGGTACAGGAAGGCAACATCGGCCTGATGAAGGCGGTCAAGCGCTTCGACCCGACGGTCGGCGTGCGTCTGGTCTCCTTTGCCGTGCACTGGATCAAGGCCGAAATCCACGAATATGTCCTGCGCAACTGGCGCATGGTCAAGGTGGCGACCACCAAGGCCCAGCGCAAGCTCTTCTTCAACCTGCGCAAATCCAAAAAGCGTCTGGGCTGGCTGAACCACGAAGAGGTTCAGGCCGTGGCGGCCGATCTCGGCGTTTCTGCCGCTGACGTGACCGAGATGGAAGCGCGGATGGCCAACTACGATCAGGCGTTCGATCTGGTTGGTGATGATGAGGAAGAGGGCGGCTTCGCACCGGTTCACTATCTGGAGGACAAATCCTCCGATCTGGCCGCGACCATCGAGAACGACAACTGGGACGATCACGCGACCCGTCGCCTGAGCTCGGCCCTCGCCACCCTGGATGAGCGCAGCCAACACATCATCCGTGCCCGCTGGCTCGATGATGACAGCAAGACCACTCTGCAGGAGCTGGCCGATACCTACGGCGTCTCTGCCGAGCGTGTGCGTCAGCTTGAGAAAAACGCACTCAAGAAGCTGAAAGATGCCATGGAAGCCTGATGCTTCCTCTCATAAAAACAGGGCCTGATGGCCCTGTTTTTGTTTCGCAGGGATCTGGTCGGCCTTGCTTTGGTTACCCGTGAGTGTGTTATGTTGCCGCCACTGCCACATTAGGGAGAGCAGAAGTGAAACTGTTGAACGACCTGTTTACCAACAACCGTGAGTGGGCCGAACGGATCAAAGCCGAAGATCCCGCTTTCTTTGCCACTCTTTCTGCCCAGCAGGCCCCCGAATACCTCTGGATCGGTTGTTCCGACAGCCGGGTCCCCGCCAACCAGCTGATGGGGTTGCTGCCGGGGGATGTCTTCGTCCACCGCAACGTCGCCAATCTGGTGGTACATACCGATTTCAACTGCCTCTCCGTGCTGCAATACGCGGTGGAAGTGCTCAAGGTGAAGCACATCATTGTCTGCGGTCACTACGGTTGCGGCGGCGTCAAGGCCGCGATGCAGAACCAGGAGCTGGGTCTCATCGACAACTGGCTGCGCAACATCAAGGATGTCTACTTCAAATATAGTGAAGAGCTCGAGGCCATCGAGGATGAGCATGAGCGCTTCGACTACCTGTGTGAGTTGAACGTGGCCGAGCAGGTCGCCAACGTCTGCCACACCACCATCATCCAGAACGCTTGGCGCAAGGGACAGGAGCTGGCCGTTCACGGCTGGATCTACGGGATCAAGGATGGCTTGCTGCACGATCTCGATCTCTGCATCAGCGGGCCGGATCAGATCCCCGATGTCTATCGCGCCTGGCCGGACATGCGTCCGCCCCACCGTCGGCGCTAGGGAGCTTCATTGTGGCGCCAGCCCTCTATCTGCAGATCAAGCAGCATATTCTGGACGGGATCCGCGAACGCCACTATCAGGCGGGGGACAGGATCCCGACCGAAGCGGCCCTGTGCGAGCAGTTCACCGTGAGCCGGATGACGGTCAACCGGGCGTTGCGGGAACTGGTGGCTGAGGGGTGGCTGGTGCGTACCGCCGGTTCCGGCAGCTTCGTGGCGGACAGGCGAACCGAATCGCCGTTGCTGGCCATTCGCAACATCGCTGACGAGATCGCCGAGCGTGGCGGCGAGTACAGTGCCCGGGTGATCCGGCTGCAGCGGCTGGCCGCCGACGAGAAGGTGGCGGTACAACTGGGGCTGCGGGTAGGTGCCCCTATCTTTCACAGCCTGATCGTCCATCAGGCTGATGGTGAGCCGTTGCAGCTGGAGGAGCGCTTCGTCGATGCCGGGCGCTTGCCGGGCTATGGCGAGCAGGATTTTACCCAACAGACCCCCAACCGCTATCTGATGGATGTCTGCCCCCTCTCCGAGATGGAGCACGTGGTGGAAGCCGTGTTGCCGAGCGCCGGTGAGGCGGGATTGTTGCAGATCCGCGTAGATTCCCCCTGCCTGTTGTTGCACAGACGCACCTGGTCGGAGGGGCATCTGGTCTCCTACGCCCGTTTGCTCTCCCCCGGTTCCCGTTACAAGCTAAGCTCCAAGACTCAGTTGGAGTAAATGTCTATACAACTTGATTTTGCAAAGCCCACCTCCTGGTGGGCTTTTTTGTGCTTAAACTCTAAGTTTGATGCTGTTATCAGGATGTGAATTTCGCTCTTTCTTTCGTCATAGAGATCGACTATAAGAATATGTATATACATTTGAGGTCCGCTATGAACAAGGAACTGTTGAACTGCGAGCGGGTCTGGCTCAACGTGACGCCCGCTACCCTGAATGATGAGCTGGCCGACTACGGCCTGCTGCCGCTCCACGCCATCGGCGTGAATGATGGCAAGATCCACGCGCTGGTGCCGATGGCCGAACTGAAGGGGTCGTATCCCGCTCACTGGCAGGATATGCGGGGCAAGCTGGTCACCCCCGGCCTTATCGATTGTCACACCCATCTGGTCTTCGCCGGCAGCCGTGCCGAAGAGTTCGAGCTGCGTCAGCAGGGAGTGCCCTATGCCGAGATCGCCCGTCGGGGCGGTGGCATCATCAGCACGGTGCGTGCCACCCGTGCCGCCAGCGAAGAGCAACTGTTCGAGCTGGCGTTGCCGAGGGTGGCATCCCTGATCCGCGAAGGGGTCACCACGGTGGAGATCAAGTCCGGCTATGGCCTCACTCTGGCTGATGAACTCAAGATGCTGAGGGTGGCCCGCCGACTGGGAGGGGCGCTGCCGATCCGGGTCAAGACCACTCTGCTGGCGGCCCATGCGGTGCCGCCGGAGTATCGCGACGATCCAGATAGCTGGGTCGAGACCATCTGTCAGGAGATTATCCCGGCCGCCGCCGAGGCGGGTCTGGCCGATGCGGTGGATGTCTTCTGCGAGCACATCGGCTTCTCGTTGGCCCAGACTGAGCAGGTCTATCTGGCGGCGGATCAATATGGCCTGCCGGTGAAGGGGCACATGGATCAGCTCTCCAATCTCGGTGGCAGCACCCTCGCTGCCAACTTTGGCGCCCTCTCGGTGGATCATCTGGAGTATCTGGATCCGGAAGGGATCCTGGCGTTGGCCCACCGTGGCGTGGTCGCCACTCTGTTGCCCACCGCCTTCTACTTCCTCAAGGAGACCAAGCTGCCGCCGGTTGCCGCGCTGCGCAAGGCGGGGGTGGCGATGGCGGTCTCCTCCGATATCAACCCGGGTACCGCACCCATCGTCTCGCTGCGGATGGCGATGAACATGGCTTGTACCCTGTTTGGTCTGACGCCGGTGGAGGCCATGGTCGGGGTGACCCGCCACGCCGCCAAAGCGCTTGGCGAGCAGGAGCACCTTGGCCAGCTCAGTCTGGGGATGGCGGCCGATTTCCTGTTCTGGCACTGCGCCCATCCGGCCGAGTTGAGCTACATGGTCGGCGTCGATCAGTTGGCAGGCCGCATCTTCAACGGCGAGGAGACCCTCCATGGATAAGTTCAACCCGATCGACATGTCGCTCTGGCAGGGGCGGCAGGATCCGGAAGATGGTGAACTGGCACTGCGCTGGCATGACAAGGTGCTGCCCTGGACCGCCGGAGCACAAGACTCTGCCGGTGTAGTACTGCTTGGTTTTGCCTGCGATGAAGGGGTTCGCCGCAACAAGGGGCGCATTGGTGCTGCCGGGGCGCCGCTGGCGGTGCGCAAGCTGCTGGCCAACACCGCCTGGCACCTGAATCGCCCCGTCTACGATGGCGGGGATGTGAGCTGTACCGATGGGGATCTCGATGCCGCCCACGACCGTCTGGCCGAGCGGGTCGCCGCTGCGCTCGATCTGGGCCACTTCCCGCTGGTGCTGGGGGGCGGCCACGAGGTGGCCTTCGGCAGCTGGAGTGGCCTGAACCGTCATCTTGGTGGTGAGGGGCGGGTCGGGATCATCAATTTCGATGCTCACTTCGATCTGCGCATGAAGCAGGAGCAGGCCAGCTCTGGCACCCCCTTCTTCCAGATTGCCGAACAGTGCGCCGCTCAGGGCACACCGTTTCACTACGCCTGCCTCGGGGTAGCCGAGACCGCCAATACCCAAGCCCTGTTTGCCCGCGCCGAGGGGCTGGGAGTGTGGCATGTGCTGGACGAGGCGATGACCCAGGCCGAATTGCCAGCCTTGCTAAGCGGACTGGACGCCTTTAGCGCCCATTGTGATCACCTCTATCTAACCATCGATCTCGATGTGCTGCCCGGCAACCTGATGCCGGGAGTGAGCGCCCCCGCCGCCCGCGGCGTGGAGCTGGCGGTGATCGAACCGCTGATCGCCCATATCCGGGCCAGCGGCAAGCTCAGGCTTGCCGATCTGGCCGAGTACAACCCGACGCTGGATCAGGACAACCGCAGTGCCCGCGTGGCCGCGCGGCTGGTTCATCTGTTGACCCGTTAACCCTTTGGCCGCCCGTCGCCGAAGGCACCCTATTGATACAACAAGGAGTGTGTATGTCTGTGCAACAGCAGGATCCCCGTCATGATCCGAACCGCGTGATCCGTGCCCCGCGCGGCACCGAACTGACCGCCAAGAGCTGGCTCACCGAAGCGCCGCTGCGGATGCTGATGAACAATCTGGACCCCGAGGTGGCCGAGCATCCCCAGTCGCTGGTGGTTTATGGCGGCATCGGTCGCGCCGCCCGCAACTGGGCCTGCTTTGACAAGATCGTCGAGGTGCTGACCCGGCTGGAGGAGGATCAGACCCTGCTGGTGCAATCCGGCAAGCCGGTCGGGGTGTTCCAGACCCACAAGGATGCACCGCGGGTGCTGATCGCCAACTCCAATCTGGTGCCCCACTGGGCCAACTGGGAGCACTTCAATGAGCTCGATAAGAAGGGCCTGATGATGTACGGCCAGATGACTGCGGGTTCGTGGATCTACATCGGCACCCAGGGGATCGTGCAGGGCACCTACGAGACCTTCTTCGCGGTGGCCAACCAGCACTTCAACGGCGAACCCAAGGGGCGCTGGATCCTGACCGGTGGTCTTGGCGGCATGGGCGGTGCCCAGCCGCTGGCCGCCACCATGGCCGGTTTCTCGATGATCGCCGTGGAGTGCGACGAGACCCGCATCGATTTTCGTCTGCGCACCCGTTATGTGGACAAGAAGGCTCACAGCCTGGATGAGGCGCTGGCAATGATCGAAGAGGCCAAACAGAGCGGCAGCGCTGTTTCCGTCGGCCTGCTCGGCAACGCCGCCGATGTCTTCGCCGAACTGGTGGCCCGTGGCATCACCCCGGACGTCGTAACCGACCAGACCTCCGCCCACGACCCGGTGCACGGCTACCTGCCGCAGGGTTGGAGCGTTGCCAAGTGGCGCGAGCTGCAGCAGAGTGCCCCGCAGGAGGTGAATCTGGCCGCTCGCCGCTCCATGGCCCGTCAGGTGGAGGCGATGCTGACCCTGCAAGAGCGCGGCGCGGCGACTCTGGATTACGGCAACAACATCCGTCAGATGGCGCTTGAGGAGGGGGTGAAAAACGCCTTCGATTTTCCCGGCTTCGTCCCCGCCTACATTCGCCCGCTGTTCTGCGAGGGAATTGGCCCGTTCCGCTGGGTGGCCCTCTCCGGCGATCCGGAAGATATCTACAAGACCGATCAGAAGGTGAAAGAGCTGATCCCCGATGATCCTCACCTGCACAACTGGCTCGACATGGCCCGCGAGCGCATCGCGTTTCAGGGACTGCCGGCGCGGATCTGCTGGGTCGGGGTCAAGGATCGGGTACGCCTCGGTCTGGCTTTCAATGAGATGGTGAAAAACGGCGAGCTGAAAGCCCCCATCGTCATTGGCCGCGACCATCTGGATTCCGGCTCGGTGGCGAGCCCGAACCGCGAGACCGAGTCGATGATGGATGGCTCCGATGCCGTCTCCGACTGGCCGCTGCTCAACGCCCTGCTCAACACTGCTGGCGGCGCGACCTGGGTCTCCCTGCACCACGGCGGCGGTGTGGGGATGGGCTTCTCCCAGCACTCCGGCGTGGTGATCGTCTGCGACGGCTCCGATGACGCTGCCAAGCGGGTCGGTCGGGTGCTGCGCAACGACCCGGCCACCGGCGTGATGCGCCATGCGGATGCGGGTTACGAGATTGCCATCAACTGTGCCCATGAGGCGAAACTGGATCTGCCGATGATTGACGGCGCCAACGGTGTCAAAGGAAAGGTGTAACACCATGTTTGAATTGACTATTACCCCGGGCGAGCTGGATCTTGCCACCCTGCGCCGCGTCAGCCGCGAGCCGGTACATATTGCACTGGATCCGGCGGCGTTGCCGGGGATCCACGCCTCCGCTGCCGTAGTTACCAAGGTGATCGAGCAGAACCGGGTGGTGTATGGCATCAACACCGGCTTTGGCCTGTTGGCCAACACCCGCATTCCGGTGGAGCAGCTGGACGAGCTGCAGCGATCCATCGTGCTCTCCCATGCGGCAGGGATTGGCGAGTACATGGATGACGCCACCGTGCGGCTGATGATGGTGCTCAAACTCAACTCGCTGGCGCGGGGCTTCTCCGGGATCCGGCTGACGGTGCTTGAGGCCCTGATGACCCTCATCAACGCCGAAGTCTATCCGGTGGTGCCGAAGAAGGGATCCGTCGGTGCCTCCGGCGATCTGGCGCCGCTGGCTCATATGAGCTGCCTGCTGATCGGGGAGGGCAAGGCCCGCCACAAGGGCGAGCTGATCGATGCCGCTACAGCGCTGAAAATTGCCGGGCTCGAGCCTATCGCGCTGGCACCCAAAGAAGGATTGGCGTTGCTCAACGGCACCCAAGCCAGTACCGCCTTTGCACTGGAAGGGCTGTTCCATGCCGAGGATCTCTACGCCGGTGCCATCACCATAGGCGCCATGAGTGTGGAGGCCGCCCTTGGCAGCCGCCGGCCGTTCGATGCTCGCATTCACGCGGTACGCGGTCAGCGTGGCCAGATTGACGCGGCCGCCTGTTATCGCCACCTGCTGGTGGATGGCAGCGAGATCGGCATGTCCCATCACAACTGCGAGAAGGTACAGGATCCCTACTCATTGCGCTGCCAGCCGCAGGTGATGGGTGCCTGCCTGACCCAGATCCGCCACTCTGCCGAGGTGCTGGTGTGCGAGGCCAACGCGGTCTCCGACAACCCGCTGGTGTTTGCCGAGGATGAGGAGGTCATCTCCGGCGGCAACTTCCACGCAGAACCTGTTGCCTTCGCCGCCGATAATCTGGCGCTGGCCATCGCCGAGATAGGTTCCCTCTCCGAGCGGCGGATGGCGCTGCTGATCGACTCGCGGATGTCCGGTCTGCCAGCGTTTCTGGTCAACAATGGCGGGGTCAACTCCGGCTTCATGATCGCTCAGGTCACCTCGGCGGCGCTCGCCTCCGAGAACAAGACCCTGGCCCATCCCGCCTCGGTGGATAGTCTGCCCACTTCCGCCAATCAGGAGGATCACGTCTCCATGGCGACCTTCGCTGGCCGCCGGCTGGCAGACATGGCGGAGAACACCCGCGGCATTCTGGCTGTTGAACTGCTGGCGGCGGCGCAAGGGCTCGATTTTCGCGCGCCGCTGCGCAGTACCGAGCTGATCGAGCTGGCCAAGGGACGACTGCGGGCAGAGGTGAGCTTCTACGACAAGGACAGGTACTTCGCGCCGGATATCGAAGCTGCCGCCGCCCTGCTGGGCCGTGCCAGCTACAACGACCTGATCCCGGCCGGGGTGCTGCCCAGTCTGTAAGCCTTGATCCCCCTTCTCTCCTGGCGGGAGAAGGGTTGGGGATGAGGGGGACGCCGCTTCACTGGCGCCGGTGAGGTCCGGGAGCCGATAACAAAAGACCGCCCAATCGGGCGGTCTTTGCGTGTCTGACGTTGGTTGAACGCAGTTATTCGTGTTCGAACATCAGGAACAGATAGACCACAAACAACACCAGATGGGTCGCACCATGGAGCACATTGGTGCGGCCGCTGCTGAAGGTCACTTTACAGACCATCAGGGTCGTG
Organism: Aeromonas sp. 601027; assembly: GCF_049174455.1. Lineage (NCBI taxonomy): Bacteria > Pseudomonadati > Pseudomonadota > Gammaproteobacteria > Aeromonadales > Aeromonadaceae > Aeromonas > Aeromonas sp. 601027. The sequence continues at coordinate 136,063 of NZ_JAAKTN010000004.1, read as the reverse complement.
ACCAGCAGCACCATATCGGCGGGGGAGAGGCCGAGGCGTACCTCCTGACCCAGCATGGAGCCGATAAAGAGCACGGCAGGCACGGTGAGGGCGATGGTGGCCAGCACCGAGCCGAAGTAGAGGTTCATTGCTCGCTGCAACTGGTTGTTGAAGGCGGCTTTGATGGCGCCGACTGCTTCGGGAGCCAGCACGATGCAGGCGACGATAAAGCCGCCCAGTGCGGCGGGCGCGTCCATCACATGCACCCCGTAGTTGATGGGGATGGCCAGGGTCTTGGCCAGCAGGATCACTACCAGCAGGTAGGCGAGCAGCAGGATGGTGTGATAGACGTTGCTCTGCAGCGGGCCGTGGTGCTCCTCGTAATCCTCGTGATCGCTGTCGACGAAGAAGTGGCTGTGGCTGCGGGTCTGGATCAGCAGAAAGACCCCGTAGAGCAGGATCGAGATGATGATCAGCATCCACGACATGGCGCGCGACATACTGCCGATTGCACCGCCCTCGGTGAAGTTGGGCAGCACCAGACAGAGCAGGGCCAGCGGGATGATGGCCACCAGATAGGATTTGACCCCGTCCAGATTAAAGCTCTGGGTGTGGTAGCGCCAGCCGCCAAACAGCAGGGTGAAGCCCACCAGACCGGTACTCACCAGCATCACTACTGCAAACATGGTATCGCGGGCCATGGTGGGGTTAGGCTCACCGGTCAGCATCACCGAAGAGATCATCACCACCTCCAGCGAGATGACCGAGAGGGTGAGGATCAGGGTGCCGAAGGGCTCGCCCAGCTTGATGGCGAGGGCATCGGAGTGGCGCACCACCGAGAAGATAGCCCAGGTGACGATGGCCAGTAGTGCAGCCGAAACCGGAAGATAGATCCCGAGCGGAGTTGTCTCTGTCAGCAGGTCGCTCCCGATCGTCTTGAAAAAGAGCAGGGTCAGCAGGCCGACGGGCAGGGCAATCTCTTGCCGGATAAATGTCTTCATAGGCAATGGTTCTCATCTCGGGACGGCGCTGGCCGACAGGGATTGATGGGAGGCGTGCGTGAAGGTGCTCACGGTAGCCGAATGCTTATGATAAGGGTTCCATCCTCTCAGGGGCAGATCATTTTGTTGCTGAATGTAAATGGTGGTTCAAGGGCGATGAGCCAGGTCGTGGCAGAGGCTTTGGGAGTGTCAGCCTCTGTGCAAAAGGGTGCGTGTGCTCCCGGTGGGGGGAGCCCTGCCAGCGCTGGCCTGTGCAATATCGGTGTCAGCTCTCTTGCGAATATTGTGGAGGCCACGTCTGCTGCCAGATGGCAAGATCTGCCAGCGCCATGGGCCTGCCAAAGACGTAACCCTGGATCAGATAGACGCCGTGTTGCCGCAAGTAATCAACCTGTTCCCGCGTCTCAACCCCTTCCGCAATCATCTCCATGCCTGATTCCAGGCCAAACGTGATGATGGCATCCAGCACGCTGCGTTTGAGGTCGTTGGTGCCTATGGTATCGACGAACATCTTGTCGATCTTGATCTGGCGGATCCCGAGGCTCTGCAGGTAGGCAAAACCACCGTAGCCGGTACCGAAATCATCCAGTTTGAAGTGATATCCCATCTGCTGCAACAGGGTGATCTCCTCGGTAGCGGCTTTGATGTCGAGGATCGGCTTGCGTTCGGTCAGCTCGAAGGTAAGGCGCTCGGGCGAAGGGTTATGGTGTTCACTCAACATGTTGCGCAGCAAGGGTTGTTCGATATGGGTGGCCATCAGATTGACACTGATCCACTGCTCTGGTGGCAACAGCGGCAGATCCGTGATCACCTGCTCCAGCAACTGCCTGGTGATAGGCAGGATAAGTCCCTGATCTTCAGCATATTCGATGAAAGCGCTCGGGGGGATCAGCTCGTGTCCACGTTGCCAGCGTAGCAGCGCCTCAAAACCGGCAACCTGCCAGGTTCGAAGATCCACCACGGGTTGATAGAAGGGGATGAACTCCTGGCGCACCAATCCGGCCTGCAATAGCCCCTTGAGCGAGCGGCGATAGTTTCGCAGCGACCAGTAAGCGGTCACCAGCAGCAGGCCCAGGATAGTGCCGCTCCAGAGTGCGATTCGTCTGACTTGCTCGCGAGCATACAGGTCCAGTGCAGAACCGGCCCAGATGGTTTGTCGGGTCAGTTTGTCCTGATCAAAGAAGCTCAGGCTGCGGCTGCCCTCTTCCAGCTTGATGGTCCGGTCACCGCGCGGGAAGCGGGGGGTCATCGCTGCGGGATCCCGCTGGCTGAACTCCAGATAGAAACAGTCACTGCAGGGGAGCTGTAGCAGATCGTGGCTCCAGCTGTTATCGAGCACCCAGTAGGCAATGTTGCCGCCGTTTTTGTAGTAGGCAACCATCTCCTGTTCCGTATTGAAACTGGCCGTTGTAGCAGTCAGCCCCAGTTTGTCGGGGAGGGCGCCATCCTGGTTGGCGTTTTTGATGAGCGAAATACCCACACCCAGGCTTGAGCAGCTTTTCCCTGATGCCAGTTCCAGCCCCTGCAGACGAATATGGGTGTTGTAAAAGCGGGGATCCCGCAGCAGTGCCATGTCGTTGGCACCACAATCGAAATCAAACAGCGTCAGCTGCTCGCTCATGGCCTTGTCCAGCGTGTGATGGCGTATCGCCATGGCTCGCTTTATCTCGGCCACCTTCTGCTCAAGCAGGTGGTTGGCCATCGGTCTTGTTAGCCACAGACCGACGGACTGGCTTGCCAGGATGGGCAAGAGCAGTAGCAGTACAGTGATCCAGAGGGGGGTGATGCGTAACAAGGGCGCCTGCCAGTTTCACGAGACACAAATGGGTCAAGCCATCATAGTGCATTAGTACAATCAATTTGAGCTCTACTTGTCACACTTATTGGATGATTTTTTAAATGTATGATTTTAAATGTTTTTATTGTTAACCTTGAAAAGATTCAATCGCTGACCTGTCATAAATGACAATTGCTCAACTTATCCGAACTGCTTTAGAGTACCCCTGCGGTTTGACTCACCGTGTGTTCAATACTCCTGTATCTGTTTTTTGTCAGTAGCACAGAGTGTTAGTTTTGATATGAGTGTTCCTTTTGGTCCCTTTTGAGGGACCATTTTTCTGTCTGCTATCTTCCCCTGCTCCACCTGTGTACCTTCCTTGGTATTCTCCCGCTGCTTTGGGTATGCTGCTCCGCTTAAATTACAGAAGCGGGATCCCCGTCCATAGTGATGGCCACAGCGCCACTGCTACCATGAACTCCAATGGATGATGCCGGGCACACGGAAAGGCACATGAAACTCACAACACATCTTGTCTCGTTTATTACCTTGTGCGTGATCGCTGCCATGGCGACCGTGCTGATTGGCGGGGTGTTCAGCTTTCGCGAGCTGGGCATGGAGTTGCAGCAAAAGAAGGTCGATGCGCTGGTCGAGGTGATCGACAAGCAACTCGACGTTGCTCACGGTATGGAGGATATGAGCCGCTGGTTGCCCACCTTGCTGCGGGCGGCTCATGTGGTGGAGCTGGAGGTGCGCCAGAATGACCAGCGGGTCTACTGGTTCCGTGACGTACAGCGTCCGGTTGATGAACCGCTGCTGGTGCCATACAGCCATCCGCTGCCCCATCAGGCTGGCATGCAGGCCAGCTTCAAGCTGGAGCGCCCCTTCAAGGAGGCGGAGTACTCCATCAAGGCGATGTCGGGCATCTCGTTCGGGATCTTCATCGTGGTGTTCGGTCTCTGGTACTCCATCCGCTGGTTGCGTCAGCAGTTGCGCGGCGCCGAGCTGCTGGGCATTCGCGCCCAGCTGATCCTCGATGACAAGCTCTCCAAACTAAGCCATGACCCCGCCGAAGAGTGGCCGGTGGCCGCCAGTCAGGCCCTCGATCATCTGCTCGCCGAGCTGGCGGATGCCCGCAAGGAGCGCAGCCGCTTCGACAACTTCATTCGCAGCAACGCCTTCGTCGACAAGATGACCGGCATCGGCAACCGCCTCTTCTTCGATAACCGGCTCGAGAGCGCTATCATGGAGGCGAGCGTGATGAGTGGCGGTGTCTTGCTGATTGAACTCGCCTGTCTGGAAGAGCTGGAAGCGGAGCAGTTCGAGCTGCAGGGGCATGATCTGCTGCTGGAGGCGAGCGCCGTGATCAGTGCTTTTGTGCGCAAGCATAACGGTGCCTTGCAGGCTCGTTATGCCGGACATGTCTTTGCGGTATTGTTGCCCAACATGTCGGAGAGCGAGATGGTGGACAGTGCCAGCCAGCTGCTCAAGAGTCTGCAACGGCTACACTGGCCGCAGCAGGTCAATCCGGAGACGGCCATCTATATCGGGGCTGTCTGCTACCAGGCGCAAGACACTCTGCTCAAGGTGCAGGAGGAGGCCGAGCTGGCCCTCAAGAGTGCACGTCTGCAGGGGCACAACGGCTGGTTCCTCTACGAGAAGCAGCTGGACGAGGAGCAGAGCAGCAAGGGGACGGTGCGCTGGCGCACCCTCATCAGTCGCCGTCTTGAAGAGCAGGGGATCGATTTTTATACCCAACCGGTCCAGCAGGATCGGGATCAGGTGGTACTGCAGCAGGATCTGCTCACCTATATCCACGATGAGCAGGGGAGGGAACTGCAAGCAGGGATCTTCATGCCAATGGCGGAGAAGGTGGGCCTGCTGCTGCAACTGGATCGGCTGGTGGCGGAGCAAACGCTGGTGTTGCTGCGCCAGCGTTCCGAGCAGAGCTGTCCCATCACTCTGACCCTGAGTGCCCAGAGTCTGCTCAACCGCGAGTTCCAGCGCTGGCTCTTCTTCGCCCTGTTCCAGCTGCCGCGCAGCACCAACGAGCGGTTGATCCTGCAGCTCTCGGAGGCTCAGGTCACACGCCACTTCGAAGCACTCAAGCGGCCGCTGCGCTCCCTGCGGATGCTGGGCTGCCAGCTGGCCATCGATCATGCTGGCCAGGATGTGGTGAGCACCCAGTACATCAAGGAGTTCGAGATCAACTTCCTCAAGCTGCACCCCAGCCTGGTGCGGGAGATTCACGCCCGACAGGTGAACCAGATGGCGGTCCGCAGTCTGGTGGGGGGCTGCGCCAATACCCGTACCCGGGTGCTGGCGGTGGGGGTAGAGAGTGGCGATGAGTGGAAGATGCTGCGCCACCTCGGGGTGCATGCCGGGCAGGGGCCCTGGTTTGCCGAGCCACGCCGGTTGGTGCAGGAGCCGGCTGGTGATTGAGATAAACAAGAGAGGGTCGTCGTGGGGCGACCCTCTCTCGTTTTCGGTTGCCGTCAGGCGGGGCTCACAGTCGCCCCTGCTCCCGCAGTCCGGCCAATCCCTGCATGCCGCCGGTATGGATAAAGACAATCTTGCTGCCGGGGGCGATGCGGCCCGCAGCCAGCTCGCGAAACAGCCCCCACATCGCCTTGCCGCTGTAGATGGGCTCCAAAGGCAGACCTGTTTCGGCGCTGAAATCTTGAACCCACTGCCAGAGGGCCGGGCTGAATTTGGCGTAGCCACCATCGTGGTGATCGAGTGCGACCCGCCAGCCGGGGATGCTGGCGGCAGCGGGATGGAGGCGACACACCTCGTCAGCGATAAAGCCGCCTCCTTTCAGGACCGCAATGGCGAGGATCTGCTCCCGGTCCTGTTTGCCAGCGATTAGGCCCGCCAGGGTGCCGCCGCTGGCACAGGGCAGTACCCAGAGATCCGGCGAGAAGGGTACCTCGCCGACCAGTTCGGCAACCCCGGGGATAGCCAGCGGGCTGCTGCCCCCTTCCGGCACGATCAGGGTATCGGGTGCATCGAATTGGGCCAGCCAGTCGGGATCCTGGCGACGGCGGTAACTCTGGCGGTCGACGAAAACGAGATCCATACCCCAGCGTCTGGCATCCCTCAGGGTGGTATTGCTGACGGCATCAGATTCGCCCCGTATGATACCGGTAGTTCGAAGGCCAGATTGGCACCCTGCTGCTGCCAGTGCATGGATGTGATTGGAGTAGGCGCCGCCAAACGAGAGTAGATGCCGTTTGCCGTGCTCTCTGGCATGAAGCAGGTGGTATTTGAGCTTGCGCCACTTGTTGCCGGAGATGGTCGGATGGATCAGATCATCCCGCTTGCACCAGAGTTCGACGCCGTAGCGGGTTAGCAACGGGTGGTGGAGGGGGTGCAGGGGGGAGGGCAGGATAGCTGACCCCTCTGGCTCGGCTGGAAGGCTGGCTTGCAATGGTGAGTCCGTCTTTTATATAGAGGCTAATCTGCTGTTTATGTTAATATTTCATACATTTAATCACTATTGATGGGCGGGCTTACATGAAAAAACTGTTCAGACGGTCGACGCCAAGCCGCCAGGTCGGGCTCTTGTTGGCCAATGACAGGATCATGCTGGCTGCAGTGGGCAATCCCCCCGTCTTCGCGACGCGCACCATCAACGGCCCACAGGAGTGGGCTGTGGCCATGAACGAGCTGTTCAGCCGTTATGGGCTGGCCAAGTCTAAAGTGCGGGTAGCCCTCGCCGCCAGCCTTTATCAACAGATCCAGATCGACAAGCCTGCCGTGCCTGACGCCGAGATGGCGGGGGCGCTCCCCTGGGCCATCAAGGACTATGTCAGCGAACCCGTGCTGCAACTGGCGATGGATTATGTGGACTTGCCCACCCCGCCTGCCGGTCGTCCGCGCATCAATGTGATCTGCCTGCCCAAGAGCCGGGTGCAACAGCTGGCCGATGCCATCAACGGCATCGCCACCCTGCAATCCATCATCAGCGACGAGCTGGCGCTCACCTCTCTCTATGAAGCGGATGACACTGTGCGCATGCTGCTGTGGCAGCCCAAGGGGCAGGATCTGCAACTGCTGGTCTTCCATCAGGGGGGGCTCTGCTTCTCCCGCCAGCTGCGCGGTTTCACCAGCCTGACCGGCGAACATGAGCCTGACGCCATGCTGCTCGATTCACTGGCGCTGGAGATCCAGCGCTCCCTCGACTATCTGGCGGGCCAGCTCAAATTGCCCGAGCTGGGTCAGATGCAGTTTGCCGTCGCTTCGCCCTTTATCGGTACCCTGGTGCGTCACATGGAGCAGACCTTCGGCTTTGCCGTCTCCGCCATGGCCAACAAGGCGGTGCTGGCCGGCGTCGAATACCTCTCGGCTTATGCTGCCGCATTGGGGGATGATCAATGAGAGTGTTATTCCCCCTTGCTGCCATGGTCAACAAGACAATGTTGCTGGCTGGCGTCGAATACCTTTCTGCCTACGCAGCCGCCATCGGGGAGGATGCGTGATGAAACGTCAGATAAACCTCTATGGTGCCGAGTTTCGTCCCAAGCGGCAGTGGGCCAGCCTCAATCAGATGGCGTTGGTATGGGGTGTTGCGCTGTTGCTGATCCTGCTGACGGCTATCGGTTACAGCTGGCAGCAGCAACAGGTCAGCCGGGCGCTAGCGCAACGCACCGCCGAGCTGGAGCTCAAGCGCAGCGAGGCCAGACGCCTCGATGCCGAGCTGGCGCGCCATCAGGCGGATCCCCGGCTGCAACAGCAACTGGTCAATAAACGGGATGAGCTGACCGCCAAGCAGGGGCTGATGCGTCAGCTCGGTAGCCTGTCTCTGCAAAAATCCCAGGGCTATGCCAGCGTGATGGCGGATCTCTCCCGCATTCGCAGCAGCAACCTCTCGTTGCAGCGCATCGAGATCAACGAAGGGCGGATCAACCTCTCCGGTTTTGCCGGACGCAGTCAGGATGTGCCGGCCTGGGTCAACCGCTTCAAGCAGACCCCGAGTCTGGTAGGCAAGGAGTTTGGTGAACTGACCCTTGGCCGTGACGAGGAGGGTCGTCTGACCTTCCAGTTGAGCGGCATCGCGCGGGAGAAACCCTGATGAACCTGAAAGCACAATGGCAGGCGTGGGGCCAGCGTATCGCCCTGTTGAGCCAGCGGGAGCGGGTGTTGATCCTGCTTACCGGTCTGGTTTTGCTGGGCGCTGGCAGCATCTACGGTTGGCTCGATGGCGCCGATACCCGCCTGCAGCAGGATCGCATGGCCCTGAGCGCCGCCGAGCGCGACCTCGAAATCATGGAGCTGGAGAACCTCGGCAAACAGGCTCGGCTCAAGCGGGATCCCAATCAGGGCGTTCGCGACCAGCTGGCGCAGGTCGAAGCGGATCTGGCCCGGATCGACGATGAGCTGAAGGCCCAGACCGTCGATCTGATCCCGGCGCACGAGATGCCGCAGGTGCTGGAGGCGCTGCTCTCCCGCTCCGCCAACCTTCACATGCTGGCGCTCAGTTCGCTGGAGCCGACCCCGCTGATGGCGGGAGAACAGAAGGTCAATCTCTACAAACATGGTATCCGGCTTCAGCTAGAAGGTGGATATTTCGATGTTTATCAATACCTTAAAGCGCTGGAAGCCTTGCCGCGCCACTTTTACTGGAAGCAGTTCGACTACCGGGTCAAATCCTATCCCGGCGCGGTGGTGGAGATGGAGATCTACACCCTGAGTACCAGCAAGGAGTTTATCCGTGGCTAGAGTGTTTGCGTTGTGCTGTTGCCTGTTCAGCGTGCTGGCACAGGCGGAGCAGGTCGAGGTATTGCAGGATCCCACCGCACCGCTGGCGGATGTGGCAATTGGCGCCCGTGCGACCGGCGAGAGCAACACCGGTTTACCGAAGCTGCAGAGTGTGGTGCTGGGCAATGGCCCGGCGCTGGCGGTGCTCAATGGCAAGAGTTATCGGGTCGGGCAACAGGTGGATGGCTATACGCTGGTGGCCATCACGGCAGATGCCGTGGTGCTGGAAAAGGCGGGCAAACGCCACGCGGTCACACTCTTTGCCAGCAAGATCCGGGTTTGAGTCGTGCTTGCCTTTCGAGAGGTGGAGCGGCTTTATCGAGTTTAATTGCAAGTCAGGGTGCTCTAATTACATGAAAAAACACCGTCTCTGTCTGATCACCATGGCCATGATGGCCGCAGGCTGTACCACGTATCAGCACCCCGAGCCGACCCAGGCCAAGGATGCTCTCAAACAGGCCATGAACGAACAGCAGAAGCAGGCTGCCCCGCTGACCGCCTTGCCCAAATCGGTGCAGAGTGAATTGCTGCAGCTGAACCGGCCGCAGATGCCGGTCGGCATGCCGGAGAAGCGGCTGCGCATCGCGGCTCACGACGTGGAGGCGGTGGAGTTTTTCGGTTCCCTGTTCAAGGGCTCCCGCTACAGCGTGGCGGTTCATCCCGGGGTGGCCGGGCTGGTCTCGGTCGAGCTCAAGGATGTGACCCTGCCGGAGGTGCTGGCGGTGGTAGGTGACATGTATGGCTTCGACGTGCAGCGCAAGGGCAATGTCTTCCACATCTATCCGGCGGGTCTGCGCACCGAAACCATTCCGGTCAACTATCTGATGATGTCCCGCCGTGGCCTCTCCCGCACCTCGGTCAGCACCGGCGGGGTGACTGCCAATGACAACAACAATGGCAGCAATAACAGCAGTTTCGACAGCGCGTCCAACAACAGCGGCAGCAACAGCTCCTCCAGCAACAACTCGAGCGGTGACAACAGCAACGGTACCCGGATCGAGACTGACACCAACAGCGACTACTGGACCGATCTGCGCGACTCCCTGCAGACCCTGATTGGCACGGGTGATGGTCGCGCCGTGATCACCAGCCCGCAGGCGGGTCTGGTCACTATTCGCGCCTATCCGAAGGAGCTCAAGGCGGTACGTGAATTCCTCAATCAATCCGAGAGTCACCTCAAGCGCCAGGTGGTGCTGGAGGCGCGGATCATCGAAGTCGCCCTCAACGAAGGGTATGAGCAGGGGGTTGACTGGAGCGGTCTCTCCGCCAGTTGGGATGGCGGCAAGGGTATTACCGGCGGCCAGTCACTTGCCAAGACCCAGCTGCCCACCACCCCCAACCAGATCTTCAGTGCGCTGGGCGGCGGCGCCGGTTTCACGATCTCTGATGGCAACTTCGAGGTGGCGGTCAACCTGCTCAAGACCCAGGGCGATGTGAATACCCTCTCCAGCCCGAGGGTCACTGCGACCAACAACCAGAAGGCGGTGATCAAGGTGGGGACGGACGAATATTTCGTCACCAATGCCTCGACCACTACGGTGACCTCGACCGGCACGGCCGAACCTATCGTGACCCCCAATGTGGAGCTGACCCCCTTCTTCTCCGGTATTGCGCTGGACGTAACGCCGCAAATCGATGAAGAGGGCAAGGTGCTGCTCCATATCCACCCTTCCGTTATCGACACAGAAGAGCAGAAGAAGACCATCAACGTCGGTACCGCCAAACCGCTGGAGCTGCCGCTCGCCAAGAGCTCGATCCGCGAGTCCGATACCGTGGTGCAGGCCAATAACGGCGACATTATCGTCATCGGTGGTCTGATGAAGACCGACAAGCAGGAGATCGTCAGCAAGGTGCCGCTGCTGGGAGATATTCCCTGGGTGGGCGAAGCCTTTACCAATCGTCGCGAGAGCACCAAGAAGGTGGAGCTGGTGATCATGCTCAAACCGACCGTGGTGGAGAAAGATACCTGGCAAAACGAGCTGCAGCGTTCCGCAGATCTGCTCGACAAGTGGTATCCGGCGAAGGGGTAAGCCATGAGCTGGCGATTGGCATCTTTCCATTCCGCCGTACTGCGGGCCGAGGCTCGCGGTCGCAGGTTCCCCGTACTGGCTGGTGAGCGCCCATGTACCTGAGCCACTTCGGCCTGCAGGAGGCGCCGTTCGGCCTCACCCCCAATACCGGCTTCTACTACGGCCTGCCCCCTCACGAGGAGGCGCAACAGGTGCTCAATTGGGCGCTGGCGCAAGGGGAGGGATTTATCAAGGTGACCGGCGAGGTGGGTACCGGCAAGACCCTGCTCTGCCGAAAACTGCTGAGCGAGCTGGGCTCGGAAGAGTGCCCGGTGCGGCTCGCCTGGTTGCCCAATCCCCACCTCAGCCCGGCCGAGCTGCGCACAGCGCTGGCGCTGGAACTGGGGTTGTCGGTACGGGATCAGAGCGAGCTGGATCTGACCGATCGTATCCATCGTCACCTGATCAGCCTGCACCAGCAGGGCAGTCGGGTGGTGGTGCTGATCGATGAGGCCCAGGCGCTGCCTGACGAGACTCTGGAGGCGATTCGCCTGTTTGGCAATCTCGAGACCGAATCGAGCAAGCTGCTGCAGATTGTGCTGTTCGGCCAGCCGGAGCTGGATATCAGACTGGCCAGGCCCCACCTGCGCCAACTGCGCCAGCGGATCGGCTTTTCATACTGCCTGCGCCCGCTGCGCTTTGACGAGACCCGCGCCTATCTGGAGCACAGATTGCAGGTCTCCGGCTACCGCGGGGCACCACTGTTTGCCGGCCGCGCCATGCGGATGCTGTGGCGGGCCTCGCGAGGGATCCCGAGACTTATCAACATCCTGGCGCACAAGTGCCTGATGCTGGCCTACGGTCAGGGGAGGCGCCGGATCGATAGCCGTCTGGTGAGGCTCGCCATTCGCGATACCGACGATGCCAGCCGCTTTGCGCCATTGCGCTGGTGGCCCCTGTTACTGTTACTGTTGCTGGGGTGCGCCCTGGCTTATGGAGTCTGGCCATGAGCGTTATCAACCAGATGCTGAAAGATCTGGATCGGCGCCAGCAAGGCGCCGAGGGAACTGCCGTCTATATTGCCCCTGCGCGCCAGCAGGGGTGGTGGATGTTGCTGCTGACCCTGATCTGTGGTCTGGCATTGGGGATCCTCGGTTGGCGCACCTGGATCTACTGGCAGCAGACACACCCTGTCGTCGCCGCCAGCGAAGTGGTGGTTCCCGATGTGGTGACACGGGCCGCCGAGCCAGTCAATCCGCCCGAGCCGGTCGAAGTGGCCGCTGCGCTGCCGTTGCCGGGTGGGGATGAGAGAGTGGCTGATACCGCTGGCGGGCAGGTAGAGGGAGAGATGGCCGATGGTGCCCCCTTTGATGCCTCCAGCGATGTTGACGATTCGGAGCCGACCGATGAAGAGTTGCAGCCCGAGCTCTACGCCGAACTGGCGGCAGAGCAGCAGGCTGTCGCCAGCGCCCCGCGTAAACCGGGCATATTGAAGATCGAGACGGTCGAGCTGTCGGCCAAGGAGCTGGCAGCACTGGCGGAGCGCAAGGCGACCACCGCCATGGCCAAGGGAAGCCTGCGGGATGCGCAGGACAACTACTATCAGGTGCTGGCCCACGATCCCTATAACCAGGGGGCGCGCGAGCAACTGGCGGGGTTGCTCTACGGCGAGGGGCGCCTGACCGAGGCGCGCCAGCTGCTGGAGGAGGGGATCCGGCTCGATCCCCAACAGGCCGATTTTCGTCTGCTGCTGGCCCGTCTTGCCATCAACGAGGGGCAGCAACAGCAGGCGCTTGGCTGGTTGTCCGGTTATCAACCTGATCTTGCCAGCAACTTGGACTATTACGCCACTTGGGCGGGTCTGACCCAAGAGCTGGGTCAAAATGCCGATGCGGCGGCGCTCTATGTGAAGCTGCTGCGCCAGCAGCCGGATCAGGGCCGCTGGTGGCTTGGTCTCGGTGTCGCCGAGGATGGTCAGGGGCACAGCCAGCGGGCACTCGATGCCTATCGCAACGCCCTGCTGCACGGCAATCTCGGCGAGGCGTCGACCAACTGGCTGGAACAACGAATTGGCCAACTAACCCCTTGATAAACGCAGATTCGATGAGCGAAGCCTCATCGGATGCGGCAACGGGTGTGAAGTAACAGATATCGGAGCAAACATGGCACAACCCAGACTGAAAATGCGCCTCGGCGACCTGCTGGTTCAGGAGCAGATCATCTCTGATGATCAGTTGCAGCTTGCCCTGCAGCAGCAGCGTCAGACCGGACGCAAACTGGGTACCACTCTGATTGACCTCGGCTTTATCAGCGAGGTACAGCTGCTGCAGTTCCTCGCTCGCCAGCTGGATGTACCCTTCTTCGATCTCAATAACCTCACCATCGATGCCGCCGCGGTGCCGCTGCTGCCCGAAGTGCAGGCGCGCCGTTATCGGGCGCTGGCGGTCAATCTTACCGACGACAAGGTGACGGTAGCCATGTCGGATCCGGCGGACTTGAGTGCGCTGGATGCCATTGCTGCCTTGCTGAGCCCGCGGGAGATGGTGCTGGCGGTCGCGCGGGAAGGGCAGTTGCTGGACTATTTTGACCGCCTCTATCGCCGCACCCGCGAGATTGAGAGCTTCGCCGAACAGCTGCAGGAGGAGTATCAGGACTCCGGCTTCGAGTTGGGTTCAGGTAATCTGGGGGCCAATGACGAGGGGGAGGCGACGGTGGCCAAGCTGCTGCGCTCCCTGTTCGAGGATGCGGTGCAGGTGGGAGCGTCGGATATCCACATCGAGCCGGACGAGAAGGTGCTGCGCATTCGCCAGCGGATCGACGGCATCCTCCACGAGAATATCCTCAACGAGGTGCGCATCGCCCAGGCGCTGGTGCTGCGTCTCAAGCTGGTGGCCGGGCTCGATATCTCCGAGAAGCGCTTGCCGCAGGATGGCCGTTTCAACATGAAGGTGCGCGGCCGTGATGTGGATGTGCGGATGTCCACCATGCCGGTGCAGTATGGCGAGTCTGTGGTGATGCGTCTGCTGGATCAATCCTCCGGCATCCTGTCGCTGACCGAGACCGGCATGCCGCCGGAGATCCTGACCCGTTTCCGTCGTCAGCTCAAACGCCCGCACGGCATGATCCTGGTGACCGGCCCCACCGGTAGCGGCAAGACCACCACCCTCTATGGCGCCCTCTCCGAGCTCAACCAGTCCAGCAACAAGATCATCACGGTCGAAGATCCGGTGGAGTATCGTTTGCCCCGTATCAGCCAGGTGCAGGTCAATCCCAAGATCGGTCTCACCTTTTCCCACGTGTTGCGTTCTACCCTGCGTCAGGATCCGGACATCCTGCTGGTGGGTGAGATGCGTGACAACGAGACGGTGGAGATCGGCCTGCGTGGCGCCATCACCGGTCACCTGGTGCTGACCACCCTGCACACCAACGATGCGGTGACCAGTGCCTTGCGCCTTATCGACATGGGGGCGCCCGGCTATCTGGTGGCGAGTGCCCTGCGGGCTGTGGTCGCCCAGCGGCTGGTGCGGCGGGTATGTGAGCACTGCGTCGAGGAGAAGGCGCCCGACGAAGGGCAGGCCACCTGGCTCACCGTGCTCTCCGGCGAGGCGCCTGGCCAGCATACCTATCACAAGGGCCGGGGTTGCCAGAGCTGCAACTTTACCGGTTATTCCGGCCGGATCGGGGTCTACGAGCTACTGGAGCTGGATCAGCCGATGATGGATGCCCTGCGCCGCAACGATGCGGAAGGGTTCGCCAAGGCGGCCCGTCAACACGAACACTACCGGCCGCTGGCCCTCACTGCCCTCGATTATGCCCGTCAGGGGATCACCTCGGTGGATGAGGTGTTGCGACTGGCCGAGGATTTGGGGTAAGCGATGGCTAACTTTGCTTACAAGGGGCGTGACCGCCAGGGCAACGCCACCAGTGGCGTGGTCGAAGCGGCCAACGAGATGGCGGCCGCCGAGCAGCTGATGCGCCGTGGTGTGATGCCCACCGAGCTCAAACCGGGCAAGGCCAAGTCCGCCGCCATCGACTGGTCACTGTTGCTGGAAGGTGGCGTCAAGCTGGATGAGCTGGTGATCTTCAGCCGCCAGATGTATGCCCTGACCCGGGCCGGGATCCCGATCCTGCGTGCCATCGCCGGGTTGGAGGAGAGTACCCACAGCAAGCCGCTCAAGCGGGCGCTTCACTCGCTGGGGGAAGATCTTGGCAACGGTCGCCCGCTCTCCAGCTCGATGCAGGCGCACCCCAAGGTATTCAGCAGCCTGTTCGTCGCCATCATCCATGTGGGTGAGAACACAGGTCAGCTGGAAGAGTCCTTTTTGCAGCTCGCCAACTATTTCGAGCTGGAGCTGGAGACTCGCAAGCGGATCAAGACCGCGATGCGCTACCCCAGCTTCGTGATGATCGCCATCGGTATCGCCATGGTGATCCTCAATATCATGGTGATCCCGGTGTTTGCCGGCATGTTCGCCAAATTCGGGGTGGAGTTGCCGCTGGCGACCCGCATTCTGCTCGCCACCTCGCACTTTTTTGTCAACTACTGGTGGCTGCTGCTCGCTATTCTGGCGGGGATGGTGTTCGGTTGGCGCCGCTGGGTCGCCACCACCAAGGGCAAGCTGACCTGGCACCGCTGGCAGCTCAAGTTGCCGATCGTCGGCACCATCATAGAGCGCTCCCTGCTGGCCCGTTTTGCCCGCAGTTTTTCCATGATGCTCAAAGCCGGGGTGCCGCTGAACACCGCGCTGACCCTGGTGGCCGATGCGGTGGATAACGCCTATATGGCGGGGCGGGTACGGGATATGCGCGCCGGTATCGAGCGGGGCGAGAGCCTGCTTCGCACCGCCAGCAGCAGCGGCCTGTTCACCCCGCTGGTGATGCAGATGATCGCCGTGGGTGAGGAGACCGGTCAGGTCGATGACCTGCTGCACGAAGCGGCCGAGTATTACGAGCGCGAGGTGGATTATGACCTCAAGAGTCTCACCGCCCGCATCGAGCCGATCCTGATCGGGATCGTGGCAGTAATGGTGTTGATCCTGGCGCTGGGTATCTTCACGCCTATGTGGGACATGATGAGGGCCGTAAGAGGCAAGTAACCCCGTATCTTCACGCCAGAATGGTGGGACATGATGCGAGCGGGATGTGAGTGGTTCGTAGCAAGTAACTCGGCATCTTCACACCTGAGTGGCTGGGCATGATGAGCGTCGTAAGAGGCAATAGGGCGAGGGAGTCGAGGAGTGGATGAACAGACAGACACAACAGGATGATCGCTGGCTGGCCGGATATCGGCGGATCGCCGTGATAATCCTGCTGATGGTGATCGTCACGACCCTGGTGCGCAGCTATCAGATCAACCGGGAGGAGGCGCAACAGCTTTCGCTCACCCTGCTGGGGGAGCAATTTGCGGAGCGGGCACAGCGTTTGCACGGGATCTGGCTGAATGAACGGCGCCCCGACACCCTGCATAGCGCGGGTCATGGTTGGCAATTTGATGAGCGTGGCTGGCCACTCGGACTGTTGCCCCTGCAATCACCATCAGAAAATTGTCGTCAGTTGTGGCTGGCGTTGGTGGGAGAGACGGAGGGGGGCATGCCACCCTTGCAGTTTCTGGCCCGCCCCGATGGCAGCGGGTGCGAGATGGGGTGGGATGGTTATTGGCTGGTTTATCTGTTTTCCGACGGGCGAGTGATTAAAAAGCCTTGAATGAGGCTAATCATATGACCCAACTACATGATTTTTTTAGGTCTGCATGAAATAATATCGGCCATTACCAAGGGAGCATGAAAATGAAACCAATGGCACCATCAATGCCAAATAACGGGATGACAAGAGTGACCGCCGGCTTCTCCCTGATTGAGCTGGTGATCGTTATCGTGATCCTGGGGATCCTGGCGGTAACGGCGCTGCCCCGTTTTCTGGATGTAACCGACGAGGCGAAAAAGGCCAGCGTCGAGGGCGTCTCGGGTGGTTTTGCAACAGGAGTGTCGCTAGTGCGGGCCCAGTGGGAAGCGGAAGGGCGCGCCAAACAGGATAGCCTCAATACCGTGCTCTATGACGGCAGCCGCTTCTATCTGACCACGCCGACCGATGCCCAGATCAGCAACGGCGAGTTGTCTCCCGGCTATCCCATGGATACTGCGGCTAGCGGCAATCCGGATGTGGATCCGGCCAATCTGAGCGCAGAGCGTTGTCTCAAGATTTGGGAGGGGTTGCTGCAAAACCCGCCCAAGGCTACGGCCAACTTCAATGAAGTACGCGGTAGCGGCAATGACCTGAAATACTATGCCACTGTGAGCAGTAATGGACTGGATTCGGTCTGTCGTTACTATCTGGTCAATAGTTTGAGTAAGGGCAGCGATGGCAAGTATCAGGATCCGCAAGGCAGTACTGATGCATTCATGAGTTTCAGTTACCGTCCGGCGTCCGGTCAGGTGACTACCAACATCAATTGACAGAGGAAAGTGAAATGAAAAAACAGGCGGGTTTTACCCTGATCGAACTGGTTATCGTGATCATTATTCTGGGTATTCTGGCGGTCACCGCTGCACCCAAGTTCCTGAATCTGCAGGATGATGCGCGTAAAGCAGCTGCTGATGGGGTCAAAGCATCACTACAGAGTGCGGCTCAGATGATTTACAGTAAGGCGGCTATCCAAGGTATTGAAAACTCTTCTGCGGCAGTCTCTGTTGCTGGCACTACCGTCGATGCCAAGTATGGCTATCCGACAGTAGGTACCATTGCAAACGCCGTTACTTTAGATGGGTGGGATGAAGTATCTGCATCCAAAGGGACCTTCAAGCCCAAGGCGGCTGGCAATAACGCTAATTGCCAAGTTAAATACAATGAGGCTACTTCAGCCGCTGCATTCAGTGTTGATGTGACAGGTTGTAGCAACTGATTGAATTATCAAGCGAGGCTTTGGCCTCGCTTTCTTCTTTCCCCCTATGAGAAAAACCATGCCTGCAACCAAGGGCTTTACCCTGATTGAACTGGTTGTGGTGATCCTGTTACTCGGGATTCTCGCCGCCTTTGTCGTGCCCAAATGGCTGGGCAAAGGCGGCGTTGAAACTCAAACTGTGCGTGATGAACTGCTGACCCGTCTGCGGTTGGTACAGACCGTCAATATGCATGAGCCTGCCAACCGCTGTACCCTGCTGGTGGTCGCCTCTCCCCGTTTTGCCCACCGTACTTATGCGGCGTGTCCCGCCAGCGATGATCTGGGCAGTGGTTGGACCGATAACCTGCGCACCCGTGGTCGGCTGGTGACCGCCTCTGACGGAATCACGCTTTCCCTGAACAGCAACAGAAGCTTCGTACTCCGCTTCGATCAGATGGGCAGACCGCTAGGCAGCTGTGCCAACGGTTGTACCTTGCTGGTGAGTGATGGTCGCGAAACCAGCCGCATCCAGATTGAGTCTGAGGGGTATATCCATGAGATCCCTTAAGCGCGGCTTTACCCTGATTGAGCTGATTGTCGGCATCGTGCTGCTGGCGGTGGCCTTGACCGGCATTTTGGGGCTGCTGATCAATCAGGCGCCCCGGGCGGTGGATCCGGTACAGCAGGTGCGTGCCGCCCAGCTGGCCCAGCGCCTCTCCGGCGAGATCCTGCAAAAGTCGTTTGATGAACATTCGGATCATAATGGTGGCCGTTATCGTTGTGGCGAGCAGGTGGCGGGGGTGAACATAGCTCCCTGCTCCGGCAGTTATGGCCCCGATGGTGAGCCGGCTCCCTACGCCTATAACGATGTGGATGACTTCGATACTGCGGGAAACTGGCGGGATGCCAGCTGGTTTACCCAGACGGCGGCGGGGATCAGCGGCGAGGAGTATCGCAACTATCAGGTCAGTATTGCGGTCAGCGCCGTCGATTTTAGCGATGGCACCTTCAAGAGTTGTACCGCGCCCTGTTCTGTGGGCAAGCGGATTGATCTGCAGATCAAGCTGCCGGATGAGAGCGTACTCGACTTCTCCTTCTACCGGGGGAACTACTGATGAATCGTTCCGCTGTCGGGTGTTGCCTGCCTGTCCGAAAGTCCGCTCCTGTAACCACTTCCGGCCTCCGATTATGTCTGGCGGCTAGTCGAACTTACCGTAAACCTGGGGGTAACAGTGGCTTTACCCTGGTCGAGCTGGTGATGGTGATCCTGCTGCTGGGCATCATGGCGACATTTACCAGCCAGTTTATCGGCATCGGCAGCCAGATCTATGGTGATGCCAGCAGTCGTGAGCAGTTGATGAGCGATGCCCGCTTCGCCATGGAACGGCTTAATCGCGAACTGCGCGATGCGGTGCCGGGATCGGAGCGGATCGAGACGCTTGATGGTACCTGGGTTGACTCGGGGGCTTGCCTGCGGTTCTGGCCTATCAGCACCTCCAGCCGCTATCTGGCGCTTAACCGTGCCATGTCGGGGAGCACGGCCACCCTTGAGCTGGTGATGGCGACCCCGGCTTCTGCTGCCAGCCCGTCGAGTGCAGATCCGTTAGCCGTCGGCAAAGGTGACTGGATGATCGTTTTCCCGGTACCTGACCCAAGTGCAGGGTCGCTGCTGAGCAATTGTGAATATGGCCGCTGTGTGGCCAGGGTTGCTGATGTGCTGGCGCCCGTCTCCGGCGCACAAACGATCCGCTATACCAATAGCGAGAGTCTGGCTGGCCTCTCTCCCGGTAGCCGTGTCTACTTTGCCAATCAACAGGTACGTTATTGCGTTGATGGGGGCACCCTCACTCGTGCCAGTGCCGCAATCGGTGCTCCTTTACCTGCGCAAGGCGTGCTGATGGCAGAGTCGCTCCGCGCTGGCGGTTTCTATCGGGAAACATCGGCATTCAACGCGGAAGGGGAGTTTGGCATGCGGTTCTTGTTCGAACGCAAGGGGGAGTCGGTCACCTTCAGCCACAAGATCGAGGTGTTCAATGTCCCGTGATGCACTCCCGGCAGGACGGATGCGTGGTAGCGCCCTGATGATCGCCCTGTTTGTGATCGTGGTGATGGCGCTGCTGGCGGCCGCCATGGGCCGTTTTCTGGTCGACAGTAGCGAGAAAAATACCGTGGAGGTACGCAGTGTGCGTGCTCTGCTGGCCGCCCAGAGCGGGCTGGAGATTGCTCTGTATCAGCTGTTTCCGAACCGGCCTGCTGCGCCATCTCCCCAGGATCGTTGTGACTGGATCAGCCCGACCCCCTCGTTCACCGGCGTTACCGGTCTGGTGCAGTGCCAAGTTGCTGTGCGTTGCACTCAGATTCCGGTGACCTATAACGGTGCCGTGACTAATGGCTATCGTCTCGAGAGTGTCGGAACCTGTGGTTCCTCTGAACTGGATAGTGCGAGTCCCGATTTTGCCGTGAGCAGAACTCTGATGCTTGAAGCGTATGACGGAGGCGGACAATGAAATGGGTATGGGCGCTTGCCCTCTTTACTGGCCATGTCTGGGCCTTCGACCCTATCGACACAGGCACGCTCTTTCCGGATGTGGTGCAAGGGCATCATGGCAACAACAATAACGTTTGCCATCAGATTAGCGGCTACCAGCTTAGCCAACTCAACAACGCCAAGATCAACGGTTCCGGCGGTTTGCCTCTCAACTTCTGCTCCATCCAGCCGGATCAGAACAATACGCCGCGCTGCGATGATGGTACTGGCGGCTACATGGTTTGTAGCGTTACTGGCAAAGATATCCGCGGGCTGTCCCTGAGCGGGAATAATGCTTTTCCCGCCATCACCTCCAATTCGACCCAGCTCTGTTCGTTCGGTTCGCAAACGGCTTCCAGTACCTCTTATGGTGCGATGACGGTAGAAAACTGCACTATGACGTTCCCCAGCCGCAGCACCTACCTGATCAAGACGCTGACAGTGCGCAACAACGCGATCCTGGTGCTGGGGGAGGGGGATTACTTCATCGACAAGCTGATTCTGGACAGCGGTACCATCCGTCTCTCAGGCAGTGGCACCACCCGGATTTTCGTCAATCAGGATGTCAAGCTGGTCAATACGGTCAATATCAATGCCAATAATCAGGGCAGTCTCATCTGGGTTAACTATAACGACATGGTGATCGACAACCGCACCACGTTTTATGGTTATCTCTATGCCGATGGGAAGCTCACCATGAACAATAATGCCACCGTCTATGGCAGGGTGACGGCCCGCTATCTGGCCATGGATGCCCAGTCCAGCATCAATGAAGCGGTACTTCCGCCGATGCTGACCTGTTTTGTCGACGGTTTCGAAAGCAGCCAGATCAACCCCGACAGTTGGGTCGTGGCTCAGCGCAACAACAGCACATTGCCATCGGTGCAGAATGGTCGCCTGCGTCTCACCCAGAACGTCACCAACCAGGCCACGTCGGCCACTTTCCAGCGCCTCTTCCCCGGTGCAGGTAACCTGGTGACGGTCGAGTTCGATCAATACGCCTACAAGACTTCCGGCACAAGCGGGGCGGATGGCATGGCGGTGGTGCTCTCGGATGCCACCCTGACGCCACAACCTGGTGCATTTGGTGGCCCCCTGGGATACGGTTTCAAGACCGGGATCAGTGGTTTTGCGGGCGGCTGGCTTGGTGTCGGGATCGACGAATACGGCAACTACGCCAATGAGGGGGGGTCTTATAATATCGGCTCCCGACCGCAGGCCGTCTCTATTCGCGGATCCGGCTCCGGTACCTCCGGTTACCGCTACCTGGCCGGAACCGCCAGCAATCTCAACCCGACCGTCGACAGCGGTACCAACAGCAATCGCCCCCACCGCTATCGCATTACGGTCGACTCTCGCACGGCGGGCAACTCGGTGGCCACCGTCGAACGGGATAGCGGTGACGGGTTTCGTACGCTCGTTGGTCCAATCAACATGACGAGCCAGACCGGCCAAGCGACAGTACCGGGCAACTTCCTGCTGTCATTGACTGGGTCCACCGGGTCGGTGACCAACTTCCACGAGATCGATAACGTGCGGATCTGTGCGCTGCGTTCCAGTCCAGTGGGCACCCAGATCGATCATTTCGAATTCGATCACAGCGGCAATGCGCTGACCTGCAACCCTGAAACCCTGACCATTCGGGCCTGTGCCAATGCCGACTGCAGCCTGTTGGTGACCGAACCCGTGACTGCCACCCTGCAACCCGCAACGAGTAGCAGCGGTGGTTGGGTGGGAGGCAATCAAGTGAGCTTCAGCGGAGGAACCACCACGCTGGCGCTGCGACAGAATACCGCCGGTACGGTGACCGTCGGGGTCAGCGGCTCGACGCCCTCGACCAAACCGTTGAGTACCACCCTGTGCCGGGTTGGCGGTGGCGCCAAGAGTGCGGCTGCCTGTACGCTCACCTTTGCCGACAGCGGATTTATCTTCGACGTGCCCGACACCTACTCGAACCAGCCGCAGACGGTGACCATCAAGGCGGTCAAAAAGAGCGATGTGACCAAGCAGTGTGTGCCGGGGTTTGCCAGCCAGACCAAGAGCGTCAAGTTCTGGAGCAGCTATATCACCCCCACCAGTAACCCCTATAACAGCCAGATGAGCGTCAACAGCAGTACGATTGGTGCCAGTCAGGGGGCTGCAACGCCGCTCTCCCTCGTATTCGATGCGCAGGGGCAGTCGAGCATAACGGTTAAGTACCCGGATGCGGGCAAGGTGCAACTGGATGCTCGTTATGATGGTACTGGCAGTGAAGCCGGTCTGGTGATGCTAGGCGCGGATCAGTTTGTGGCTCGCCCGGTCGGTCTGTGCATCACGCCCCCGCAAGGGGTCTGCGCGGCAGGTGACAGCAGCTGTCCGGTATTCAAAAAAGCGGGGGAAACGTTCCAGGTAGATATCAAGGCGATGGCCTGGGAATCCGCCAATGATGGGGATATCTGCGTAGGGAATCAGACTACGCCCAACTTTGCCCTGCCCAATATTGCTCTGGGCAGTACGCTGGTGGCACCCAATCCGGGCACTAATGCAACGCTGGGTACTACCACCTATAACCATGTTGCTGCGGCCAACAGTATCAATAGCGTTAGCCAGACTGTGAGCGAGGTGGGAGTATTCCGGATGACGGCGACGCCGCCAGTCAATGGCTACTTCAATTACACCATCCCATCAACCCAGAGCCAGCCGGTGGGGCGTTTTATTCCTGCCGACTTCAATCTGGTGAGCGGCGACATAGTGCCAGCCTGCAATGCGTTCTCCTATATGGGGCAGCCCTTTGGCGTCATGCTGGATGTGCTGGCTCGTAATACGATGGGCGTACAGACCCGAAACTATACGGGGCCCTTTGCCAAGGGCGAAGCCTATCTCTCGGTTGCCAATGATAAGGATGGTAAATCCCTGTCGAGCCGCTTGCGCAGTCTGCAGCCGCTGCCATGGCTCGATGGCCGTGCGGCCTTGACTACCGGTAGCAGCGAGTTTGTGCGCCTCTCTGGCACGCAACCGGATGGTCCCTACAACTCTTTGTTGTTTGGTCTGTATATGAGGGATAACGATGGCGACAGAACGCTGATTGCCAGCCCGAATTTCAATGATGCCGTGGTAGGTAACTGCAGTGGCAGCGGCTGTAATGCCCGTCAGATAGACAGTGTGCCTATGAAAGCCTATTTTGGCCGCCTGCAGGCGGGCACGGCGGCGGGTCTGGCCTCGGCACCGCTGGCCATTCCACTGCAGATGCAATATTACGAAGGGGGCAACTGGCTGCAAAACAAGGAAGATCAATGTACCCAGTTCTCTTTGGCCAATCAGGGGTTCACTTTCCTCAATCCGAGTCACACCTTTGATGCGGCGACTCGCGAGCTGAATCTGGGGGCAGGTCGCAATATCAAGCTGGGATTGGGCAGTTCGGCACCGGGTGGGGATGCTGCACTGGCGAAAGACGGGGAGATCCTGTTCCACTTTGCCAAGCCGGACATCTCGGTGCGCATCCCCTACAAGGTCGAATTGGCAAAACAGCCATCATCGCCACTCTGGTTGTCTGACCCAACGAGTGCCAATGACGGCAACCTGCAAGGTGAGGCCATTTTCGGCTCCAGCCGGGGTAATGACAGAATTATTTATCGGCGCGAAGTATTGCAGTAATTGATGTGTAAGGGGGGTTGGCTCAACAGCATCCCCCTAAATCCTTGTTTATTAGTGTTTGCAAGCGTGTGCGAGTGAGTGATGACTCGCATTTTTGTCGCGCCTGATTGATTGGCGACAGTTTGAGCGCTTGCCCATTGGGGTGGGCATTGGTAAAGTTAGCCGGTTTTCTGCACCTCCAAATTCTTAGGATTTCCCGTAGCCATGTTCAAAAAGCTCAGAGGCGTCTTTTCCAACGATCTGTCGATCGATTTGGGAACTGCCAACACCCTGATCTATGTAAAAGATCAAGGGATCGTCCTTAACGAACCCTCAGTTGTCGCCATTCGCCAAGAGCGCGGGAACGCCAAATCGGTCGCTGCTGTCGGTCATGCCGCCAAGCAGATGCTGGGCCGTACCCCGGGCAACATTTCCGCAATCCGCCCGATGAAAGATGGCGTGATCGCCGATTTCTACGTGACCGAGAAGATGCTGCAGCACTTCATCAAGCAGGTTCACGACAACAACTATTTCCGCCCCAGCCCGCGTGTGCTGGTGTGTGTACCGTGCGGTTCAACCCAGGTTGAGCGTCGCGCCATCAAGGAGTCCGCACTGGGCGCCGGTGCCCGCGAGGTCTACCTGATCGATGAGCCTATGGCTGCTGCCATCGGTGCCGGCCTGCCGGTATCCGAAGCGACCGGTTCCATGGTGGTTGATATCGGTGGTGGTACCACTGAAGTGGCCATCATCTCCCTGAACGGTGTGGTCTACTCCCAGTCAGTCCGTATCGGTGGCGACAAGTTTGACGAAGCGATCATCAGCTACGTCCGTCGCAACTACGGCAGCCTGATCGGTGAAGCGACTGCCGAGCGTATCAAGCACGAGATCGGCTCCGCCTATCCGGGCGAAGAGGTGCGCGAGATCGAAGTCCGTGGTCGCAACCTGGCTGAAGGTGTACCGCGCAGTTTCACCCTCAACTCCAACGAAATCCTGGAAGCGCTGCAAGAGCCGCTGTCCGGTATCGTGGCCGCCGTCATGGTGGCGCTGGAGCAGTCTCCGCCGGAACTGGCTTCCGACATCTCCGAGCGCGGCATGGTGCTGACCGGTGGTGGCGCTCTGCTGAAAGATATCGACCGTCTGCTGATGGAAGAGACCGGCATTCCTGTCGTCGTGGCCGAAGATCCCCTCACCTGTGTGGCCCGTGGCGGCGGCAAGGCGCTGGAGCTGATCGATATGCACGGTGGCGATCTGTTCCACTACGAATAAGACCCAAAGCCGGCCAGCGTGCCGGCTCTTTTTTGACGACCCATGAAACCCATTTTTGGTAGAGGCCCTTCGCTTCAGTTACGGTTGTTTCTCGCCGTCATCATCTCCATCGCTGCCATCGTCGCGGATTCCCGCTTCGGTGTGTTTACCCATGTCCGCGTCTACCTCAGTTCGTTAGTCAGTCCCCTGCAATACATGGCCAATGCGCCCGGTACTCTGCTCGACACCATGTCGACCCAGGTGCAGACCCGTGCCGATCTCATCGAGCAGACCAAGCAGCAGGAGCAACAGCTGTTTACCCTGCGCTCTCGCCTGCTCAAGATGGATCATCTGGAGCACGAGAACCAGCGTCTGCGCGAGCTGCTCGGTTCGCCGGTGCACAAAGAGTCCCGCAAGATGGTGGCCGAGCTGCTGTCGGTGGATTCCGACCCCTTCAGCCATCAGGTGCTGATCAACAAGGGGGCGCTGGATGGCGTCTATAACGGTCAGGCGGTGATCAACGATCAGGGTGTGATTGGTCAGGTGCTCCACGTGGGCTCCACCACCAGTCGCGTGCTGCTGATAACCGACTCCAGCCACGGCATTCCGGTGCGGGTGCTGCGCAACGACTTGCGCGCCATCGCCTCCGGCAGTGGTGAGCTCGACAAGTTGGAGCTGCGCAACCTGCCGCGCAACACCGATATTCAGGTGGGGGATCTGTTGGTCACCTCCGGTCTGGGTGGCCGTTTCCCTGAAGGTTATCCGGTGGCGACCGTGACCCGCTCTGAATATGTGGAGGGCAAGCCCTTCGCCCAGGTCGAGGCCAAGCCGCTGGTAGAGCTGGATCGGCTGCGTTATCTGCTGCTGCTGTGGACCGACAAGAAACCCGAAGTACATGATGATGAGAATGGCGAACGGGTGGCAACGGCTGCCTCCGCCGCTGGAGCCACTCGCTGATGCTGCAACCCGCCAGCGGCAGGATCTGGATCTGGATTTCGATCCTGCTGGCCTTGAGCCTGTCGATCCTGCCGCTTCCTTTCGAATTTGATCCATTCCGTCCGGACTGGCTGGCCATGGTGCTCATTTACTGGGCACTGGCCTTGCCGCACCGGGCCAATGTCGGCACAGCCTGGGTGGCCGGCCTGCTGCTGGATGTGCTGCTTGGCAGCACCCTCGGTGTGCGGGCGATGGCGATGGCCATTACTACCTATCTGGCCGCCTTCCAGTTCCAGAAGATCCGCAACTTTTCCCTCTGGCAACAGGCCCTGATCATCGGTGGGCTGTCGCTGGTGGGCAAGCTGACGGTGTTCTGGGCCGAGCACCTGTTCAGCCGGGCCAGCCTCAACTTCGCCTACTTTTGGTCGATGTTGACGACGATGCTAATATGGCCCTGGGTATTTCTGGTGCTGCGCAAGGTGCGGCGCCGCTTCAATATCAGGTAAATATGAGCAAAAACAACGAACTGCAACTCTATCTCGCCTCTGGTTCTCCCCGTCGTCGCGAACTGCTGACCCAGCTTGGCTATCGTTTTGATGTGCTGAAACTGGATGTACCGGAGCAACGGGAAGAGGGGGAGAAGCCGCAAGATTATGTCTGTCGTCTCGCTCGCGACAAGGCGATGGCGGGTGTGGCGTGTGCGCCGACAGCGTTGCCGGTGCTGGGGGCCGACACCATAGTGGTGCTGGGGGATAGGGTGCTGGAAAAACCGTCCGATCTGCTCGATGCCAAGGATATGCTGGAGGCGCTCTCCGGCAAGGTGCATCAGGTGATGACCGCGGTGGCGCTGGCCAGCCCCGAGCGTTGTGACGTGCGACTGGTCACCACCAACGTGGCGTTTCGCAAGCTGGACGAGGCCGAGATCGAGGCTTACTGGCAAACCGGCGAGCCCTGTGACAAGGCCGGGGCCTACGGCATTCAGGGTATTGCCGGCAAGTTTGTCAGCCGTATCGAAGGGAGCTACAGCGCCGTGGTCGGCCTGCCGCTGCTGGAGACGGATCTATTGATCAAGCAGCATCTGGAACAACACAAGTAATTTTCCGTCAGCTGTGCTCTGCTGCGTTCTTCCTTGCGCGCGTTGTACCGGATTGGCTGTATAAGAATTCAAAACTGGAACAGGCAAGGTTAGTTATGTCGGTAGAACTGCTGGTTAACGTTACCCCCTCCGAAACCCGGGTCGCTCTGGTCGAAAACGGTCTGCTGCAGGAAGTGCATGTAGAGCGTCAGGCCAAACGCGGCATTGTCGGCAACATCTACAAAGGCAAGATAAGCCGGGTGCTCCCTGGCATGCAGGCAGCCTTCGTCGATATCGGCATGGACAAGGCGGCCTTTTTGCACGCCTCCGATATTGTGCCCCATACCGAGTGTGTGGCGGTGAAGGAGAAGGAGCAGTTCCAGGTCGGCAATATCGCCGAGCTGGTGCGTCAGGGGCAGGACATCATGGTGCAGGTGGTGAAAGACCCGCTGGGTACCAAGGGTGCCCGTCTCACTACCGATATCACCTTGCCTTCCCGCTATCTGGTCTTTATGCCGGGCAGCGCTCACGTCGGCGTCTCCCAGCGAATCGAGTCCGAAGCGGAGCGGGAACGCCTCAAGCGCACCGTGGCCGGTTATGTGGATGAGCTGGGTGGCTACATCATCCGTACCGCCGCCGAAGGGGTGGGGGAGCAGGAGCTGGAGCAGGATGCCGCCTTCCTGAAGCGGCTGTGGCGCAAGATCCTCGAGCGCAAGCAGAAGTATCCCCCCTGCAAGATCCTCTACGAGGATCCCAGTCTGGCCTTTCGGGTGGTGCGCGATTTCGTCGGTGCAGAACTCGACAAGATCCGCGTCGACTCGCGCCAGAGCTTCGATCAGCTCAAGCGCTTCACCGAAGAGTACGTGCCTGAGCTGGCCAGCAAGCTGGAGTACTATCCCGGCGAGTCGCCCATCTTCGATCTCTATGACGTGGAGAACGAGATCCAGCGGGCGCTGGAGCGCAAGGTGGAGCTGAAATCCGGCGGCTACCTCATCATCGACCAGACCGAAGCCATGACCACGGTGGATATCAACACCGGCGCCTTTGTCGGCCACCGCAATCTGGAAGAGACCATCTTCAATACCAACGTCGAGGCGACGGCGGCCATCGCCCGTCATCTGCGCCTGCGCAATCTCGGCGGCATCATCATCATCGACTTCATCGACATGCAGTCGGAAGATCACCGCCGCCGGGTGCTGCACAGTCTGGAGCAGGCGCTGTCAAAGGATCGTGCCAAGACCAACGTCAACGGCTTCTCCCAGCTGGGTCTGGTAGAGATGACCCGCAAGCGCACCCGCGAGAGTCTGGAGCATGTGCTCTGCTCCGAGTGCCCCGAGTGCAAAGGGCGCGGCCGGGTCAAGACGGTGGAGTCGGTCTGCTTCGAGATCCTGCGGGAGATCATCCGGGTCAATCGTGCCTACGATGCGGATCAGTTCACCGTCTACGCAGCCCCTGCCGTGGCCGACTACCTCCATGGCGAGGAGTCCCACAGTCTGGCGGAGCTGGAAGTGTTTATCGGCAAACAGGTGCGGGTAGTGAGCGAACCCCTCTGTGGTCAGGAGCAGTTCGACGTGGTGATGATGTAATTGGTCTATCGCTGGCTGAGTCGGGGCTGGTTGGCCCTGGGGGTCCTGTTCGTACTGCTGGCCATGCTGGTCACCCTGGTACGGGTCGGAGGCCCTTTGCTGAATCAGTACCGGGAGAGCCTTATCAACTCTCTGCTCGGCGATTCGCAAATCAAGGTCAGCGTCGATCAGATTGGGCTGAGCTGGACACAGTCTGGCCCGGCCCTCGAGCTGCAACAGCTCGCCGTCGCCCCCGACTCCAAACGCTATACCGTCAAGCTCGGCAAGGCCTGGGTGCATCTCGACTTCTGGCGCACCATTAACGAGCTCAAGCCGGTGTTTGGCGAGCTGATCCTGAGCGATGGCGATATCACCATCGACTTGCGCCAACCGGCTGACGACAGCCCCTCCGGCGATCCCCAGCAGGGCGCCCTGCTGCGCTTTCTGCTGACCCAGCTATCTACCTTCGATGTGCACAACACCCGCCTCAGCGTCACCACCTCCCTCGGTGATCTGCGTGCTCTCGATATCGCCCAGCTGCGCTGGCAGAACCGTGGCAAGCGCCATCAGGGGGTTGGCAAGGCTTACCTCATCAACGGGGTGGGTGAGAGCACCCTCGATCTGATTCTGGATGTGGACGCCCCGACTGCTCGGCTCGATCGCCTCAAGGGTCAGCTCTATCTGGGGGCCCGCCAGCTCGATATCACCCCGACCCTGGCCAAGATCCATGCGGGCGAACCCAAGGTTGCCGGTCAGCTCGACTTCCAGCTCTGGAGCGAGTTTGACAGTGGCAAGCTGGGCAATACCCTGCTGGCGTTTGGCAACAACTACCTGATCTGGAAGGATCCCAAGAAAGGGGAGATGCACCGCTTCGGTCTCGATGGTGGCAAGATCCAGCTGCGCCGTGACGGCACTGACTGGCAACTGGCTAGCCACAACGTCACCTTCAAGCTGGATGGCAAACCCTGGTTGCAGAGCCGCTTGCAACTGGAACGGATCGGGGATCGGGTGCAGGGCTATCTGCCCAGTATTGAGTTCGACAAGATCACCCAGATCAGTCAGCTGGTCTCGGCGCTCTACCCCACACTCTGCGAGACCCTGCGCCAGACCAATCCGCAGGGGGCGGTGCAGGATCTGACGCTGCTGGCCAATGCCGACTGGCAGGATCTCTCCTTCAGTGGCCGCTTCAGCAAGGTGCGCCTCAAGGCCTGGCAAGATATACCCGGAATGCAGGATCTCAACGGCGAGTTCTGGCTTACCCCGACCGGTGGTAGCGCCAGACTGGCGCTGGCGAACGACAAGGTGGATCCCGCCCGTCACTTCAAGATGCCGATCCCGGTCGACAACTTCTCGGCCCGCCTCGACTGGTGGCGCGAGGAACAGGGCTGGGTGCTCTACGGTCAGGATATCGCGCTGGATAACCCGGATCTGACCCTGGCCAGCCGTTTCCGCCTCGATCTGTTCGAGCACCCTTTCCTCGCCCTGACCGGTCGCATCGATGTGAAGAATGCGGGCCATGCGGATCGCTACTTCCCGCTGCAGGCGATGGACAAGGGGCTGGTGGATTACCTGAGCGGCGCCATCAAGGGGGGCAAGGCCAAGGGGGCCGACCTGCTCTGGTATGGGGAGTTTCGGGATTTCCCCTACGACAATGGCAAGGGCATCTTCCAGGTGGCGGTGCCGCTGGAGCAGGCCACCTACGAGTTCTTCCCCGGCTGGCAACCGCTTACCGATCTGCAGATCGATCTCTTGTTCCAGAATGCCGGTCTCGATATGCGCAGCCGATCCACCAAACTCGGCAAGGCGAGCTCCGACTCGGTGCATGCCTGGATCCCGGATCTCTCCCCCGGCGCCCACCTCTATGTGGATGCCAAGGTGCAGGGGGAGGGCAAGGCCATCAGCGACTACCTGCAGGACTCCCCGCTGGGCAGTTCGGTAGGTCAGGCGCTGCGAGA
Organism: Aeromonas sp. 601027; assembly: GCF_049174455.1. Taxonomy (NCBI): domain Bacteria; kingdom Pseudomonadati; phylum Pseudomonadota; class Gammaproteobacteria; order Aeromonadales; family Aeromonadaceae; genus Aeromonas; species Aeromonas sp. 601027. The sequence continues at coordinate 105,745 of NZ_JAAKTN010000004.1, read as the reverse complement.
GATCGAGATCCGCGGCCCGATGGCCGGTTCGGTCAAGCTCGATATTCCTCTCGATGGCGAGAGCGAGGTCAAGGCGAGCGGTGATGCCACCTTCAGCAACAACAAGGTGCGGGTCGCCAGTCTGGATCTGCCGCTGGAGAAGGTCGAGGGGCGGCTCGAATATGACAACGAACAGACCCGTTTCAGTAACCTCAAGGCGAGTTTGTGGAACCAGCCGCTGACCCTCGATTATCAGGGGCGCCAGCATCCGGACCACTATCAGGTCGACCTCGATTTCAAGGGACTGTGGGATAGCCGCCGCCAACCCGCCGCCATCTCTTCATTCGGCATTCTCAACGGCCGCAGCAACTGGGGCGGCAAGCTCGGGTTGACCTTGCCCGAGAGCAAGCCGTTCAGCTTCCAGCTGGCGCTCGACTCCAACCTGCAGGGGATGGGGCTGGATCTGCCGCTGCCTCTGGCCAAGAGCAGCGCCAGCCGGCTGCCGCTCAAGGTGATCGCCCGTGGCCGGGATGGCAGCGCCGACATTCGCGCCGTGCTGGGGGCTGATGTGGATATGCAGACCCGACTGGTTTACGGCGAAGGGGTGCCTTATCTCAGCCGGGTGCGGGTCGATGTGGGTCAGCCGGGTGCCCGGGTGCTGCGCGATGCCCCCATGCTGCTTGCCATCAACCAGCAGGAGGCTGACGTTGGCAGCTGGCTGGCACGACTCAAGCAGTGGCTGCCAGCGCAGAACCAGACCGGCAATGCGGTGGTTGGACCGGCCTTCTTGCCGCAGGAGTGGTGGGTGGATGGGCAGCTGGCTCGCGCCTATATCGGCAGTGCCACCCTCAAGGCGGTACGTTTCACCGTGGGGCCGACCAATCAGGCGACCGAGGTGATGATCGACAGCCCCGACGTGATGGGGGTGATCCGCCAGCCCGCAGTAGCCAATCGCCCGGTAGACGCCAAGTTTGCCCGCATCTTCTGGTCCGGCAAGAGTTCGGATCTCAGTCCGGATCCCGATGCCAGGCAGGATAACGCCATCATGGCCTCCATCCCCTGGCTGACATTCAGCTGCGTCGATTGCCGCTTTGGCGCATTGCCGCTCGGCGAAGTGAAAGGGGAGCTGGTGCCCGGCGCCAACAAGGTGACCCTCAAGGGACTGGATATGCGGCTGGCAGGTAGTCAGCTCACCGGCAGCGTCGACTGGCTGGCCGATGGCAATCGGATGGAGACCCGCGCCCGTGGCAAGCTGACTAGCAACAACAGCGAGCTGCTGCTCAAGCGGCTCGGCTACACCTCCCCCATCGGCGATGCCCCCGGCTCCCTCGCTTTTGATCTGAACTGGCAGGATGTGCCCTATCGCCCGAGCCTGCCGACTCTGGGGGGCAGTGCCAACTATCAGCTGGAGGGCGGCACCCTGCGCGAGGTCAACGACAAGGGAGCACGGCTGCTCTCCCTGCTCAGTCTCGACTCCCTGCTGCGCAAGCTGCGCCTCGATTTTCGCGATGTGTTCGACAAGGGTTTCTACTTCGAATCCATGTCTGCTTCTGCCACCATCAAGCAGGGGCAGGTCAGCAACAATGATTTCTATATGAAGGGGGCGGCAGGCAATCTGCGCGGCGAGGGGATCGCCGATTTGGTGCGCTGGCGGCTCGACTACGAGCTGAGCTTTTCCCCGAATCTGGGTGGCACCCTGCCGGTGGTGGCGGCCTTTTCCATCACGCCGATCACGGGTCTCTATGTGCTGGCCCTCTCCAAACTGCTGGAGCCGGTGGTGGATGTGGTGACCCGCATCGATTTTCGCATCTCGGGCCCGCTCGACGCACCCAAGCTGATCGAGGCGGGACGAGATCGCGCGCGCATCAAGCTCAACCAGCAGCAGAAAGAGGCGGTTGACGCCGTTGCCCCCGGCCTGCCGACCCAAGAGGTGACCCCTTTCCTGCTGAGCCCTAAACACGCGGGGCCCGCTCAGCGCTGAACGAGCGGCCCGGCACCATCACAAGGAGTGAGCCATGATCCGACATATCCTGCTGATCGCCTTCAAGCCGGGCACCCAGCCTGCCCAGATAGATGCGGTGCGTACCGCCTTTCTCGCCATTCCCCATCAGGTCAGCGGCGTGACCGCCATGGAGTGGGGGGAGAATGACAGCCCGGAGGGGAGGGATGATGGCTTTACCCACAGCGTGCTGATGACCTTCGCCGACGAAGCAGCCCGCCAGCGCTATCTGCCCCATCCGGATCACGATGCCCTCAAGGCCATCTTCCGCCCGGTGCTGGAGCGCATCATAGTGCTGGATTACACCCTGCAGGCGGGGGATGCTGTCACCGTCTGATGGCCCAAGCGACAAGGAGAACGTCATGTGGTTAGCCGCAATACAGCTGGTATCTGGCCGTCACTGGCAGGATAACCGGGAGCAGATCGCCGCCGAGCTGGCAGCCTTGCCAAAAGAGCGGCCGCTGCTGGTGCTGCTGCCGGAGAACTTTGCCCTGTTTGGCGAACGACAGGGCTATCTGGATGGTGCCGAGGCAATCGTCTCCGATCCCAGCGCCACTCTGAGCGGAGCAACGCCCATTCAACAACAACTGGCCGAATGGGCCCGCGATTATGGCATCTGGCTGGTGGCTGGGGCTATGCCGACCACCATCGCAGGTTCTGACCATATCCACACCAGCTCGCTGGTGTTTGACCCAAGTGGTGAGCTTAGGGGCCACTACCACAAGATCCACCTGTTCGACGTGGATGTGGCGGACAATCACGGTCGCTATCGGGAGTCGGAAACTTTCAGTGCTGGTCAGGACTGCGTGCTGGTGGACTCCCCCTTTGGTCCCCTCGGCCTCTCGATCTGTTATGATTTGCGCTTTCCCGAGCTCTACCGCCAGTTGACCCGTGCCGGTGCCCGCGTGCTGCTGGTGCCTGCCGCCTTTACCGCCGTGACAGGCGAGGCGCACTGGGAGCCGCTGCTGCGGGCTCGCGCCATCGAAAACCAGTGCTACGTAGTCGCGGCCAATCAGGGCGGCACTCACGAAACGGGGCGCCAGACCTGGGGCCACAGCATGGTGATCGACCCCTGGGGCCGGGTGCTGGCCAGCAAAGAGTCCGGGCGCGGCACAGTGCTGGCGAAGATGGAGCCCGGGCTTATCGACGAATTGAAACGCACCATGCCAGTGCTGCAACACGCCCGTTTGCTCTGATGGTGTGGTGAAAAATTGAAACGCAGCCGTTTGCCCGTGCTGGAGCATGCCCGTTTGTTGTGATGGTGTGGCTTGTTGCCAACCCGTCGGCAAGACGATTTAAAACAGCTCGTTACGAGAGTGGAGAAGAAGATTGAGTCTATTGAGCCAGGTTAGTGCCTCCCTGTTGGCCCCGAACGACCTCGACGAAGGGCGCCTGCAGCAGCTGCTCTGCAGCCTGATGAGCCATCAGGTGGAGTTCGGCGATCTCTATTTCCAGCGCAGCTGGCACGAGTCCTGGATGCTGGAAGATGGCATCGTCAAGGATGGCAGCTACAACATCGATCAGGGGGTCGGGGTGCGCGCCGTCAGCGGCGAGAAGACCGGTTTCGCCTACTCGGACGAGCTGAGCCTGCTGGCGTTGCAACAGTCGGTGACTGCCGCTCGCGGCATCGCCGCAGCAGGTGCTCACGGCAAGGTGAAGGCGTGGACTCGCACCGAAGCGAACCTGCTCTATCCGGCCATGGATCCGCTGCAGACCCTCGACAAGCACCAGAAGATCGCCCTACTGGAGCAGATGGACAAGTTCGCCAGAAGTCTGGACCCCGCCATCAATCAGGTGATGGCCTCCATCAGCGGCGTCTACGAAGAGGTGCTGGTGGCCGCCACCGACGGCACCCTGGCTGCCGATATTCGTCCGCTGGTGCGGCTGTCGGTGACCGTGATCGCCGAGAAGGGGGATCGCCGCGAGCGTGGCAGTGCCGGTGGCGGTGGCCGCTTTGGTTACGACTGGTTCCTCGAACTGGACGGGCTGGAGAGCCGCGCTTTTGGCTATGTGCGTGAAGCGGTGCGTCAGGCGCTGGTCAATCTGGAAGCCATCGACGCGCCAGCCGGCACCATGCCGGTGGTGCTGGGCTCCGGTTGGCCCGGCGTGCTGCTGCACGAGGCGGTAGGTCACGGTCTGGAGGGGGATTTCAACCGCAAGGGATCTTCCGCGTTTGCTGGCCGCATCGGCGAGCAGGTGGCCTCCAAGCACTGCACTATAGTCGACGACGGCACCCTGCCGGGTCGGCGCGGCTCCGTCAGCATAGATGACGAGGGGACGCCGGGTGGCTACAACGTGCTGATCGAGAACGGCATCCTCAAGGGCTATCTGCAAGACAAGCAGAACGCCCGTCTGATGGGGGTACCGCTCACCGGCAACGGGCGCCGCGAATCTTACGCCGCCATGCCGATGCCGCGCATGACCAACACCTACATGCTGGCGGGCCAGCATGATCCGGCTGAGATCATCGCCTCGGTGAAGAAGGGCATTTATGCCCCCAACTTCGGCGGCGGTCAGGTGGACATCACCTCCGGCAAGTTTGTCTTCTCCGCCTCCGAGGCTTACCTCATCGAAGATGGCAAGATCACCGCCCCCATCAAGGGGGCGACCCTGATCGGCAACGGCCCCGAGGCGATGAGCCAGGTCTCCATGGTGGGCAGCGATCTTGCGCTGGATCGCGGGGTCGGCATCTGCGGCAAGGAGGGGCAGAGCGTGCCGGTCGGTGTCGGCCAGCCCACCCTCAAACTGGATCAACTCACCGTGGGTGGCACCCAGTAAGCCTCGACGCAGAACAAGAACAGAGAGAAACCATGCTTACCCTGTCGAAAATATCCAATATCAGGAGCCAGCTCTCCCCCAGCGAGCTCAAGATTGCCGATTACATCCTCTCCTGTCCGGAACAGGTGACCCACTTCTCCTCTCAGGAGCTGGCCCAGCAGGCGGAGGTGAGCCAGTCGAGCATAGTGAAGTTCACCCAGAAGATCGGGTTCAAGGGCTTCACCGCCTTCAAGCTGGCGGTCAGCGAGGATCTGGGGCGCAAGCATGCCATCAAGACCGACAATGTCGGTGATCTCTACAATGGCATCGGGCGAGACGATGATCTGGAGACCATGGCCAAGAAGCTGGCGCAGGAGAAGATAAATTCTATCATCGAGACCACTCAGGCTCTCGACAGTGCTCTGCTGAAGCAGGTACTCGACACCATAGATGGCGCCGGGCGGGTACAGCTGGTGGGGATTGGCGGTTCGGCACTGACCGCCAAGGATCTCTGGTACAAGTTGCTCAAGATCGGTGTAACTACCCTGTTTGCCCAGGATAGCCATGTGCAGATCTCCATCGCCCAGACCCTGGGACCGGGTGATGTGCAGCTGGTCATCTCCTATTCTGGCGCCAGCCGTGATGTGCTGGCGGCGGCCGAGCTGGCCAAGCGCAATGGTGCCACCCTGATTGCCGTGACTTCGTTCCGGCAAACCCAGTTGCGCCAGATGGCCGACATGGTGCTGGATACGGTGGCGGAGGAGAACGAACTGCGTATCTCTTCCATCTCCTCCCGTACCGCCCAGAACACCATTACCGACATCCTGTTCCTCGGCCTGGTGCAGCGCAGAGACGAGCGAGCCTGGGCCCTGATTGACGGTACCCGGGATGCCATCGACCGACTCAACAAGGAGTGATGACTGCTCTCCCGCAGCATCATCCGTACAACAAAAAACCACCTGAACAGGTGGTTTTTTGTTGTCTGCTAGAGGTCAAGGGCCCAGCGGATAAAGGCTTTACGCCGCTTGGCATCGGCCGCCAGATAGAGTTCCCGCAGGGTGGCATCCGCCTGCTCCGGCGTAAGTGCCGAAGCTGTATGAGCGGTAGTTGCGGCTTGTGTTGCGAAAATGGGGGCCGGACTCACTGTTGGCGTATGGCTTGCCAGCAGGGCCTGGTAATCGGTGCCCAGACTATCCTGGTTGCGTGGCAGGGCTTGTAGTGCCAGCGGTTGTGAGGTGCCCTTGTCGTCACTCAGCAGCAGGGCCGGGCTGGCGGCAAACTGGCGGATAGCCGAGGAGCTGGTCAGCACCGGGGTGGTCAGTTGCAGCGTCCCTTGTGATGGTGCTGTAAGGGTAACCAGCAGAGGAGCCGAGGTCACGCGTCCCTGGCTCTCGTTGGTGGAGCGAGGGTCACTTGGGCTGTCAAAGCGGACCAGCAGTCGGGACTCTCCCGCCGGGAGCTCAATGATCCGGGTGAAGGCCGAGGGTTTGCCCTGTGGCGAGGCGAGCAGGGTGAGGGTATCGGCCAGCTCCAGTCGGGCGGCCGTGGCCGGTACGCTGAGCAGCAGGGCAAACAGGGGGGATAATAGTAGGGGAGAGAGCAGGGAGGATCGTGCCATCATAAGACTCCATGAAGGAGCCGGCCCGCAGGCCGGCAACCAGATCAGAATTCGTAGCGCAGGCCGAGGTGGTAGAAGCTCTCGCTGTTGCTGCTGCCACCAAAGCTGGTGATGGTGCTACCAGCCAGACCATCTTCACCATTGCGGATCACATAGGCGCTGTAGAGGGAAGATCGCGGGGTGAGCTTGTATTGCAGCTCCAGCGTAGTATCGCGCAGTGCCATCTGGTCGCCACCCTCGTTGACGAGGTGACGATAGCCTGCGCGGGCCGCCCACTTCTGGTTGATGTCATACACCGCGGTCAGTTCCCACACCTTGTCTTCACTGTCGGCACGGCCATCGCGATAGGTCACCTGATCCTTGCTATAGAGGGCACCCAACATCAGAGGGCCGAGATAGTAGCGGGTACCGATCCCTGCGAAGCGATACTCATCGGCATTGGGATCGACCTTGCTGCCACTGCTCTGGGCTGCTTTGGTCTGCTGATACGCCACGACCGGAGCCAGTTTGCCTGCATTGCCCAGATCGAAGGTGTAGCGCAGGGCGCCGTTGTAACCGTAATCAAGATCCGAGGTGCCGTTACCAAGGATGTAGGCGAGCGAGAGATCCAGATTGCCGAGGGTGTTCTGGTACTGCAGGGTGCCATCCTGACGGAACACCTGCACGGCGGTGGAGTCCACCTTGCTGGCCTGACGAGCCATGGAGACATCAGAGGCGGCAAACACATCGCCAATATCGGTGAACATGATGAGGCCGGAAGAGACGCGCCCGCCGGTCACCTTGCCCCACTGACCACCATCGATCCCTGCCCAGACGTAACGGGCAGTGAGGTCGCTGCTGTTCTTCTGCACGTTGTTGGCGTATTCGGCTGCATTGACCTGATATTGCGCCATGCCGATCACTGCGACATCGTCATTGACGGTCTGACGGGCGGTAAAGCCGATACGGCCATCGAAGTCACCCTGATCATTGCCGCTCTTCTTGTCGGAAATATTGAAGCCAAGACGGCCGTAGAGGTCGACGTTGGAGCCATCGTCAGCCTGATAGATGACGGCCGCATGAGCGGAACCTGTGCCGAGCAGTGCGGGAAGAACCAGAGCAAGCATGGATTTTTTCATTTTTTATCGTTCCTGTACGGGCTCTGTGCCAGAGCCGGGATGAGTTTGGCCATGACCCCGATTGCTCGGGGCCAGACCTTGGCTAGAAATCCGGAGGAGGGATTAACTCAGATCGACGTTCTTGCAGCCGAACATCAGGGTGAAGAGATAGCCGCCGAGGTAGGCGACGGCGAGGCCGACCGCATAGACCATCATGCCGGGGAAGATCCCCTGGGCGGAGGTCATCAGCGGCAGGGCGACGATACCGGAGGGGCCAAAGACGGTGTTGAGGCCGACCGGCAGACCCAGCCAGGAGATCAGGCCAACCACGAAGCCCCCCAGCGAACCACCGCAGCAGGCCGTGATAAAGGGTTTGACCCGCGGCAGGGTGACGCCGTAGATGAGCGGCTCACCGACCCCCAGAATGCCCGGAATGATGGTGCCCTTCACCTGAGTGCGCAGTAGGGAATCCTTGCCTGCCCGGCTGTAGAGCGCCAGCGCAGCCCCTACCTGTCCGGCACCGGCCAGCGCTAGGATAGGAAACAGGGAGTTGAAGCCCTGGGCATCCATCAGCGCAAAGTAGACGGGAACGAACCCCTGGTGGATGCCAAACATCACCGAGATGAGGAACAGGCCAGCCAGAATAGCGGTACCGAACGGGTTGCCATTGAGGTTGATGAAGAGCCAGGACATGCCGTTATAGAGCTGCACGCCGAGGGGCATGATCAGGATAAAGGTGACGGCTCCCATGATCAGCAGGGTGATGCAGGAAGTGAGGATCATATCCAGACTGTCCGGCATGTAGCGGCGAACCTGGCGCTCAACCGAAGCGCCTATGATGCAGGCGATCAGCACGCCGATGATGTTGCCGCGGGGATCGATCTGATGGCCGAAGAAGTCGGTGATACCGGAGTAGATGCCGCTGCTGGCCTGAGGGTCATAACCCATGACAAACAGAGAGGCGATGATGGCACCGTTGACGCCGGAGCCACCAAACGCCTTCTGGGCGTTGTAGCCGATCAGGATGCTGAGGAAGCTGAACAATCCCTTGCTGAAGAGCTTCATGTAGCCGACGAATTCGGCCAGCATGCCCCCTGTCTGCTGTCCTTCCAGCAACAGGGTCTGTTCGATAAGGGTGGCACAGCCGAGCAGCAGACCCGCAGCGATAAAACCGGGGATCAGCGGAGTGAAAATGGTGGCAAACTTGGCCAGGAAGCGGTGTGCCGCACTGCTCTGTTTCTGCTTCAGCGCCTGTTTGTTGGCGGCGGCGATGTCGCCAAGATCCGATGATTGCGGGCGGGGGGCGGTCAGTGTTCCCGCGTCTGCATTCAGCATGCCATTCATCATCTCGCAGGCAGTCTGGGCCTTGCCGGGGCCAAGCACTATCTGGAACTGATTGTCGCTTTCAATCACCCCCATCACCCCGGCAATCCGTTTGATAGTATCGCGGTCGGCATGCAGGCTGTCCGCCAGGCTCAGCCGCAAGCGGGTCATGCAGTGGCCACAGTTGGTGATGTTATCCCGGCCGCCGATGGCCTGGATGATCTGGCCAATCATGGTGTCAGTTATTTTTGCCATAAAGAACCCGGTCAGTCTGATGTGAGGGGGCGGATGCCCCCGCTTATGTTGTTATCCTGTCGCCATTGCTGGCGCGGCCAATGTGCGGTCGGCCGATTAATCTGTGCATTTGCTGATAAAGCCGCCGCTGCTTTTCAGCCGCTCTCGTGCTTCGCTGGCGGAGATATTGGCCAGGATCATCACGATGGCGGTCTTGCAATGGTTATCTGCGGCAGCAAGAGCCTGCTCGGCCGTGCCACGATCACATTCGGTTGCTTCCATGACGATGCGCTTCTGGCGCTCCACCAGTTTGGCGTTGGTCGCCTCCACATCCACCATCAGATTGCCGTAGACCTTGCCGGTACGGATCATGGCGCCGGTCGAGAGCATATTGAGGATCAGCTTCTGGGCTGTGCCCGCTTTCATGCGGGAGGAGCCGGTCACAATCTCGGGGCCGACCACGGCGACCATGCTGATGTCGGCCGCTTTGGCGAGCGGGCTGCCCGGGTTGCAGCTGATGCTGCACACTGTGGCACCCAGGCTCCTGGCATATTGCATGGCGCCCAGCACATAGGGGGTTCGCCCGCTGGCTGCGATACCCACCAGCACGTCGTGGGCACTGAAGTGGATATTTTTAAGATCGTTGGCACCGAGTTCTGCATCGTCTTCGGCATTCTCCACCGCCTGCAGTATGGCCTTGTGGCCCCCGGCAATCAGGCCGATGACCAGCTCGGCAGAGACCCCGTAGGTGGGCGGGCATTCGCTGGCGTCCAGGATGCCGAGGCGCCCGGAGGTGCCAGCCCCGATGTAGATCAGGCGGCCGCCTTTGCCAAATGCGGCTGCAATAGCATCGACCGCCTTGGCGATCTCGGGCAGCAGTTGGCCTACAGCCACTGCAACGTGTTGATCTTCTTGATTGATGATCCGCAGCATATCCAGAGTCGGGAGCTGATCGATCTCGATGCTGGCTGGATTGCGGGTTTCGGTAATCATGCTTGATAGGTCAATGGTCATCGCTTCCTCTACTTCAGGTCGTCGCCATTCCCGGCGTAAATCATTCTTCTCGATGCGGGTCATCATGCTCGATTTTTGATTTTTATTATGAGATTGGTGTCGCATAATTAATTATTCCAGTTATTTTCTTTTTAAAGGAGGTAAAATTCCATCAGAGGAGCATAGAGAGAAGAGGGAGTGACAGGGGGATTGGCTAGCCTGCTTGATGGACATGCAACAAAAAGCCCCGGTCAGTAGGCCGGGGCTTGCAGAATCATCGGTGTTAATTGACCGAGATGGCGCGGGCGTCGATGAAGTAACGGGCTTTACCCTGTTTGTCGATCTGGATTTTGGCGAGCAGCCTCTCTTGCTGCCTGTGTTCCCACAGTTGTTCTATGTTGGCAAGAGCTGGATTGGCTATGCCGAGCACATTCAGGTATTCGTGAAACAGGCTATGACTGCCGATTTCGGTCAGCATCTTGGTCATATGGGCACTCTTCTGGAACAAGGGGGGCAGATACAAGATAGCCATGTCGAGCTGAATGAGTGCTGTACAAAAAACAAACAGGGCTTCTGGCAACAGCAGAGATAATGCGGGTCAGCGAGTGCGGGATCGCAGACAACAAAAAGCCCCGTTCGGTGGAGCGGGGCTGGCTGGTTATTCGGTATCAGTTGATGGATATGGCGCGAGCATCGATGAAGTAACGGGCATTGCCCTGCTTATCGATCTGGATTTTGGCGACCAGCTGCTCCCGCTTTTTATATTCCCAGTGTTGCTCAATCTTGGCGAGGGATGGGCTCGCAATCCCAACCACGTTCAGGTACTCGTGAAACAGGCTATGGCTCCCTATTTCGGTCAGTATCTTCTCCATCTGCATACTCTCCTGAAGTTGAGTGGGTATTCATCAACAAACCTATCAGCGTCCGTCTGAATAAAGTCTGTATAAAAAACAAACTAACCCATTTTTGTGTCAATAACATGATCAGGAACAAGATCAGTGCAGATCGTCAGGGACTTTTTGATACCGTTTTCAATCAGGGCTGACGGGCTTTTGCGGCAACTGATCAAACGTGCCGGAAGCCTGCGGTAGCGCCGGTGCGGTTTGCACGGCCTGGCCACCGTGGAAGACCGGATCCTGTGCCACTTCCTTGATGCCGTTGATGCAAAACTGCATACCCATGCAGACCAGCAGGAAGCCCATGATGCGGGTCATGGCATCGATGCCGGTGGCGCCAAGGATCTTGCAGACCGGATCCGCCAGCTTCAAGACTCCCCAGCTGATCAGGCTCATCAGGGCAAACGCAGTGACCATGGCGCCATAGATGGTGAGGCGGTTGTACTCGTCAGGCAGCTCGGCAATCTGGGCTGCCCCGCTTATTACCAGCGCCATGGTGCCCGGCCCGCACATGCTGGGCATGGTGAGTGGTACGAAGGCGATGCTCTGGTTGATATCGACCCCGCTCTGCTGGCTGGGGGCGGGGAACAGCATGCGAAAGCCGATAAAGCCGATGATGAGCCCCCCGGCTAGGCGCAAACCCGGAATGGAGATACCGAACAGATCCAGAATCGAGGATCCGATAAAGAAAGTGATGCAGAGGGTGCAGAACAGATAGATGGCCGCCATATTGACCTGACGTCGCACATGTTCGCGCGACATCCCCTTGCTCAGCCCCAGCAGCAGGGTGGCCGTGGTAGGCGGATTGACCATGGGCAGCAACGCCAGCAAAGCGAGAAATACGACCTGAAAGAACATGTTGAGCCTCGGATAGCAGGGATGAATGGGAATACCTTGATCCAGGTGGTCACCTGACTCAAGAGGGAGGCTATCTTATGCTGGCGAAACTGAACATAAGCAGTACAAAAAAGCCCCGGCAGATACCGGGGCTTGTTGTTCGGGTCAGGCCGCTTGCGGTGCTTGCTGCTGCCGGATGGCCCGTTGCTGGAACCAGAGCCAAAGACCGATGGCGAAACCCAGCACCGACAGGCTCACCACATAGTGGGAGGGGGCCAGCATGTCGCTCTTCATCCATAGGGTCACCGCCATCGGGGTGAGGCCGCCGAAGATGGCGTAGGCCACGTTGTAGGAGAATGACAGACCGGAGAAACGCACCACCGGCGGGAAGGCGTTGACCATCACGTAAGGCACGGCGCCGACAATCCCGACCGCAAAGCCTGCCAGCATGTAGAGCGGCACCAGCTGGCTCGTACCGGCCGCCAGACCGTGATAGAAGGCGTAGCTGGAGCCCGCCAGCAGCAGGGAGCCGAACATGAAGGTGAGACCGCTGCCCAGCAGGTCGATCAGTCGACCATAAACGATGCAGCCGAGGGTCAGGGCCACGATCGCCAGCGAGTTGGCGGTCAGGGCGTCCGCCGGGCTGATGCCATAGACCTTCTGCAGATAGGTGGGGGTCATCAGGATCACCACCACGATACCGGCGGAGAGCAGCCAGGTGAGCAGCATGGAGACCACCACGCTGCTCTTGTGGTTGCGCAGCACCGACTTGAGGGGCAGCTCGTCAGCCAGGGTCTTGTTGGCCTTCATCTCGGCGAAAACCGGGGTCTCGTGCAACCAGCGACGCAGGTACATGGCGACGATGCCGAAGATACCGCCCAGCAGGAAGGGCACTCGCCAGCCCCAGTCACTCACTTCGGCCGGGGTCAGGCTCTTGTTGACCGCAGTGGCGATGAGGGAGCCGAGCAGGATGCCGGCCGTCAATCCCGCCGTGAGCGTACCGCAGGCGACCCCGACCTGACGGGCAGGAACGTGCTCGGCGACAAATACCCAGGCGCCCGGCACTTCACCGCCGATGGCGGCGCCTTGCAGGATCCGCAATCCCAGCAGGGCGATGGGGGCGCCGATGCCGAGCACCGCATAGGTGGGCAGCAGACCGATCAACAGGGTCGGCAGCGCCATCATGATGATGCTGAGGGTGAACATCCGCTTGCGACCGATGAGATCGCCAAAGTGGGCCATGATGATGCCGCCGAGCGGGCGGGCCAGATAACCGGCGGCGAAGATGCCGAAGGTCTGGAACTGGCGCAGCCACTCGGGAATGTCGGCCGGGAAGAACAGCTCGCCGATGACCACGGCGAAGAAGACGAAGATGATGAAGTCGTAAAACTCCAACGCACCGCCGAGGGCAGCCAGACTCAGAGTTTTGTAATCCTGTCGATTGAGGGGGCGGGCGTGATCGTGTTGTTGTGTGGTCGTGGTCATATCCGTATGTTTCCCATCGGTTTTTTTAGTTATTGTCACCCCGGACAAGGGGTATATACAGGTGATCGAGAGTATGCTGCCTGCCTCTTGTGTGTAAATCGCGCAATTCGCAACACTGTCTTGCATCTTTTTGGGGCAATCCGAGTGCCCCGCTGGCGGAGGAATGATGGAAAAGAAACGGGTACTGCTCTCCTGGAGCAGCGGCAAGGATTGCGCATGGGCTCTGCATCAGTTGCGGCAGGATCCCGCCATCGAGGTGGTGGGGCTGTTTACCACCCTCAATCAGGCATTCGAGCGGGTGGCGATGCACGGGGTGCGCAAGCAGCTGTTGACCGAACAGGCCGCCTGCGTCGGGCTGCCCCTCATCACCATCGATCTGCCCTGGCCCTGCAGCAACGAGGATTACGCCCGCATCATGACCGGCTTTATCGCCGATGTGGTGGCACAGGGGATCCGCCATATGGCCTTTGGCGACTTGTTCCTTGAGGATGTGCGCGCCTACCGTGAAAAGCAGCTGGCAGGCACCGGCATCGAACCACTGTTCCCGCTGTGGGGCAGCAATACCCGTGAACTGGCGTCGCAGATGGTGGCCGCTGGGTTGAAGGCGCGGATCAGTGCTCTCGACCCGAACAAGCTGGATGCCAGCCTGGGTGGCCACGATTTTGACGAGGCACTGCTGGCGGTGCTGCCGGCGGGGGTCGATCCGTGCGGCGAGAACGGCGAGTTTCACACTCTGGCCTGGGATGGTCCCATGTTTCTGCGCCCGCTGGCGATCTGCACGGGGGAGACGGTGGAGCGCGATGGTTTCATCTTCACTGACTTGTTGCCTGCTGATTCTAGCACCTAGTCGAGTTTGGCCTCCTGATCGCTCTTGTCGTCGTTGTAGCGCAGCGCGATCTCGTGAAACTGCACGTGGATGTGAGCGAAGGCATCCGTGATGTCGGGATCAAAATGGTTGCCCCTTCCCGCCAAAATAATGGGCACCACCTCTGCATGGGTCATGGCTGCCTTGTAACACCGCTTGCTGATCAAGGCATCGTACACATCTGCCAGCGCCATCAGTCGGGCCGAGAGGGGAATTTCATCTCCTATCAGACCGTAGGGGTAGCCGGTGCCATCCCACTTCTCGTGGTGGTAGCAGGCGATCTCCTTGGCCAGTCTCAGAAATTCCACCTCTACCCCCAGCGCTTCCTCGGCGTGGACTATGGCCTCCTTGCCAAGGGTGGAGTGGTGTTTCATCTGGGCGAACTCATCTTCATCGAGTTTGCCAGGTTTGAGCAGGATCCGGTCCGGTACGCCGACTTTGCCGATATCGTGCAGGGGGGCCGACTTGAACAGCAGCTCTATTGTCTTGGGGGTCAGCTCGGCACGAAAGCGAGGGTGCTCGCAGAGAGTTTCCGCCAATAGCTTCACATAATGCTGGGTGCGCAGAATGTGGTTGCCGGTCTCGTTGTCCCGGGTTTCGGCCAGAGAGGCGAGGGAGTGGATGGTGATGTTCTGGATCAGCTCGTTTTCTCGGGTGCGTCGTTCCACCTCCTGCTCCAGATAGGCATTTTGGTCATGTAGCAGATCCCGTGCCGCCTTCAGCTCAAGGTGGTTTCTGACGCGGGCCAGCACGATGGCGGGGGAGATCGGCTTGTGAATATAGTCCACGGCGCCGAGAGCCAGTCCATGTGCCTCGGCGCTCTCCTCTACCTTGGCAGTCAGAAAAATCACCGGAATATGCCGTGCCTGCGGCATCTCCTGCAGTGTCTGCATCACCTGATAACCATCCATCCCGGGCATCACGACATCAAGCAGGATCAAATCTACCCGGGAGTCTGATGACAGTATCTCCAGTGCCCGCTGGCCACTGATGGCGACCTTGACCCGGTATTGTGGGCTGAGCAAGGCGCTGAGCAATGAGAGGTTTTCAGGGGTGTCATCGACCACCAGCAGGGTGGGCTTGGTATCGGGATCCAGCAGGTTGAGCATGGTGGTGCCCTCACTCTTGGTTGAACAGATCGGGCCTGAGGGCCCGGACTCGTTGCAGATGTGCAAGTGCATCCGTAAAACGGAAGCCGGTAATGGCGTCAGCTATCCTGGATGCCGTCTCTCCCAGCACTCTCGTCAGCTGCTGCTGATGCTGCTGGAACAGGGTCAGAGCTCCGGCATCATCTTCCGCCAGCAGCCGGATCAGCTGCGCCAGCAGGGGCGCCAGGTCGACTTGTTCTTGCTCCGGCAGGTCGGCTGTGGTCTGGGTGGGTAGCAGGGCCTGTAGGCCATCGCTCAGTTGCTGCTGCATCTGCAGCCCCTGCTCCGCCAGTGGAAGCAGGCTGGTGGTGTCATCCCCCCGGGAGAGTGCACTCTCCAGCCTGGCCGAGATACCCCGCAGTGGTTCGGCGCCCAGAGTGGCGGTAATCCCCTTGAGGGTATGGGCCTGACGATGGGCCTCCTCCCGGTCGTTCTTCTGCAGGGCGGCGATCAGGCTCTGCATGGGCCGGGTGCCCTGTTGGGCAAATCGTTGCAGCAGATCCTGATACCACCCCCAGTTGTACATCAGCCGTTGCAGGGCGGCTTCGGCATTGAGTCCGAGCGCTCTTAACTGAGGCTGCAATGGCTGGTGCTGTGGTGAAGGTGCGCTCTTGGGTATTGCATCGGTTTCAACGCTGAAGGCAGGGGCCCAGCACTGCAGTGCGGCATAAAGCTTGTCGGGGTCGATGGGCTTGGCGATGTGGTCATCCATACCGGCCGCCAGACAGCGTTCCCGGTCACCGGCCATGACATTGGCCGTCATGGCGAGGATCGGAGTGTGGTGCCCTTCGCTCTCTTGCTGGCGCAACTGACGGGTGGCAGTCAGTCCATCCATCACCGGCATCTGCATGTCCATCAGGATCAGGTCGTATGGTTGTTGCGCAGCCATTTCCAGAGCAATGGCACCATTGGCAGCAATGCTGACGTCGATGCCCGCCGCTCGCAGCAGTTCCATGGCCACCTGCTGATTCAGCTCGTTGTCTTCTGCCAGCAGTATACGGAGTCCCTCGAAGCGATAGTTGTGGGTAGGCTGGGTGGGCTTCAAGGCAGTCGCCGTGGTTTGCTGGCCGAACAGCCCAATGATGGTATCAAACAACACAGAGGCACAGACTGGTTTGACCAGCACCCTATCAAAGCCGGCGGCCTCTGCTTCGCGAAAAATCTCTTCCCGCCCATAACCTGTCACCATGACCCGATAAAGCCGCTTGCCAAGGCCGCGGGCGATGAGGCGGCGCCCCGTCTCTATGCCATCCAGCCCGGGCATGTGCCAATCCAGCAGCACCACCTCGTAGGCGTTACCTTCCTGCTCGGCACAGGCGATCATCTGCAGCCCTTGCTGACCCGATTCGGCGGTGTCGACCACGAAACTCATGCTGCGCAGCAGGGCAGCCAGTATGGTGCGGGCGCTGGCACTGTCGTCGACCACCAGTATGCGGCGGCCACGCAGATCCAGACTTGGCAGATAGCGTGAGCGGTATCTGCCGCGGCCGAGTCGGGCAGTAAACCAGAAAGTGCTTCCCTTGCCCGGTTCGCTCTGCACGCCGACCTCCCCTCCCATCAGTGCCGCCAGTTCGCGGGAGATGGCGAGCCCGAGGCCGGTGCCGCCGTATTTGCGGGTGGTGGAGCTGTCCGCCTGCTGGAAAGACTGGAACAGCCGTTGCTGCTGCTCCTGGCTCATGCCGATCCCCGTGTCCTGCACCGAGCAGTGCAACAGCACCTCTTGCGGTCGTTTCTCCAGACAAGTGACCTTGACCAGTATCTCCCCCTGCTCGGTGAATTTGACTGCGTTGTTGGCGTAGTTGATCAGGATCTGGCCGAGCCGCAGGGGATCGCCATAGAGCAGGGTGTCTAGCTGGTGATCGACCTCGAACAGCAGTTCTATGCCTTTGGCTTCGGCCTTCTCGCCCACCAGGGTTGCCAGATTTTCCAGCACATGGTCGAGATCGAACTCGATCTGCTCCAGATCCAGCTTGCCCGCCTCGATCTTGGAGAAGTCGAGGATATCGTTGATGATGCCGAGCAGGTGATGGGCCGAGCGCTGGATCTTGCCCAGATAATCAGCCTGCTGCGAGTCGAGGCGTGTTTGCAGGGCGAGGTGGGCCATACCCAGAATGGCGTTCATCGGGGTGCGGATTTCATGGCTCATGTTGGCGAGAAAATCGCTTTTGGCCCGGGTTGCGCTTTCTGCCAGCTCATAGGCCTGCTCCAGCTCCTGATTCTTGGTCTGCATCACGGCGAACAGCTCATCCCGGGTCGGTTCAGCGAACTGCTGCTGCATCTGCAACAGCAGAGCGTCATCGGGCCAGTGTGGCAGGTGGCATACCAGAGCGATGGCGGTGTCAGCATGAGGAACCAGCCGGATGCTGCCATGGGTTGCACCGGGTGCGTTGTGCTGCAGTGGCTCGTCGGCCGAGAGGGAGACCCACAGCTCCCGCGTATTGCTCTCCAGCCAAAGCTGGAGTTGCAGTGAGTCGATGGTTGCCGTCAGCTGGCGCACCAGCTCCGAGGTGGTACCCGCCAGCGGCGCCACGAAGGTGGGGCTCTTGTCGATGCAGGTGAGCACCTGGATCACCTTGCGTCTGGCGGTGAGGGCTGCCGTCGGGCCAGAGAGCCTGATATCACCGATCAGCTGCCGCATCTAGCGCTCCTTCTCTGGTTGTACCCGCAGCACAATACAGCTCGCATCGTCGGTGCTGCGCCCACTATGGTCTATGACTTGACGGGCCAGAATGACGGGATCAGCCCCCAGATCCAGTGCGCCGTCACGCAGGTTGAGTGACTCGCTGATGCCATCCGAATAGAGCATCAGCAAATCCCCCGGCTTGATGGGCTGCCGTTGCAGCAAGGGGGTGGGGAAGCGCTCCCCCAGCACCCCATCACGGGAGATACCGCGCCAGAGGTCATGGCCGCGCAGACAGATGCGGGTGTTGCCGATGCCGGCGTAGCTCAGTTCACCCCGTTCACTGTTGACCAGGGCTATGCCAGCGGCCGCTCCCCGGGTACCGATGCAGTGTTGGTGCAACAGCTGCAGCAGAGGTGCCGGCTCCTGTTCAGGGGTGTTTTGCAGCGCCTCTTGCAGTATCAGTGCCAGCTTGTTGGCCGAGGAGCCGTGGCCGCTGACATCGATCAGTACCAGCAAGACGCCGTCGGATGTGGGCCGGATAAAGACCAGATCGCCGGAGACCTTTTCCGGATAACAGGGTCTGTTTTCGCTAGCCCAGACCAGTGTCAGACCTGCCTGCCCCCATTGTTGGGTGGGCGTGATGAGACGTGGGACCGAGGGTACAGAACCCAGCCATTTGCGCGCCTGCACCAGGGTGCCCCCTTCCGGCGGTGTGCTGATGGTGAGCTCTGACATCATGCGCCGCACGCCGGGCAGTCCCAGTCCCAGGGTGCCGGAAGTGCTGTAGTGATCCTGCAGGGCCTGATAGACATCCGATATGCCGGGCCCTTTGTCACGGGCGATGATGTCGATGCAGGATCTCCCCTTCGGGTGATGGAGCATCAGGGTGATCTCCCCCTGCCCGGCGTATTTCAGGATATTGCTGCCAAGTTCGGAGACCACGGTGGAGAGCATGGCGCGATCCACGTCGGATAGGTTGGCGATAAATGGGAGCCGACGAACCGACATCACAGCCAGGTGCAGATCGATATCGTGGCGTAGCGGATAGCTGGCCTCCCGGGTCGCATGCTCTTGTATCATGGCGGTTTACTCCTCACCCTGGAGGCGGCTGGCATGGGCAAAAGCGTCGTCCATGTCGATGAAGCAGCGCAGTGGCCCGGGCTGTGCCTCGGCTAGCGCCAGAAATGCGGCGATCCCGGCATTTAGCCCTACCAGCAGGCAGGTGGCACCCAACAGACGGCACACCTCGGCAAGTTTGCAAACCTGTCTGAATTCATGGTGATCCAGTAGCATGACGCCGGAGAAGTCGAGCAAGACTGCATGGTGACGCCCGTGTACCAGTCGCTGGGAGAGGGCCTGCATCAGCATCTGCATGCCGTCGTCTCCGAGATCGGGGCGCATGCTGACTACTATGCAGTCGGCCATATCGGCGATGCCAAGATCGTTGTTGAGCTGCATGGTCATTGCCGCGACCTAGAGGGCTGAGCCAACCCGTTTGAGCGCTATTTCGAAGGCGTCTCTCAGGGTCGCTGTGGTACGGACGTCACCGACCGACACCCCCAGCTCCACCATGGTACGGGCAATGGCGGGGGAGACTCCCGAGATGATGGCTTCACAGCCCATAAACTGGGTCGCCTTGGTGATCTTGATCAGCTGGTTGGCGACGCCAGTGTCCACGGTGGCGACTCCGGCAATATCCAGCACAAAGACCCGGGCGCGGGTTTCGGCAATCTTGGTGAGCGACTTGTTCATCACGTCGGCAGTGCGCATGGAGTCGATGATCCCAACCAGTGGCAGCAGCAGGATCCCGTCCCAGATAGGGGTGACAGGGGTCGACATCTCTTGCAGAGACTTGTGCAGCTCCTCGCGCACTCTGGCGGCCTCTTCCGCTTCCACCATCGCCTGTTTGAGCTGGCGGTGCTGCTCCACCTGCGCCGTGATGTCGGTGGCAAACTTGACGATTTTACTGGGCTTGCCGTTCAGATCCAGCACGGGGTTGTAGGAGCCCTGGATCCATACCTCCTGTCCCTGCTTGTTCAGGCGGCAGAATTCGCCAGCCAGAAACTCGCCCCGGCGCAGCGTGTCCCAGAAGGCGAGGTAATCCGCCGACTGGGCGTAGTCTGGGTCAACCAGCAGCCTGTGGTGTTGCCCTTTCAGCTCTTCCAGCTGGTAACCCACTATGTCGAGAAAGCGTGGATTGGCATCCAGTATGGTGCCCTCCAGCGAAAACTCGACCTTGCCCATGACCCGGCTCAGCGCATTGAGCTGGCCCTCGAAGCTGGCCGTGAGCTGCTTCTGCCCGGTCAGATCCATGGCGTACAGAGTCATACGAGATAGTTGTCCATTGTCATCCAGAACCGGGCTGCAGGCTCCACGGATCCAGACATCCCGTCCCGGCTTGTCCAGCAGGTGAAGCTCGTCCTCCTGCGAGGAGCCGCTGCGCAGTGCGGCCTGAAAGGTGTCATGTGTGGCGGATTGCACCTGGTCCGGGGAGAGCAGCATGCCGTAGTGCTTGCCGGAGAGCTCATCTAGCGTGTAGCCCATGAGGCTCAGAAATCGCGGGTTGGCATCAAGGATCTGCCCCTCTGGCGAGAGTTCGAGCCGTACCAGCACCTGATCGAGGGTGTCTATCCCGGCATGATGAGTGGAAGGGGCCGAACCTGTGGTATTGGAAGAGGAAGTGTGCGCGTCCATGGCATCTCCAGAGAGAGTCGTTGATTTTGATATCAATAGCGGGTGTTAAGCAGTTATAGCCCACTCTGGCTCTTCCAGCCGATATCTAGGGTCAAAACAGGCTTGTCATATCCTGGTTGGTGGAGGCTTATCCCGGGCGGATAAAATGGGGGGCTAGCCACCAAGACCGAGACCGTGAGCCAGATCCTGCAGCAGACCATGAATATTCCGGCCGACCAGCTCAATCCGGTGATCTTCGCCGGTGGCCAGCGGGGCAGAACACCAAGGTGCAGTGGCTCAAGGATAAGCCGATGACGCTCTTCTACGGTGATATCAAGGCGGCGCAGGAGGTCGGCATTCGCGGCATTCGGCTGCTGCGGGCCGCCAACTCCAGCTATCGACCACTGCCGTTGGCAGGGGCGCTGGGGGAAGAGGTGGTCATCAACTCCCAGTTCTGATCCGGAGCGGATCCATACAACAAGGGCGGGGCCATTGGCGCCCGCCCTTCTGTTTTGAAGGAGTCATGCAAAGGCGTAGCGCCTTGGTCAGCTCCGGTTATCAGTCAGCCCACGGCATCTCGGGCAGGCTGTCGAGGAATTCGCCGTAGCGGGTCAGATTGAAGGGGCCCTGATCGGCCTCCATCGCCATCAGCTCGGCCCCTAGGGCGCAGGCGATATATTGCAACGCCTCTTCCCGCGGGGTGCCCTTCATCACCAGCCGCATCAGGGTCGCCTTCACATGGGGAGGGTGACCATCGTTGAGCTGGTTCTCCACCATCTCCAGCAGCGTCTCTTCGTCAAAAAATTCCTGAGTGTCGTTCATGGGATATCCGCAACAGTGAATGTGGCGGCCAGTATAGCCTGAATGTGACTAACACCTTGAATGGCCAGCGAATAAACAATCCGATGAGGAGGCCATTTGTTACCCATAATTAGGAAGAGTTTGCCAAGGCAAACAGGTTGGAACACAGATAACATGGATGGACACGCCTATGCCCACGATAGATTCCCTGCTGGCCGAGCCCAAGCTACTGCCCCAGATCCCGGAAGTGATGCGCGATTTGATCCAGACCTTCAATGAAAAGGATCCGGATCTGCTGAAGATCAGCAAGTTGATCAACAAGGACCCTGTCATCTCCGCCAAGTTGCTGCGGCTGGCCAACTCGGCCAAATTCGGCAGCAGTCGTCAGATCGGCACCGTCAATGAAGCCGCGGTGCGGCTTGGACTGGCGATGGTGCGCAACATGGTGCTGGCCTGCGGGCTCACCGAATCGGTCAAGGCCGTGCCCGGCATTGATCTCAAACATTTCTGGGGCTGCGTCTTCAACGTGGCTGAACTGGCCCGCCGTCTGGCGGTGAAGAAAGGGATGAAGGGAGATGAGGTTTTTACCTGCGCTCTGCTGCACGATCTTGGCCGGCTGGTGATGCACGTGGGGCTGCCTGAAAACACTGTCCACCACATTCACGATCTGGAGCTGCACAAGGGGCGGGCCAAGGCAGAAGAGCTGGTGGTTGGCTTCAACTATGCCCAGGTCGGGGCGGCCATGGCTCGTTACTGGAAGTTTCCCGATACCATCAGCAATGCGGTGGAGTATCACTACAATCCCATGCTGGCCAAGGTATTTTCCGCCGAGGCCGGGTTGATCCATCTGGCCATTGTGCTGGCGGCCCAGTCCGATGTGGGGGAAGAGGCGCCCCCTGAGTGGCCCCACAAGGTGGCAGATGCGTTGGGGCTGAGCTGGGCCGATTGCGCTGCCCAGTTCACTGCGCTGCGCGAGCAGGGCAACGGCTATGCCGGACTGCTGGCCGCCTGAGCCCGTTTCTCCCATCTCGTCAGGGGTCGCACTGCGGCCCCTTTTGTATGAGTGATGGTGCCACAGGCTTGCCAGCCCGGGAGTGACGGGGCACTCTTTGCCCTTCACTTTCCGTTTGAGAGCCCTTGCCATGATTGCCTCCTCCCGCCTGATCCTGCGCGAAATGATCGCCACCGACGCCCCCTTCATCCTTGAGCTGCTCAATGACGGTGACTTCTATCGCTACATCGGTGATCGGGGCATTCGCACCCTCGAACAGGCGCAGGAGTATATCCAGCAGGGGCCGGCAGTCAGCTATGCCCGCTATGGTCACGGGCTCTATCTGGTGGAGCGCAAGGATGACGGTGCCAGCCTCGGTATCTGCGGTCTGATCAAGCGCGATACCCTGGAGCAGGTCGATATCGGTTACGCCTTCCTGCCGCAATATCGTGGCCAGGGCTACGCCATTGAAGCGGCGCAGGCCGCCCTTGCCGATGGCAAAAGCCGGTTGGGGATCGGGCAGGTAGTTGCCATCGTCACTCCGGGCAACGAGCGATCCATCGGCCTGCTGGCCAAGCTGGGGCTGGTGCACAGTCGACTGGTCAAATTGAGCGAAGATGCCGATGAGTGCCTGCTGCTCGAATCCGGGGTAACGGAGTAACGTTCCGGCTGTCTGCGAGCCGGTCGATGCCAGGAGAAGGGAGTCCCACTTTCGGGAACAAGTGTCCCGTTTCCTAAGATCTTGTCAGCCAGCCCATCAAAAATGAGTTTTTGGGAGTCTCTGTTCCGTAAGCGAGACGCACCTGACGGGACCAGCCCTGCATAGTAGGCACACTGGTTTCACCGTCATTGGAGCAATGGACATGAGAACTCCCAATATCACCTTTATCGGCGCAGGCTCTACCATCTTTGTGAAGAACATCCTGGGCGATGTGTTTCACAAACCGGCCCTGAAAAATGCCAACATCTCCCTGATGGACATAGATCCACAGCGGCTTGAAGAGTCCCAGATTGTGGTGCGCAAGCTGATGGATTCCAGCGGTGCCAAGGGGCTGCTCAGTTGCCATACCGAGCTGAAACCTGCGCTGGCAGGGGCCAACTTTGTCATCGTTGCTTTCCAGATCGGCGGTTACGAGCCCTGTACCGTGACCGATTTCGAGGTGTGCAAACGCCACGGTCTCGAACAGACCATTGCCGATACGCTTGGGCCCGGCGGCATCATGCGGGCACTGCGCACCATCCCTAATCTTTGGCGGGTGTGCGAGGTAATGAGCGAGGTGTGCCCCGACGCCACCATGCTCAACTACGTCAACCCGATGGCGATGAACACCTGGGCCATGTATCAACAGTTCCCTCATATCAAGCAGGTGGGACTGTGCCACTCGGTGCAGGGAACGGCGCACGAGTTGGCCCGTGATCTCGGCATCGATCCGGCGACCTTGCGTTATCGCTGTGCCGGTATCAACCACATGGCCTTCTATTTGACCCTTGAGCATCAGCTGGAGAGCGGCGAATTCGTCAATCTCTATCCCGAGCTGCTGGCTGCCTATGAAGCGGGGACTGCCCCCAAACCCGGCCTGCACCACAACCAGCGTTGCCAGAATCTGGTGCGCTACGAGCTGTTCAAGAAGTTTGGCTACTTTGTTACCGAATCTTCCGAGCACTTTGCCGAGTACACCCCCTACTTCATCAAGCCGGGACGCCCCGATCTCATCGAGCGCTACAAGGTGCCGCTCGACGAGTATCCCAAGCGCTGCGTCGAGCAGATTGCCCGCTGGCAGGATGACCTCACTGCCTATCGTCAGGCCGAACGGGTCGAGGTGCCCGAATCGAACGAGTATGCGAGCGTCATCATCAACTCCCTCTGGAGCGGTGAGCCCAGCGTCATTTATGGCAACGTCAGAAACGACGGCCTCATTACCAACCTGCCGGATGGCTGCTGCGTGGAGGTGCCCTGTCTGGTGGATGCCAACGGCATTCAGCCCACCGCCATCGGTCGGCTGCCAACCCATCTGGCCGCCCTGATGAGCACCAACATCAACGTGCAGGCGCTGGTCACCGAGGCGATCACCGAGCGCAAGCGGGAAAGCATCTACCATGCAGCCCTGCTCGATCCCCACACGGCGGCAGTGCTTGGCATGGACGAGATCTACGCCCTGATCGACGAACTGATTGAAGCCCACCGCGGCTGGTTGCCGGAGTGGATTCACGGCTGAGCAAGAGCCCCCTGCGGGGGGCTTAACCCCCAAGGAGATAAACCATGAGCGTCTCGCTGAAAACCAAGTTGAGCTATGGCTTCGGGGCCTTCGGCAAGGATTTTGCCATCGGCATCGTCTACATGTACCTGATGTTCTATTACACGGATGTGGTGGGGGTGTCGGCTGCCTTCGTCGGCACCATCTTTCTGATTGCCAGGATTTGGGATGCGGTCAATGACCCCATCATGGGGTGGATTGTCGACAATACCCGCAGCCGTTGGGGCAAGTTCAAACCCTGGATACTGATAGGTACAGTGGTCAACTCCATCGCCCTGGTGATGGTGTTCAGTGCCCACTATTTCGAAGGGACGGCCCTGCTCGTCTATGTGGCCATCACCTACATCCTGTGGGGCATGACCTATACCCTGATGGATATACCCTTCTGGTCGCTGGTGCCAACGTTGACCATCGACAAGCACGAGCGCGAGGCACTGGTTCCCTATCCCCGCTTCTTTGCCAGTCTCTCCTGGCTTATTACCGGTGCCATCGGCCTCAAGGTAGTGGACTATTTTGGCCAGGGGGACAAGGCCCACGGTTTTCTGATGTTCACCTTCATCCTGGTCGCCTTCTTTCTTGTCTCGACCCTGGTCACCCTGCGCAATGTGAAGGAGCGCTACAGCTCGGCCGCGACCCCCACTGTCAGTCAGCAGCGCACCACCATCATGGATTCGGTCAAGCTTATTTTCCGCAACGATCAGCTCACCAGCGTGCTGTTTATGGCGCTCTGCTACAACGTGGCGAACAACACCATCACCGCCTTCGCCATCTACTACTTTACCTATGTGATTGGTCAGGAGTCCCTCTTTCCCAGCTTCATGATGTACGGGGGCATCGCCAACCTGATCACCCTGATGATCTTCCCGCGGCTGGCCCGCTTCATCTCGCGGCGGGTGCTCTGGGCGTTGGCCTCACTCTGCCCCATAACGAGCTGCCTGATGCTGATGTATATCGGTTTCATTGCTCCCCAGAATGTCGCGCTGATCATCCTCTCCGGCATCCTGCTCCACATAGGTACCGCCCTGTTCTGGGTGCTACAGGTGATCATGGTCGCCGACACGGTCGACTATGGCGAGTACAAGCTTGGCACCCGCAACGAGAGCATCGCTTACTCGGTGCAGACCATGGTGGTCAAGGCTGGCTCGGCCTTCGCCGGCTTCTTCATCGGTGTCATGTTGACTCTGGTCGGTTATGTCCCCAATGCGGTGCAGAGTGCCGAAACCCTCTTCGGCATGCAGGCCATCATGGTGGTGCTGCCGGCCATCTTCTTTGCCCTGACCCTGTTTGTTTACTTCCGCTTCTACAAGCTCAACGGCCACTACCAGAGCAAGGTGGTAGATCATCTGATGTGCAAATATGAATCCGAAAGTATCGAGGCCAAGCAGGCGCAGGCGGCGGCCAGCTGATCTCTTTCACCTATAACGCCGACCTTGGGGTCGGCGTTCATCATCAAAGGAGTTGAACATGGGATATCCAATGAGTCGCCGGGCCCGTCTCTCATGCGCCATGATGGCGGCAGGCATCGCTACCCTCTGTGCGCAGCCGGCGGTCGCCGCCGGAGTGGAGGCAGCATCGCAACCGGCCGTGCATCTCAGCTCTTCCAGCACCGAACTGGCGGAAGGATTCAACTGGGCGGCCGCCAAAACGGCGCAGTTCATCATGACCGGCCAGCGTGGCGTCACCAACAAGGACGAGTACCACCCGGAGGGGGATGGCACCGGCCTGCATGACTACATCCCCTCCTACTGGGCCGGCTATTACGATCGCACGGCCTTTTACGGACGCGACTTTGCCCATCAGGTTGCCGGTGCCGAGATTGCTGGCTGGCGCGCCGAGAACTTTTCGATGTTCAAGGTGTTTGCTCGCAATGCCACCGACGCGCGCAAGTGGTATACCCTCTGGGCCTTCAACTTTGATGGCTCTCCCCACACCATCGACTACAAGGACGACAGCTGGTTCGTGCGCGAGGTGCCCGCCCAGTTCGAGTTGGTGGAGAAGGCTTACCACGCCTACCTCTGGAGCGGCGATCGCCGCTATATCGAGGATCCCGAGCTGTGGTCCTTTTACGGCAAGGTGCTGACCGACTTCATCGCGCTGCATGATGAGCAGCACCCCAACGGGATCGCCGAGGGCAAGGGAGGTATTTTCCAGGGATCCTGCACCTACAACGAGCGGGGTGAGCACCCGATAGAGGCAGCCGATGCCATCGGCTCCCAGTATCAGGCGACGCTGGCTTATGCCGCTATGCTACAGGCTCGCGGTGAAAAGCGGGCGGCGCAAGTCTGGCAGCGCAAGGCGGTGCTGCTGAAGCGCTACTTCAACGAGGAGTGGAGCCGGGTTGCCGGGGATGAGCAGGGCCACTATGCCCGCATCCTCGACAGCAATCTCAGCAAGCGCAACGATTTTGGCAAGGAGAACAGCTGGTTTATTCCGATGAAGCAGCTATCAGAGCCGGGGCCGCGCAATGACCGCTATCTCGACTATATCAGCGAGATGGTGGGCGAGGGGATCGGCACAACACCGCAGGCACCTGCCAACATCGAGGCCTACACCTATTTGCCGGATACCTATTTCCCATATCTGCGCAACGAGGAGGCGTGGCGCTGGATGCGCTACATTCTGGCCAAGCGAAATCTCCCCCATGAGCGGCCTAGTCAGGGCACCAATGGCGACTATCCGGAGATCTCCTTTACGCTGGTGTCGCAGACCGTGGAGGGGATGATGGGGGTTGAGCCGGATGCGGCCGCGCACCGGGTGGCAACCCTGCCCCGATTGCCCGCTTTCATCGACTGGGTAGCCATCGAGCAACTGCCGGTCGGGGCCCACCGGTTGTCACTGCGCCATGAGGGCGTTACCGCCAGCAAGTTGGGCAACACGGGGCCGCGCGCGCTGTTCTGGGAGGCCCGCTTCCCGGGCAACCACGGATTCCTGCTGGTGGATGGCAAGCTGCGCAAGGCGCGTATGCAGCGCCTCAACGGAGTCACTGTGAGTGCGGTCGAGGTGACTGTGCCGCCGGGTGGACGAGTGAATGTATCGGTACCGTCCCGCTAAGCGGGGAGAGATTGAGTCAGGGGGCGTGAGCCCCTTTTTTATTTGGGAATTTACTGCGAAGAGTTGGCCCGTTCCCGACTCAGTTGGCGGTAGCGACTCGGTGTCAGCCCCAGATAACGCTGGAAGGTCTCATAGAAGCGGCTGCTGGAGTTGAAACCTGCCGTCAGTGCGACATCGAGGATGGTACGGTCGGTATCGCTGAGCAGGGCTCTGGCATGGTTGATCCGCATCGCGGTGACGTACTGCTTGATGCTCATCTGCATCACCTTCTGAAACAGCCCCATGGCGTAGTTGGGGTGCAACCCAACATGATCGGCCAGCTCCCTGGTGGTGAGCGGGGCATCATGGTGGGCGGCAATGTATTCGAGCATCTGCTGCACATGGAACTGGGAGTGTTTTGAGGCACCCGTCGTCGTCCCCTGATTGCTGTGGTTGGCGAGCAGGCGGCTCCAGCCATCCAGCCCTAGGCGCCGCAACATCAGACAGATCTCGTCGGCAACCAGTTGCTGACGGCCAGGGTCATCCATCCGGCTCTCCGTGACCCAGCGGGTCAGTTCAAACTCGCTCACCAGCATGGCTGATCGCGACTGCAGTACGCCGCCATGGGTGACCTGATTCAGCAGCTCCCGATTGATGGGCCAGGAGAGAAACAGATGGATCGGTATATTGATGAGGCCCATCTGCGAGCAGTGGCCGATACGGGTCAGCTGATGGGGGATGGCCGCCCAGAACAACCCTGCATGCCCTGCCGCCAGGGTAAAGGATTGGCCATTCATGGTGTACTCCACATCACCGTCGAACGGGATGTTGACTTCCACCTGGCCATGCCAGTGGTAACCGGCCATCTCGTGGGGAGCCCGCAGTTCCACATCGATCGCCTCATAAACGGAGTAGAGCGAGAGGGGGCTGCTTAGCCCCTCATCGGTCTCGTGCACGCTGGAAAAGTAGGGGCGTTCAAGCTTCGTCATCATGCAGGCATCGTTATCAGGTGGATTGAAGAGACCCTGTTTGTATCACCATTCCGAGTCTCTGCCTGTGGCGGTCGTTCCGTTATTGCATCTTGTGGTGCACCAGAGCGGGAAACTGCCGGTGAACTCACAGTTGGGGGATGCAGGAGACAGCGGGGCGGCATGCTCTACCCCTGTTGTCCCCTGCTCTGCGATTTTATCTGGACACCAGCCGCTCCAGTCCGGTGAGTGCTTGTTCCAGATAGCTGCGCGGGCAGCCCAGATTGAGGCGAATAAAGCCCTGCCCCCCTTTGCCAAAGCCGATCCCCATCGACGGGACAACTCTCGCCTCTTCGATAAGCCGCTGTTTCAGCTCATCGTCATCCAGCTCCAGCTGGCGGCAATCGATCCAGGCCAGATAGGTGGCATCGGCCTCCATCAGTTGCAGACGGGGCAACCGGGTTGCCAGTTGCTCGGCAAACCAGTGGCGATTATCTGTCAGATAGGCGAGCAGCCCGTTTAGCCATGCCTCGCCGTGCTGATAGGCCGCAGTGGCAGCCTCCATGGAGATCGCATTGAATACATCCAGACCATGGGCATCGAGACGCTGTTTGAAGCGCTGGCGCAGCGCAGGATCCGGGATGATGAAGTTGGAGATGCGCAGCGAGGAGAGACCGAAGCTCTTGCTGGCAGAGGTCGCCACCACCATGTTGGGCAGCAAATGGGGCGGCAGGGAGAGCACCGAGGTGTGCCGATGGCCAGCCAGTTGCAGATCGGCCCAGATCTCGTCTGATACCAGCGTCACGCCGTGCTGCTGGCACAGGGTCGCCAGTTCATAGAGCTCGGTGAACGTCCAGCTCCTGCCGGTCGGGTTGTGGGGATTGCAGAGGATCATCATGGCGGGGCGCTCCACCATGAAGAGACGTGCCAGCTGCGGCAGATCCATCTCGTAGCGATTCCCTTTTCGCAGCAACGGGTTATCTAGCAGTCGTCGCTCGTTCAGCGCGATGATCTTGGCAAAGGAACCATAACAGGGGCCCTGGACAACAATCCCTTCTCCGGGTTGTGTCAGCATTTGCAGTAGCAGCGAGATGCCGGGGATCACCCCCTCGACGGAGTGGATCCACTCCCGTTCTATGGTGATCTGATGGCGCCGGGCAAACCACTGTTGTATGGCGCTGAAGTAGTCATCCCGTCGCTCGCTGTATCCGAATACGCCGTGGGCGACCCGCCGTTGCAGTGCCTGCTGCACGGTTGGTGGACAGGCAAAGTCGAAATCGGATACCCACATGGGTAGCAGATCGCTGCCGTCGATGCCAAGGTACTGGGGCATACAGTCCCATTTGATGGAGTTGGTATTGTGGCGATCAATCACTTGGTCAAAGTTGTGCTCCGGCATCTTATCGCTCCTCCGCCACTGTCATGGTCCGCGGCTCCTCTGTCACCTCTTTCCGGTCTGCATGGGCGATGCCAATACCGGTAAAGCCGTAGCCCAGGGCAAAGAAAAGGGCGGCATAGCACTGGATGGCCCAGGGGAGGTAATCGAGCGTCGGGATGCCAAGGGTGCCCGCCATATAGACACCAGCAGCCGTCCAGGGGATCAGGGGCTCAATCACGGTGCCCGCATCCTCTATGGTGCGGGAGAGGTTCTTGGTATCCAGCCCCATGCGACGGTAGGCGTCCTGAAACAGCTCGCCCGGGATGAGCAGGGCCAGCTTGCCGTCACTGGTGGCACCGGTGACCAGCAGGGTGGTGGCAATGGTCGAGGCGATCAATTGGCCAGTGGAGTGAATAAGGGTCAGCAGGCGATTGATGATGAGGTCGAGCGCCCCCGTCAGGGTCAGTACACCGGCAAAGGAGAAGGCGCAGAAGACCAGTAGAATGGTGCTCATCATCGAGAACATGCCACCGCGATTGAGTAGGCGGGGGATATCGGGGAGCAGCTGGCTGACGTCATGACCCAGCGGGGTGAACATGGTGAGGTTGAAGCCGTCGATCAGGGCATTGAAACCGGACTGTAGCGGCAATCCCTGCAACGTAATCCCGAGGATAATGGCGATGGCGCTGGCCAGCAGCATCAAGGGAATAGTGGGCTTCTTGGCGATCGCCCCCCACAGCACAATCAGCGGGGGCAGCAGCAGGAGAGGATTGAAGTGGTAGAGCTGCTCCAGTGTGGACAGGATGGTGATGACCTTCTCCGGTGTGGCCACCTCTTCACCGATGACTGAAAAACCGGCGACGAAGAAGACGCCGGCAGCCAGCAGGAAGCTGGGCAGCGTGGTCCAGAGCAGGTGCTGGATATGGGCGTAGAGGGTGGTATCGGCCACAATGGCGGCGAAGTTGGTCGAATCGGAGAGAGGAGAGATCTTGTCGCCGAAATAGGCGCCTGACACCACCGCCCCGGCTGCCGCTGCCAGCGAAACATCCAGACCGTGCGCAACCCCCATCAGGGCTACCCCGACGGTGCCCGCTGATCCCCAGGAGGTACCGGTACAGACCGAGACCAGACTGGTGATGAAGAAGGCCGCAATGAGAATGTATTGCGGGCTGATCAGCTTGAGCCCCCAATAGACCATGTAAGGGATGGTGCCGCTGAACATCCAGCTGCCAATCAATCCACCCACACAGACCAGGATCAGAATGACCGGCATCGCCTTGGCCAGCTTCTGGACGATGGACTGGATGATCTCGTCCCAGCTATATCCCTGCCAGCAGGCGAGCAGTGCTGTGAAGATGGCGGACAGCAGGAGCAGTGGCTCAATGCGCAATCCCATCAGAACATAGCCAACGATCAGGAGCCCCAGCATCACCAGAATGGGTAATGTGGCAAGCCCCAGGGTCAGGGTCTTTCTCTCTTGTTTCATCACAGTTGATCCATCGCTTCAGAACATGGCGCCATTGTGGGGCGAGCAGCCTGGTGGAAATGTGAGCCTTGCACGCTAGCCATGTAACCGGTTACATGGTGTTCTGGAACGTGATCATGGTCGCAGAAGGGGAGGTTGCGTCAGGGGCATAACCGACTCGCGAATGACCAGTGCAGGGGTGAACTCATGGATCTCCGGGCCCGGGTCCTGCTGTTGCAGTCGGGTGATGGCCAGCTCAGCAGCCCGTTTGGCCATGGTCTCAATGGGGTAGTGCAGAGTGGTCAGTGTCGGGTAGAGGTAGCGGGCCAGCATGATGTCATCGAACCCGATAATCGACAGGTCTTCAGGGATCCGTCGCCCGCATTTTCTCAGGTGCGACATCATGCCTGCCGCCATCACATCGTTGAAAGTGAGCACGGCGGTTACCTCGGGGCACTCAGCAAGCAAGCGCGCCGCCGCCTGTTCGCCCCCCTCCTCGGTAAAGGGCTGGCTGATAACCCACTGTGGTTTGAGTGCCAGATGATAGTGAGCCATTCCTTGCTCATATCCCTCCAGGCGGAGCTGCCGATCGGCGATGGGCAAATCACAGGTGATGAAGCCGATCCGGCGATGACCTTGAGCCACCAGATGGTCGACGGCGGCTCGGGTGCCTGCCCGGTTGTCCAGCCAGACACTGCGGTGAGCCAGCTCGGGCAGATAGCGATTGATGGGAATGAGTGCTGGCATGTGTGAGGCGTAACGGAGCAGCAGTTCGTCAGAGAGGCGAGTGGTATGGGCAACGATGGCTTCGCAGCCCTGATTGATCAGAAACTCGAGCCCATACTGCTCCTGCTCGCTTTGATGGGACCCGCTACAGACCATCAACCGAAAGCCGTGCTGCCGGCTGATGGCTTCTACTCCGCGGGCCAGTCTGGCAAAGAAGGGATCGGCCAGATTGCCGGTCAACAGGCCGAGCATATTGCCGCTGCGTTTTGCCAGAGCCACTGCCGCCATGTCGCGTCGATAGTCGAGCGCACGCATTGCTTTCTCTACCCGTTCCCTGGTCGCCGGTTCAACATGGGCAGAGTTATTGATCACTCTTGAGACGGTTGCCGTCGAGACCTTGGCGAGGGTTGCGACCTGTCTGATGGTGGCCATCTGATTGCCTTGTTCATACTCCGGAGATAAGGGGCTCTCTTATAACGACAACTCGGTATGTCAGCTACCTCTTGCGGTTCGCTTTACTGCGATTTGTGATCGGAGTGGCACATTGGTGGTTTGCAAGGCGAATGAGATAAAGAGGCTAAGGGAAGGAGCAGAGACGATGCGGGGTGTACTATCACCAGATGATGGCGGAGGGGGATAAGCAAAGAGGCCGCCGTGAGTTGCGGCCTGTCTGCATCGGGCGCTGCCGGAGGGCAGGCAGGATCAGTTGAGGTCTTCGATGGAAGACTCGCCTCATTCATATAAGTGTTTGATTATTATATTTTTAATTGTTTTGGTTAAGTGTTTTTTATTTTTTTACCCCACACTAAACCCCGCTCAGTCAAAATTCTCTCTGCTGGTGGCCGGCATAGAGCGTTTGGCCAGTGAGCCGTTTCCTCTCCTCTGGTGGTGATAACTCAGCCAGCGGAATGGGCTGTGTTGTCGTTTTCACTGCGTCATGGACGTGAGGTGGCAGGGATTATTTCATCTATCAGTTCGGTTGGGTCGAGATCCCGTTAGCCGCTGCAGCAGGTTGTCTGTCAAGGTTGCTCTGGCAGCCTTCCAATCAGCGATGTTGCGAGGCCTCATCTCGCATAGGTGGAAAAAGCGTGCCTCATGACGATCTGTGCGGCTCCCTTATGCTCATTGAGCTATTGGCTGCCAATGATGTAGAGCGCTACGCCAGGAGTCATTACATATGCTCATGTACACCAACCTGAAACCTGTGGTCTGTGATAAACCTTGCTCACCCAATATCTGGCAAATGTACGGATGGTATTGGCCGAAATTATTTATAATTATTTGTAATTTAAAAATATAAGCAGTTGGTGATCACAATAATGAATATGTCTCGATTTTTTTATTTTTCATGAAATCTATTTTCGGTAGGGTTTTATAGCAATCAACAAACCGAGAGACGTAAATAATGAAAAACACGACCTTGGCAATTGCCATTTCAATGGCGCTGTCTGTCCCCGCCATTGCCGGCACAGTGTCAGAACATGAAGCCGATAATCGCAATGGATATATCCAGTTGCAGCCTTCCGAAAATAATGAACAACTCCTGACAGATGCAGTCAATGCAGAGATTATCAATTTTCCTGACAAGAATATGGAAGCCGCGGTCAAATCTGCGTTGGGTATTGCTGAGGCAGATCCTGTGACGACTCAGGATATGCTGGCGCTGGATAGTCTCAATGCTGTCGGTAAACATATCGAGAACCTGACCGGGTTACAGTTTGCCACCAATCTTGTTTCACTGGATGTGACGGACAACGATATCAGTGATATTTCCGCAATCAGTGAACTGCCGCTCTCCACGCTGAAAATAGCGGCCAACCGTCTCGCTGATATCCATCAACTTGGCAGAATATCTACGCTGACCATGCTGGATATCTCGGGAAATGGGATTGATTCACTGAGCCCGATTGCGGATCTGATGAATCTGACCACCTTGTCCGTCAGCGATAACCCGATAGATGACCTATCCCCGCTGGGAAAGATGAGCAAGCTCAAGCAGCTTGAGGTGGCATCAGCCAAGATCTCCACCCTGGAGTTTATGCCTGCGACCCTAGTTGGTCTGAATATTTCGAATAACAAGATGGCGGATTGGTCCGGCATGGCCAACCTGTCTGCTTTGCAGAAGCTGGATGTGTCGGGGTGTCGCCTGGATGACCTCGAGAAGATAGTGCATGGGCCGCGCTATCTGGCGAAGCTGACTGCCGATGACAACTACATCAGCAACACTCGGCCGCTGGCCTATCTGCACGACAACACCAGTGTGTCATTGAAGAATCAACATGTGGTGATGGCGGATACGGTGCAGGGGAAATGGCTCAAGATCGTTTTGCGCACTCCGCAAGACGAGGTACCAGAGATTGTCTGGGCGACGCCCGGCAGCTATGACGAGACGAACAACCTGCTGGTATGGGAAGGGGCAGGCCAGAATTCACTGACATGGTCCTACGAGAGCAGCAACAAGAAGGTGATTGCCAGCGGTAGCGTTGTGCAGCAGGTATTCCAGCCTTAATATGCGGCTGGCTTTTATGGCACTACCTCCATGACTCCCGGCAGGTAGTGCCATTTTTTTTAACTAAATGAGGAAGAGAGAGACCATCCCGGACAGGGTATGGAAAACAAAATTGACGTGAATCAAGCGGATATGATTCATCTTTAATGTTCATTCAGATTTGCATCTTGATCAGATAAAATCACGGTCACGAGCCCCCCCTGGATGGGGGCTTTGTTGTTATGGATGCTCTTATCTCTATGTTTTTAAGGGTATTTTTATGAAATTAATCGTAATTTAACCGCATGGGCTTTCAGTGCTAACATTTTCGCTCCATTTAATTGCCAAAAGGTAGCGAAATGTTTCGTAAAAGGGCTGATGTGGATGTTCTTTTCCCTAAGCCAACTGAATCATCGGGATGGAAGCCGAAGAAAAACTATGAGCTGGACTACATAAATATACCTATAAAGTACATAAAAACGCTGGTGTATATACTGGTAGTCATAGTTGCTGTATTGGACATATATTTTGCTTTTGAGATCTATTTCGAATATAGCGGTTGGCTGGTATGTAAAGGGGTGGCTAATGAATCCTGCTTTTTGGGGTGGTAGTCACATTCAAGTTTGCTGATTGATGAGCATCATGCTGGAAATAAATTATCACATTGGTGATGACATCACCTTTATTCCATCGCGTTATTGTCTGGTCAAAGAAAGGGGAGATGCTACCCGCGAAGTACATTTAAGCCAGAAAGAGTGCCAACTGCTGGAGTTTTTCTGTGAACACCCCCAGCAGGTGATGTCCAGAGAGGAGTTTATCTCTGCATTGTGGAACAACAGTGAAAGCAGCGACGCGGGTCTGAATAAAAATATCCTGATGATCCGGCGCAAGCTGGAGTCCCTGGGGGTGATGGACTCTATCCGTACCGTGCCCAGAGTGGGTTACATGATGGATCTGACCATCCTGAAAGAGGAGCTGATCATTGACGACGCCCCCGACACTGTCACCCATGATGCGCTGGTCGGAGAGCTGGTTGATGAAACGGACACAGGCCGCGATCTGTTTGACGAGCCCCCCTTGCTGCAACCCGCATGGCACCGCAGCAGGGTTATCCTCAAGCGTGGCATCATGGTCTCGTTGCTGCTTGGTCTGCTTGGTCTGCTTGTTCTGGCTGGCTGGTTTCTGCTGGCGGAAGAAGAGAGCCTGCCCTATCTGACCAAAAAGATAACCACCCGGCACGGCATCATCTATCGCGTGGATGGGGCCAATCCGCCGATTTCCAGCGCCACTCTGGAGATGATTGACAAGGCTTCTGCGCAGTCGGCGGAGAGCGAATACCGGATGATGATTGCCGACCACCTGATATCGCTGGTCTCTTATGAAGGCGATCGGCCCCTGTGGGAGAAGGTCTATTTCGTTCAGCATGATGCGTCGCTGGAGCCTCAGCTAAGGTGCATCGCACAGCATCTCTCTGTGCCCCCCTTCCGTGATTTTCCGGCACCCATGGGGGAGGGGTATTACAACAACGTCAATTTCTATGCGCCTTGTGATGGGACAGAACATCCCGTATTGGCGATGCAGGTCAGACACAAGGGGTATGGTGCGCCGATCCACGAATTCGTGCAGGAGGTCTCGTTGGTGACGCCAGCCGGTGAGGAGATGGCAGAGCTGACGCTCCTCAAAACCCGTGATGGCAGGCTGACGGAGATCAACGGCCGCTATCCCGATTACGTCATGAAAGCCCATCTGCAGAGTGTGCACGTCAAGGCGCTGGAGTCGGAGCTGCTGACCCCCTATCGGGCGGCTGTCATGAGCATTATGACCAGCGAAGAGGAGCACTTGCGTTACACCCTGGAGGCGCAAAAAGTGCTGCATGCCTCCACCGTGCATGGCGGTTTTCTGATGCTGTCGCGCAGGGCGCCGGATTAAGCCCCTGCCCGGATGCCTAGGCGGGGATCCGCCGTCACTCATCTCACCAAGGCTGGCTTGTGCCAGCCTTTTCTTTATCTGCCCTTGCCGTGCCACCAGCTTTTGCCTTGATACCCCCCTCTTCTCGCCACCGCCCTGAACCCCCTGGTTAAGTGACGTGCCGGCCGGGTCGCTTGTTGCTGGACTTTGTTGCTGGACCCTATGCTGCAACACAATGGTCCTGAGGCCGGGCGTGGCGGTGGGGGGCAGCTGCGGGATAAAGGGTCAAACAGGGATGGGCCTCAGACTCTGGGGATAATGCGGGTGTAAGGGGGCCGGAGGGTGCCTTGCGGATGGATAGCCTCAGCTTAGCGGTGCGAACCGGGGATTCACTCGGCAGTCAGGAGCCGCACACCGCCGCCGCTGAAGATACCGGACTCCCCGGATAGGGGGGCTGACGCCGAGCGCGAATGGATAGATCCTTTCGGCAGGAGCACCTCGGTCGGCAGAGGCTGGCCATCCGGGTGGCGGTAGGGTGACGGTTCCCGACCCGAGGTCGCGGGTGTGCACATAACGGGCCAGTGGGGTGACGGGGCCTATGCGTGCGGCATGGGATAGCGGGTAATGGCGCAGAGGGGAATGGCGACAGTGCGGAGGAACAAGGAGGGGGGCCACAGCCATCGGTTGGAGTTGGAGGGCGTTCCGGGTCAGAGCCCAGCGGATAAGGCCCAATGGCAAGGCAATTCCGTTTGCCTTGGTTGCGGAGTCAGGTTATCTGCGGAGGATTACTGGTAGGTCATGATAAAGTCGGCGGAGGCATCGAACTCACCCGGCACCGCCTTGCCACCCTCAGCCACGGTACTGATCACCTTGGCACCAAACTTCAGGTGGTTGTCGCCATTGACCAGGCTGGCCACCTTGGTCGGGGTGCCGAGCACGATCTCTTCCCCACTTTGCTTGTTGACCAGGGAGATGGCGCCACCGGATCCGCCGCCGTTAAGGGCCAGGCTCTTCTTGGCGGTGTCAGCCGGGATGCCGTTGAAGGTGACGGTGGCGTCGCTGGCGGTGGCGAAGTCACAGGCTTCCAGGTGGATCTCGAACGGGCGCAGCGGAGTGGAGCCTTGCTTGTTCAGCAGTGAATTGGCGATCTCCCCCATCTGGATGGTCTGGTCCACGCTCTCCGGGGCGATGGAGCAGGGAGCGTCGATAATGGCGCCGATAAACTTGATGGTGCCGTGACCCTGATCCACGGGCGGTTTTTCGGGTGGAGTGGTATCCTCGGCAAAAGCGGCACCTGTGCTCAGGGCGAGGGAGAGGGCGAGCGCCGACAGTCCCCAGCGGGCGGAATCTATGGGTTTCATATCGTTTACCTTGTTGCGTTTGTTGAGAGTATGCATAACGACAGCGAGCCGGTCAGTCAGGAGAAAGGGAGCCCAATACTGAATACTGGCTCAAACCGACTCACCTGGTGCTGTCGACCAAGGCATGCTACCCCCTTAAGCTGGCCGCTCCCAGTTATGAAAAATTTCTTTGCAATCCCTTTTATATCAATGTGTTGACCTCTTTTTTTTTTGGTATGCCGAGGCAGTGCCGGGCGGTTGCGGCCTGTTCATCCTGAGGCGGATGGAATCATCCGGTGGGCATCTGATCCCGCACCACTGTCAGGGGGCACTATCCACGGCCCACATACCTTTTGGATTTGGTTGCTTTCTGTGCGGGTCGCCCCGGGGGCGGGAGTTTCCGGGCACCAGTCTCGTCGGCGGGTTTCAGGATAGCGGTACGGTTGAAGCCAGGGGGTGTTAGCGACCCCCTCGGGGGGGGCGTGGTTTCAACGTTGGGGAGTCTCGGTCGACCGCCCCAATGGTGTGGGTAAGTGCGGCGGCGCGGGGGCCCGGGAGTTGGAGGGAGGGCGGGACAGCGGCTGGCCTACGGTAGGGGTCGCCGTCCTCGCCCGCCACCGCTTGCCCCCAGCGCCCATTGGAATGACCCCTAGGCTCGATCCGTGTTGTGTCGTTCCAACGTCGCACGCGGCCGGGTTCAGCTTGAGCAAGTTGCGCAGGCCGTCGTCTGTTAGCAACTCCACCGGGACGCCGGCCATCCCAGGGGCTCACTCATAGTTACCCATGCGGGAGCCTCACCGCTGGTGGCCGCCCTGCCCACCGCCGATGCCTCTCACGACACTCGCACGCTGTGGGACAGGATCACAGCCCGGCATGCACCAGGTTGTCACAGGGGCACTTGCCCCACCGCGCCACCTTACCCCGACGCGGGCGGTGAGCCGTCACTCCGGAGCCAGTTCCAGCACACCTGTCGCCCTAAAATCCCCCGTGGTGCCGGGTGCTGTCTGTACGGTTAGTTCTATCTCCATGTCCCGGGCCCCCGGACTGGTATCCGATAATCGATACGGCAGGTCGCCCCCCCCGATCTTGATCCCCACCGACACACCCTTATCGGAGTCCTCCACACTCGACCCACCACGGGATAGGCTGACTCTGTAGGCGGGGGGGGAGCCCTCACAGGCGTATAGGATCGTGGTCGAGGCTCGGCCACCGGACCCCGCCTGGACGCGGCCTATGTCTACGGAGGCGGTTGGCGACACAAACCAGCATGATCCTGTTGGGGGTGGGATCCTGAAGCATCCTCCTAAGGTCGGGGGCTTGCCCCAGGAAGGGTCCCAAGGGTTCCACGGAGAGGTCCCCAGCAGCACGCCTATGCATTCAAACCCGCCGTCATCGACGGCACAGGATCCCTGGTGCTCTATGGGAAGGCTTTGGGTCTGCCCAACGTTCGGGTTAGGGGTCCCGAACACCTCCTGGTTGATCATTTTCACCCGCTCGCGCCATTCAATGTTCCCGAAGTATTTTTCCGTAAAGTACTGGAATAACCCACCTTTGGCGTCGTGAAGATGCCCTACATAGAACCCCTTGTATTGTTCAGAGATTGAGGCTTCAGCGTCGGGTATGTCGTCGGCGACGAAGGTCGCAAGGGCCTTCCACGTGGAGCACCCGGGTTGGACCATGTCAATGGTCTGAATTCGAGGGCCGATCACGGCTGCTGCCGGCGGCGTCAGCAGAATGGTCGTGGCGACGGCGGTCGCGAGGGACATGGTGTGGATCCAACGCGGTCGGCCCATGCTGGTCAGTAAGTGGGGGGGGTAAGTGTTCTTTCCCATAGTTCGCCTTCATCTTGCTCGTTAGGATCTTCGAGGGGGGGGGGCGGCCCATTCTCCGCCGCGCGCGGGGAGCACTGCCTACGGCATCCCGCCACCTCATAAAATACCCCCGCACCCTGCGTTGGCACTCGGCTTCCGGGTTGCCAGCACGCAGGGTCTGCTCATAAAGCCGCAGGGACTTGGTTCGATAGCGTTGCAGGGCGTTGGGGGCGATGCCGACCCGGCCCTGCGTGGTATACCAGCCACCCAGCCAGTCGATGCCGCGATCCAGGCGGCCAATCCAGGTCTTGGCGGGGTGCTGGCTAAAGCCGTCGGCGGCCAGATAGCCATTGAGACGGCGCACGGCATCGCGCAGGCGCCAGCGGGTGCGGGCCAGCACGATAAAGTCGTCCATATAGCGGGCGTAATAGAGCTCCCCCCTGGCGGCAAAGTCGGCATCGATATGCCACAGCAGGCTGGCGCCGATCAGCGGGCTCAGCGCGCAGCCGCGGCTGATCCCCCCGCCGGGGGTATGAAACTCGCCGCCGCACTCGACGCTGTAATAGAGGTATTGGCGCATCAGCTCGCGGCAGACGGGGCAAGGCAGCGGCGCCACCAGCCGGCTGAGCACCCGAGCCCGGTCGATATGCTGGTAGTAGCCGCGAATATCGGTGCGCAGCACATAGGGGTGGCTGCCCCCGGCCCCTTGCAAAAAGTCGTGCAGCCGGCGGCGGGAGGCCACCCCCCCCATGCCGCGACCATGTTCGCAGGCCGGGTGCCAGGGGAGCCGTGGGGCGACCCGCAGCGCCACCCATTTCAGCACCAGCGCATCTTCTGCCGACCAGATGGCGTGGCCCCCCAGCAGCTGCATGGGGCTGAGCCGATAGTGTCCCGCCATCACCCGGGCAAACAGGGTGGCCGAGCGCGCTGGCCAGTGAAAGCGCAGGTGCCAGATATCGGCGTTGGCCGGGTAGTGGCGCCGCCGCTGGCAGAGCCACTGATAGGCCAGTTGCCAGGCCTGCGCCGGTGCGAGTTCGGGATAGCGGCTATTCATAGGTCAGTTTGAGGGTCG
Source organism: Aeromonas sp. 601027 (assembly GCF_049174455.1). Taxonomy (NCBI): domain Bacteria; kingdom Pseudomonadati; phylum Pseudomonadota; class Gammaproteobacteria; order Aeromonadales; family Aeromonadaceae; genus Aeromonas; species Aeromonas sp. 601027. The sequence goes on along the minus strand of NZ_JAAKTN010000004.1, from coordinate 64,985 downwards.
ACTGGGCGCTGAAGGTGCCGGGTGTGAGCTTTTTCTCCCCCGATTTCAGCAGCGCGACGTAGACCCCGAAATCGAGCTGGTTCTTGCCGGTTTGCAGGGTCTGCTTGCTGCTGGCCTGACCCAGCGGCAGATCCTTGGGACTATCCTTGCCCTGGACTATGCCGAGGGCGATGCCGGCGGCGGCGCTGCCCTTGGCCAGGCTCAGCAGGTTCTTGTCCTCGCTGGAGGCGGTGCCGCTGAAGGTGACCTTGACCCCCTTGGCCACCGAGGGATCGCACTCTTCCAGGTGCAGCACAAACCCCTTGGGTTTGGAGCGTTTGTCCCGCAGCAGATCCTTGTTGACCACGGTACCCAGATCCAGGCTGATGTTCGCATCCGCCGGGGGGATGGTGCAGGGCACCGAGACCAGGGTGCCGGTGATGGTCAGCTGCACCGAGTCATAGCCGTCAGCCCAGGCGCGGGCCGGCAGCAGCCCCAGCCAGGCGAGGCAGATCAGGGCCGGCAGGCCGCGGGCCTTGTGGATCATGGGGTTCATCGTTACCTCCTTCAGGCCGCTTTGTCGGCGCTGGTCAGGCTGCAGTGCTGATCGGTGCAGCGAAAGTGGAGCGGGCGGCGCCCGCCGAAGTCATCGACATAGGTGAGGGTCGGCGTGTTGCCGAGCCGGGCGACCCCGAGATTGAGCTCACCCTGGCCAAACGGGGCCAGCATCAGGGGGGTGAAGTCGGCCTGCCCTTCGTCATCGGCCTTGCTGGCGGCATCGACCAGGGTGATGAAGTAGGGGGTGGGGTTCTCTACCCGGTAGTGCCCCTGGGTCGGGGTCAGCTTGAGCTGCTGTTGCCAGGGGGCGACATGGGCTTCCGGCTCTACCACCAGCGACTGCGGCCGGTAGAAGAACTTGATGCGGGTCTGCAGCGCCAGCTGCAGGGAGTTGGGTTTGTTGCTGCGCGGCGGGATCTCCCGCAGGTTGAAGTAGAACAGGCTCTCCCGATCCTGGGGCAGCAGGTGGCTCGCCTGGGTGGCCTGCACCTTCAGCATGCTGTCGGCGCTCGGCTCCAGCCGCTGCACCGGGGGCAGCACCACGAAGGGGCTTGAAATCTTGCGGCCCATGGCATCTTCCATCCAGGCCTGGGCCAGATAGGGCAGCTCCTTGTTGTGGTTGCGGATGTTGAGGCTCTGGGACTTGCTATCGCCGGTGTAGATCACCCGGGTGCGATCCAGGGCCACGGCGGCCTGAGTGGGCAGGGCGGCCACCAGGGCGAAGGCCAGCAGGGCGTGTTGCATCAGTTTCATCGTCGGATCTCGTGTTGGTCAGTAAAACGGGTCTCAGTGACAGCTCAGGGTGGGCAGCTCGTCCTCCGCCGGCAGCGGGTTTGGCAGCACTGCCTGGCAGTGGGCATGGTCGCCCCAGCGGATGAAGATCGGCTCGCCGGCGTGCAGCCCCGCCAGATAGGCCATGCCGTCGTCGCTCAGCATCCCCAGTCGCAACTGCTGTCGGTTCTCCACCACCGCGGCGAAGGGGGGCGTCTTGCCGCTCTGGAGCCGGAAGGCGAGCAGCCGCTTGCCCCCCGCCAGCACATCGAAGTGCTGGTAGCCGATGGCCCCTTCGGTGAGGGTGCGGCTGGCCACGGGGGAGCCGATGGGTTCGACCTCGTCGCCGAGCCGATCCACATCTATGCTGGTGCGCTGCCGGTAGTAGCTGGTGAGATCGGCCACCACCGCCTTGCCGTGGCGATCCGTGGTGGTGACGGGGCCGCCGGCATGGATCGGCACCCCTTCGGCGCCATCGGCATCCACCAGCAGGCGACTGCCCCCCATCATGCCGACCCGGTGCAGGGCGGTGCCCTGCGCGGTGGCGGTGATGCCCCCCTGCACGGAGAGGCCCGCACTCAGGTTTTTGCCACCGTTCTGCTCGCTGGCATTGACCGACAGCTGCGCCTTGTCGGCGGTATGGGAGTAGAAGCCGCTCAGGCTCTCCCCACGGGGCGAGGTGCTGGCCGAGAGGGAGTAGTTGTTGCGCTCGTCCAGGGTGTTGTAGTAGTTGGCGCTGTGGGTCAGGGTGTCGTTTTGCGACGAGAGGCTGTAACCGAGGTGACTGCCCCCGCCGAGCGGCACCGAGAGGGAGAGGTACATACCGGTATCGGCGTTCTCCCACTGGGTTTGGCGGTAGGCGTTCACCGTCAGCCCCAGGCCGCGCCAATCCTTCACATCGAACTGGTGGGAGAGGGCCAGGCTGATGCGTTCACTGTCCGGCTTCAGCCAGTAGGACTGGTGGGTGTAGTCGAAGTAGGCGCCGATATTCTGGTTGCGAAACTGCTTGCTCAGAATGACCGAGTACATCTCTTTCGAGCCCCCCTGGTAGTAGGCCTGGCTCTCGTCTTTGGCGCTCAGGTAGTCGCTCATGGTCATGAAGTCGCGCTCCGAGAAGCGGTAACCGGCAAACGCCACCTGGCTGTCGTATTTGTCGAAGCTCTTGGAGTAGTTGACCCGATAGGAGCCGCCGTGCTTGATGCCCTTCTCGGGCAATTCGGCCCGCGACTCCGTCATGTCGAACGAGATGGCACCAAATTGCAGCAGGTCCCGGCCCGTACCCACAGTTAGCGCGGCATAGCCGTCGCTCACCAGGGCGCCGCCGAAGAGGGACCAGCCATTGTTGACCCCCCAGGAGGCTTCGCCGCTGACAAACAGCGGCCCTTCCAGGCTGTGGTCGAGGTTGGAGGGCTTGCCGCTGGCAAACTTGTAGCGTACCGAGCCCGGGCGCGACAGATAGGGGATAGCGGCGGTATTGACCTTGAAGGTTTGCAAGGAGCCATCCTGTTCCTCTACCCGCACGTCCAGCTCGCCGCTGGTGGCCGAGTTGAGATCCTGGATTCGGAATGGGCCGGCCGCGACCTGGGTCTCGTAGAGAACGCGTCCCCCCTGGCTGATGACCACCTTGGCGTTGGTTTTGGCGATACCGACCACTTCGGGGGCATAGCCACGCAGGTTGGGGGGGAGCATGTTGTCATCCGAGGCTAGCGTGAGCCCGGTGAAGCGGAACGAGTCGAAGATGGAGTTGCCAAGATCCAGCTCCCCTACCATCAGCTTCTCCTCGCGGGAGGGGAGCGGGCGATAGGCGTAGACCCGGGTCACGTCGGCAGAGTGTTGCTGGTGGGTCTCTTTCACCTGTTTCGGATGGGTGGGATCCTGAGGTTCATCCTGATCCTGCTGGTCCTCATCCTGTGGCGGTTTCTGGGTATGCCAGCCACGATTGCTCTGATATTGCGCCTGCCAGTCGGCCCGCACGCGCCAGGCACCATAGTTGGCCCCCAGCACGCCGTAGGCACTGGCGTTGGTATTATTCTCCCACTGCTCGGAGCTGGTTGCATGTTGCAGGTTGATGCCGTAATCGAGCATAAAACCGTTGATGCCGTTATCCCAGCGGCTGATGGGTTCCCAGTTGTCGTCGATATATTCCAGGTTGGTTTGCGGAATTGAGATGGTGAGGGTGTAACTGCTGATATCCGGACGCAGCGTGCTCCCTTCCAGCACATCGAGATTGATGCACTGCATGTCGGTATTGGCCTGCAATACTTTTTGCAGGGCGCTCTCCTTGAGGCCGAACTCTTCCAGCAGTGTTTTCGGAATACAACTTATGGACGCGCCATCCGCATCACTTTTCACCGTGATTTCGCGCTCGCCCAGTGAACGATCGTTGATATTTACCTGCATGCTATATTTGCCGGGAACGATATAGCCGACGTGAGTGAATTGTTCGAAGTCGATATTTTCGCGATCGGCTACATCCAGCAAATCGGTATTGAAATCGATGCCGCCGGCAGGGGCGGCCTGAATGGCAAAGGCACCAAGCAAGTTGATTATCAATATTGCAATGCGTTGTTTCATATCAATATCGTCACTGTCTGTAAGGGGCCTGGGCTGAACTGCCTGCCACATGGTTGTGATGATCGACAACCTGTCTAAAAAAAACTGCGCTGACGCCGGGTCAGGCGCGATTTTTTATATTCAGAGGGATGAAATGAGAAACTGGCACCACCTGGTTTCCTGGCCGCAAATATCGCCCGGCACAATGATTCCCCCGATTGGCCAGCACATGGTATCGAGCTGGAACCCTCTTTGACCAGTTACAGATAATTCCGGTTTTATCCGTTAATAATCAATGTGTTGAGCTTTACTTTCATCAGGTCTTGGGTCGCCTGAAATCGGGTCTGGCAGGCCATTGCTGGTGGTTTTTAGAACAGTCAGGCAAAGCGTGACGCAGATAATGGGTGGGGAGCCCGGGTTGATATCGCCGGAAAAAGGGCGGAGGGATTATTGGGAGTGAGCAGATCGCGCTGATAGACCATGAGTGATTAACGATAAGCGACACTGAAATATCATGGGGAGATATAGCAGGGCTGATATTGGAAATAGGTGGGCATCCCTGCCCGATATAGCTTCCTTGATATCATCACGCTTGTACTGACTTGATCCCGGTCAGTCGTACTTCTACCCGACGGTCCGGTGCCAGGCATTGAATGCGTTTTGCTTTGGATTTGATGCCATCGCACTGAGTGCCGGTGAGCGAGTCATCCGCACCACGTCCCTCAACCCGGATTTTGCTGGCCGGCAGCCCTTGGGAGACCAGGAAATCAGCCACTGCCCGGGCGCGGGCCTCGGAGAGGCGCTGGTTCACCTTGGCCGAGCCGATGCGGTCGGTATAGCCGATCACGATGGCTTCACCTTCTTTGGGGCGGGCGTTGGCCAGGTCCTGGTATAGCTTGTCCAGGGTCTGCAAGCCCTCTTCCTTCAGGTCTGCCTTGCCAAAGGCAAACAGCACGTCAGAGCTCAGTTCGAAGGTCTTGTCGACCATGACGGGTTCCGGCGCCGGAATGGGGCGCTCTACCGCGACCGGCTCGACATAGCTGGAGCGGAAGGGGTGGTAGACCAGCTCCAGCGTGGTCATGTTCTGGTTGGGTTTGGTGCTGGTGTGGTAGTCACTGCTGTGCAGGTCTGCCACATCAGCGATGTAACGCCAGCGGGCCTGCAGATCCAGCGCATCGGTCAGTTGATAGGTCAGGCCGGCGCCAAACAGGGAGGAGACCTTGGTATCCTTGGTGCCCAGTCCGTCGGTGTGGGCCCAGTAACCACCTGCCTCACCGAACAGACTAAGGTCGCCAGCCAGGGGAACACGGCCGATCAGGGAGAGGGTTCCCCCCTGATTTTCAAAGCGGTTGCCATCGGTGTTGCCACGCCCGGCGTAGATGTAGCCCAGTTCGGCCCCCAGATAGTCGTTAAGGTTGTAACCCGCAAAGGCGTTGGTAGCGGCGGCATCTTCGGTGCCGTTTTCGACACCGCCAATCTTGTTCAGACCCTGAAAGTGGGTGAAGCCGGCACCGGCACCAAAATAGAGATCAGCCGAGTCACCGTTTTCGGTGGCGTTGGCAGAACCGGTACCAAGACCCAGCATCAGACAGCTCACGACAAGGGCAAGCTTCTTTTGTCCAAATAACATAGATGACATCCTCATATTTTAATTTCTCGTTTTATTGCTTTGTTGCAAGCAAATGCCGACGATCAAGGCAGCGCTCATAATTCACATTGAATCAGGACGGTGCAGATTTGATAATCGCGGGGTGAAACAGTAGCCTGTGAGGTGGAGGAGTCAAATTATTTAAAATTAATATTTGTTATTTCTAAATAACGACAGGGTGATGGCCGTTCCGGTTCGATAAATCATGGTTAATGGCTGAGTTTAAAGGTAATTTTTCATAATTGGAGAGTGTCTTTCATTCTTTATATGATCAACGCTCGATCATTGGACAAATAGAGGTTGATTGTATGAAAAAAATATCAGGCTTGCGTTTGGTCACTGCCTTGACTGTGGCAATGGTATCGGGAGGGTATGCTGCACTTGCCTGTGCAGACGATGATGGCGGTTGGAGTGATTTGGGTCCATCCAGTCCAGCTGCGTCTTCTCCTCAGGATCAGGGTCATGGCACCATCAAGTTTGTGGGTGCCATTATCGATGCCCCCTGCTCCATTGCGCCCGAGAGTGTGGATCAGACAGTACAGATGGGGGAGATCGCCAACTCGCTACTGAAAAAGCAGGGTTCAACTCCGCTGCGGCCGTTCGAAATCCACCTGGAAGCCTGTGATTTTGCCACCGCAGCCAGTGCGACAGTGACCTTCTCCGGGATTCCATCCGACGATACCAAGCATGCGCTGGCATTGAACGGTGGGGGGTCTGGTGGTGCGATTGCTCTGGTCAACAAGCAGTCAGGGGAAGAGATTGTGTTGGGTACGCCAACCAAGGTGTCCAGTCTGGTCAATGGTGATAACCACCTCAAATTTGGCGCCAAGGTCGTGAGCACGGTGGCTGCAGATGGTAGCAACCCACCCGTCCCGGGTGAGTTCGATGCCGCGGCAGACTTTGTCATGAGCTATCAGTAAGTCATGATCCTGAGCGGGCTGCCCATGGGCAGCCCGCTCACCCCTCCCAGGGGCCATACCTGGCATCGCTCAGTGGTGCTAGCCGATGGCCAGTCACCCATGGCTGTACGGTCAACCAGTTGGCAATTGCTTCCCGATCTTGAGAGGTCAATGAGTCGTTAGCTGCTTGGCACAGGTGACCGCTGAGCTCAGCGTCGGCTCCCCCCCGCCAAAGCACCAACCCCGCCAAAGCTCCAACCTTGTAGTTCGATATAGTCCAGCCATCGATCCAGTGCCTCTTCGAAGTCGACTTACGCTCGATCTATGGTAAAGGTCAGGTGTAAACCCAACTCCTGAAATTCATCGAGATGCAGTTTTTTGCGCAAGCGGCGGGAGCGTTTTTTATTCAGTTCTGAGGGTTGAAATGTCATGTTGAACCTCTGAATCGTGTTGGTGGCCCATCAGTTGGGGTGAGGCCTCCGAGGTGGTGCCAGCATAGGCCGTCGAAGCACACATTCGGTCCAGGTCGCGTCTTGCCACCATGCCCAGGATTTAGGCCGTTGAAGGGATAAGGTCTGATAATTCGTGGAATTAAGAGGGATTGCAGGACTCATGCTCACAAACTAGTGCAGCTCGATCCACCATGCCAAGCAACAGAAAGGTCAAGCGCCTCTCTTGACTCTCCCAAATATATCGACTCAGTCACCAGCGCACAACGCACAGGCCTCCGTGTACCTGATGTCTGTGTTGCTGCCTGCAATGGCTGCAGCGATGATTGTAAACGCCAAGCGAGCCCTGTCAGTACCCAGCCACCAGCAAGTCTAAGGTTTACGCACTGATGACGGAGGATCACTTTACCTCTGGTCTGCATGTTCAGTAAGTTGCGATGATCACTTTCAATATTAATATGTTACTGATTTTATTTAAGTTTATTGTTTTTGGTAATTTTTTACATGTGTTTTTAGACTTTGCGTTTATGGTAACCGATCCCTGCCATTGATGGGCATCCTAGGGGGGGGGGGGGACCAAATACCTATGGTGCTTTTTATCTATTAGATGTGATGGCTTTTCGTATGTAACGCCGTGCTGTCGAGGGATTCAGATTGTTTTCCCTCGCATACTGGGCAATGGTGATATCTCGATGTTTCGACTGCAGAGCGTAGCGTCTACAGTGGGTCTCCCACTTTTCACTCATGGACCGTCGCTTCAGTTCCAGTCTTGCTGTCTTATGATGCAGCTTATGCGTTTGTATATAGGCCTCTACCGACAGGCCGTTTTCAGCCTGCTCAGATTGGTATTGTTGACGATGACGTTCCCAGAAGCGTCGCCTTAGCTCCGCACTGCCCAGATCCCGAAACTTTACATAGACGAGTCTCAAATCAAGTTTGTATAGCTCTGCGTAGAACTTGATGCTGATACCTTGAAGCAGCACCAGATTGGCAAAGTTCTCCTGATGATGACGCCAGAACACCTTGCGTTCATAGAACCCCATTTCGCTCGGTTTCCTAATGCGGGTTGGGATTCTCGGAGCATAAATTCGGCTTTTCATCGTTCATTGCTTCCTGATACTGCGACTGATTTGGTAGTCCTTGACCGCTGGTGGCCGCTTTCCCTTGTCTTTGGTTTTGGCCAAATAGCTTAAGCGGTAGACAAGCAATCTATGTTCATCCAGGCGATCACGGTGGACGAAGTAAAAGGGATTCATCGGTAGGGCTAGGTAGCCATATGTCCATTCTGCTTTGGCTAACCGGTAGACATTGTCAGAGTGCTTGACCTTTTGTCCGTCCAAAAACAGGGCCAAGTGGTAGTGTTGGGCTGCGGATTTGGCTTTCTCTCTGACCCAGATGTAACCGTGATAACAGGGGCCGTAGTGCTGGATCAGTGTTGATTTGAACTGTCTGCAGAAACGACTGATGGGTTGATTGTTGTCTGTGCCCTGTTGCATTTTAAGCTCCAGGCGGATGGCAAGTAACTTGCTGGTCTTGCTAAAGAATCTTTCCAGTAATCGGAAGATGCCATCCATGATGTCCCGCCTGATACGTATGTTGTTCATGACCGCCCAAGCATGGCCTTGATACTCATAGTTCAGGGGAAGAGTCAAAGAAGAATCGTGATGAATACCGGGCATATATTATCAATATCCTGAAGCAGTGATGGCGGCTGGGTGCAGTTAACCCCCCGCCGATCGTGGACGGGGCGCTTTGCAAGCAGAGACTAGGCCTTGGAGAAAATCGGGGATGATGTGCCAGTTTGTTACATTCGGTGCCAAATAAAGGAGGCTGCTGCCCCCATTTATTCTTCAATCCACTGTTAACAGCGCTTCAATTTGCTGCCTTGTCCACCCCATGATCCGTCCGTTGCTATGTTTGAGCGGTGCCGGGAGCTTGGCCAAAGCGAGCCACCGGTAGATCGTCGTTCTGGAGCACCCCAGCACTCGCTGCAGGTCTTTGTGTTTGAGAATGGGTTGCAGCGTTCCGCTGTCTGCCGCCGCCAACGAACGATAGCTGAAGGGTGATTTGGCCATCACTTGCTCTCCATCAATTCTGCGAGCCATTGTTGGTATACCGACTCTGGCCAGCCGACTGTTTTGCCATGGATCTTGATGGGTTCGGGAAAAACCCCGTCACGAACCCATGCCCACAGAGTGCGGCGATTGCGTCCGACAAGGTCGCAAACTGTTGTAATGGAAAGTATTTTTTGAGAATTCATGGTTCACCTCGTCTCATTGGATTTGATGAGTGCATCTTCTCGGAATTATTTTGAGATGTGAGGTGAGTAAAGGCTAAATCACGGTGAGTTAGGTTAACTCACCGTGATGGTCGTTAATTTAACCAATCTCGGATGGTGTTTTTGTCGACATTGGCCAACTGGCTCTGTATTTGATCTCGTGGCCTTGAGCACATCAGCGTTTGAATCGCTTCTGCAATCGCGGTATTCGACCACTCTTCAAACGGCCTGTTAGCCAGAAAGAGAAAGCCTGCCGAGGTGTGCGCACACCGTTTGATAAGCTGCTTGACCAACTCCTTATCAGGACACTGTAGAGCGTGACGCAGCTCGATGACCAGTTGGTGATAGTGAGAGGATGTGAAGGTATCCCGATCAACGGCGATGGTTGCCAGCACGTCATCATGCTCCACCAGCAATTCCGTCAGGAAGATGAGCATTGCATGTTTTTTGGGGGAATATCTGGGGTGTTTGTTGAGGGCTGTAATCCCCGAACGAGATGAATGCCGGGCCGTGTTGCTGAATAGTTGCTTCACGCTCTCATGAGTCAACCACAAGTGCTCGGGAAATACACGGCAATCTGGCACCTCGGGGTTTTTGGCAGAGGTAACTGGCACAATGGAGACCTGAAAGCCATCAATGGGATTGTTGAGGGTGAGCAGATAACCGTGTGTCACAAAGAAGGAGCGGAACTCCACCATCCCGTGAGTTTCCAACTGCTTGGCAAAGCTGTGGCCCACAGTCCAGAGTCCGGAAGCCTTGGCCATCAAGGTTAATGGATAGGTAACCCCGCCGTAACTGAAGCGGTAGAACATGGGGACGCCACCAAACAGTTTGCTTGGACGCACATCATTAAAGTGGAGTCGTGCCAGCCCAAATTCACCCTGAGTGATCTTCAGCGTCGCATTGACCAACCGGTCCTGAGCTCCCATCTGCTTGTCGAAGGCATCATTTGGCTGTGCTGGGTCCAGGTTGCGTACGATGACGGCACATTCTGACTCTTCTAGCATCAAATAGAGCGTGGTCTTCTGATTGGCTGCCCAATGGATTATGTCTTCTACCTTGCAACCCAGTTCGCTGGCTGCCTTGGTAATCTTGAGGTAGTCGGTGTCCGGTAAATTGCATCTCTTCATAGTTATTGATGTCGCCATGCAGCCTTATTTAAGTGGATGATATTGCTGCTGGCTGTGGAGTTCCAGATTATTGACTGCCATAACTCGAGGGTGGCTTTTTGTTCTGATAGCCGGTGGTCGTGAATATAATGACTCATGACTCCCTTTAGACTATGGCCGGCAATGATTTCGATCACATGTGGGGCGATCCCAGCAGCTGTGAGATGGGTTGCAAGAGAGCGTCGTAAATCGTGGAAGGTCCAGAAAGGGCTATGTCCAAGTCTTACTGACAACTTGTGGCCGTAGGTCGCCACCGTGCTCACTTTCTTGAGCTGGCCGAGAAGATAGGGCGTTTTGTTCTTTTTTGCGGTTGCGATAAGTTCGGCGAGCATCGGTTTGAGTCGCTCAGGTATGGCGCGGACAATTTTGTGGTCCGTTTTTGAATGTTCGATAGGAACGGTCCATATCCCTGCGGCTAGATCCCACTCTGTTATATGGGATTCCCGCACTTCACGTGTTCTTGCTCCGAAAGATAGTAGCAAGAGAGATAGTGCACGATAGTAGGTGTTGGAGGAGGGGCTTTGGATCCATTCCATCAGAGCGTGGATTTCTGCAAGACTCAGAACGCGATCCCTTTTTCCACCCCGTTTACCTACATCTGCAATAGTCAGGTCATTGAGTACATTCGAGACGGCATAGCATCGAACACGGCAATACTTCAGCGCCTGTTTGGAGATCTGGAAGAGCATGCCAGCGGTAACAGGTACCTGCTTGTTGCATTCATCAAAAGCCACCAGCCAGTGTCTGGTCTCACAATCGATGAGTGGGAGATAGCCTATCTTGGGAAAGATCCATTTTTGGAATTGTTGCCGGATCTTTGGGGCATTCTTTCTGTTTTTAGCTGCGTAGTTATCCAGCCAATAACAAATCGCATCTTCTACCGTGACTGGTTTCAGTCGTTCTTCTTTGGCCAGTTTGAGCATCAACGCTGGATTGTGGCCGGCCGCTAGCCATCCTTTACATTGCTCGGTTTTCCTGCGGGCTTCTTCAATATCGATCCCTGCGCTGTTGTTGGTGAACTTCCCCAAGGTCACTTCCAGATTTTTCCCATTAAAGCGATAGCGGAAAACAAAGCTGACTGACCCGCTTGGATGCCAGAAGGCATTCAGTCCATCGCCGCGATCCACTTTACGGATGGGCTTCTTGCCGCCGTGGGGGGTGCCAAGCATTTTCCTGAGTGCAGTGACCACTAATGCCATTTTATACCCCCACAAAACCCCATAAAAAACCCCACATATGTATCCCTAACTGGTATCACCTCCCATCACCTGATGGGACATGAATTCTCAGTGGGCCTTATATATCATGGGGCTTTTGTAGGCAAGGCGGGTTTTAATTGGACGTAACGAAACGTCAGTTGAGTTCTTCGATGGAGAACTCGCCAGCGATACCATCACAGGAGATGGCGAAACCGCCGCTGAAGCGGGTGCTGAACTGGATCAGAAACGCATCATTGTCGTGCTCTTGCACAGGCAGGTTGATGGGCTTGCTGCGACGCAGGGGCTTGTGTGTTTGTACTGCTTTCATCATGGTATTTCTCTATATAAATTAGGTGTTTGCTCCTTGTATTGGCAAATGTCAGGTCAATGGGCGCGGTCGATTGGGTGAACGACAAGCGCGCAGGAATACCCAGCCCGGTTAAAGGGCGTCTGCACTTTCAAGGAATATGCTGATGCATAAATCAAATTGGGTGGGCAGATCGGGTCTGCACCGTGAGAGCCGGGCAACGCAGGCAGACAGCCTGACGGTTCTCAAGGCGAGTAAATCAGAAGAAGGTTATGCGGGTACTGGCAGGATTCATCGTGAGGTGAAGCATTGCAGGATAAACATAAACAGGGCTGATTAACTAGCCGGCGCGCATTCTCTCCTCGAAATGAATAAAAAGCAAACAATAATTTGCCAATGTTGAAGTCAGTACGCTTTTCCTCTGTGTAATCAAGGGGCTATGAGCAGCAAATATTCGCATCTATCCGCCATAAAAAGAGGGCTCCCGACGGGAGCCCTCTCTCATTCTGCAACCAGCACAGTGGGCCGACTCAGTAGTCGCCACAGGCCTTCTTGGCGGCCGTGATCATCGGGGTGATGGTCATGCCTTGCACCACGATGGAGAACATCACCACCGAGTAGGTCATCACCAGGATGACCTCCCGCAGGTCGACGCCATGTTCCGGGATCATCATGACGCCGGAGGGGAGTGCCAGCGCCATCGCCATGGCCAGACCACCGCGCAGGCCACCCCAAGTGAGGATCCGTACCGAGAAGGTGTTGTAATTGCGGAATCGGCGGAAAGCCACATAGGGCAGCGACACGCTGATAAAGCGGGCACCCAGGCAGAGCGGTACCGCAATGACCAGCAGGATCCAGTCACGCCAGGCGAGATCCAGCAGTACCAGCGCCAGACCGATCAGCAGGAACAGCAGGGCGTTGAGGAACTGGTCCATCAACTCCCAGAAATGATCCAGGTGATGGCTGCTCTGCTCGGAGAAGCCGGAGTGACGGGTCCAGTTGCCGATCATGATGCCGGTGACCACCATGGCCAGTGCGCCGGAGACGCCGATCATGTTGGCAAAGGCAAAGCCGGCGGTCGGGATACAGAGGGTCAGCAGCAGCTCCAATGAACCATCGTCGGTGGCGCTGATCATCACGTGGGCGATGAGGCCCAGCACGGCGCCAAACAGGATGCCACCGAGGGCTTCGTGCAGGAACAGACCGGCCACGCTACCGAAGGTGGGCTCGACACCGCCAAAGGCGACGGCAAACACGGTAGCGAAGATGACGAGGCCAACACCGTCGTTGAACAGGGATTCCCCTTCGATCTGGATGGCGATCTGGGGTGGCGCTTTCATCTTCTTGACGATGGCCAGTACGGCAATCGGGTCAGTGGGGGAGATCAGCGCGCCGAACAGCATGCAGTAGACCAGCGGCAACTCCCAGCCCAGCAGCTTGGCGATAAACCAGAAGCCGTAGCCGATGAGGAAGGTGGAGAGCAGGGTGGCAATGATGGCCAGAATGGTGATCTCCCACTTCTGGCTACGCAGCGCCTTGAGGTTGATGCCGAGGCCACCGGCGAACAGCAGGAAGCCCAGAATCCCCTTCAGCAGGAAGTTCTGGAAGTCGATGCTCTCCATGGTCTTGACGGCAAGAGGTTCCAGGTTGAACCAGCCCAGTTTGCCAAACAGCACCAGCAGTGCGGAGATCAGCATGGAGCCCGCAGTAATGGCGATGGTGGTCTGGATCTTCACAACATACTGGTTGGCAAAGGCGATAAAAATCGCCAACGCTGCCAGAAAACAGAGTGTGTAGTAGACGCTCATAGTTATTTTTTTCTCGTTGGTAGACAGCAAGCACGTATCCCTATGCAGGACGGGCATAGGTTACTCTCGGGCCCTATGTTACTCATTACCCATAAATGAGTATATGGTGGCGCATTTGGACTGATAGACGGCTAGATTTCCATTTTATTTGTTTGCTGTTAGGATGCTGTTTACGCAGTTGCATGGATGTAAGAGGAACACGCGGTGTCGAACGTAATGTCGAGCAGAGAGCTGAGCAAGCAGTCGGACGTAACAAAGAAGCTGGAAGCCTGCCTCAGGGAGCGGATCCTGATCATCGACGGGGCCATGGGCACCATGATCCAGGGCTACAAACTCGGTGAGGCGGATTATCGGGGTGAGCGGTTTGCCGACTGGCATACCGACATCAAGGGCAACAACGATCTGCTGGTGCTGACCCGTCCGGCGGTGATCCGCGAGATCCACGAGCAGTATTGCGCTGCCGGGGCCGACATTCTCGAGACCAACACCTTCAACGCCACTCGCATCGCCATGGCCGATTACGAGATGGAAGAGTTCTCGGCCGAGATCAACCGTGAAGCCGCCCGTCTGGCCCGCGCCGTGGCAGACGAGTGGACGGCAAAAGATCCCGCCAAGCCGCGTTTCGTGGCAGGGGTGTTGGGCCCCACCAACCGTACCGCCTCCATCTCGCCGGATGTGAACGATCCCGGCAAGCGTAACGTCACCTATGACCAGCTGGTGGCCGCCTACACCGAATCGACCCATGCCCTGATCGAGGGCGGCGCTGACATCATCCTGATCGAAACCATCTTCGATACCCTCAACGCCAAGGCGGCCGCCTTCGCGGTGGAAGGGGTGTTCGAGGCGCTGGGCTACAGCCTGCCGGTGATGATCTCCGGCACCATTACCGATGCCTCCGGCCGTACCCTCTCCGGCCAGACCACCGAAGCCTTCTACCACTCGCTGCGCCACGTCAAACCGGTCTCGTTCGGCCTCAACTGTGCGTTGGGGCCCGATGAGCTTCGCCAGTATGTGGAGGAGCTGTCTCGCATCAGCGAATCCTGCGTCAGCGCCCACCCCAACGCCGGTCTGCCCAATGCGTTTGGCGAGTACGATCTCGATGCCGTCGAGATGGCGGCGCATATCCGCGAGTGGGCCCAAAGCGGCTTTCTCAACCTGGTCGGCGGTTGCTGCGGCACCACCCCGACTCATATCCGCGCCATGGCCGACGCCGTGGCGGGCATCAAGCCGCGTGTGCTGCCCGAGCTGCCGGTGGCCTGCCGCCTGTCGGGTCTTGAGCCGCTGATCATTACCCCTGAATCCATGTTCGTGAACGTGGGGGAGCGCACCAACGTCACCGGTTCGGCCAAGTTCAAACGGCTGATCAAGGAGGGGCTGTACGACGAGGCGCTCGACGTTGCCAAGCAGCAGGTGGAGAACGGTGCCCAGATCATCGACATCAACATGGATGAGGGGATGCTGGACGCCGAAGCGGCCATGGTGCGCTTCCTCAACCTCATCGCCGGTGAGCCCGATATCGCCCGGGTGCCTGTGATGATCGACTCCTCCAAGTGGGAGGTGCTGGAGGCGGGCCTCAAGTGCGTGCAGGGCAAGCCGGTGGTCAACTCCATCTCCATGAAAGAGGGGGAGGAGAAGTTCATCCAGCAGGCCAGATTGCTGCGCCGCTACGGCGCCGCCGTCATCGTGATGGCGTTCGATGAAGCGGGTCAGGCCGACACCCGCGCCCGCAAGTTCGAGATCTGCCAGCGTGCCTACCGGATCCTGGTGGATCAGGTCGGTTTCCCGCCGGAAGACATCATCTTCGACCCCAATATCTTCGCGGTAGCGACCGGCATCGACGAGCACAACAACTACGCGGTGGACTTCATCGAGGCGGTGAAGGACATCAAGACGCACCTGCCTCACGCCATGATCTCCGGCGGCGTCTCCAATGTCTCGTTTTCGTTTCGCGGCAACGAGCCGGTGCGGGAAGCGATTCACGCCGTCTTCCTCTACCACGCCATCAAGAACGGCATGGACATGGGGATCGTCAACGCCGGTCAGCTCGCCATCTATGAAGACATTCCGGCGGAGCTGAAAGAGAAGGTCGAGGCGGTGGTGCTCAACCTCAATGACAATGCCACCGAAGAGCTGCTGGCCATCGCCGAGAAGTATCGCGGAGCCGGTGCCCAGGCTGAGGATCCGCGGGATCAGGAGTGGCGCAGCTGGCCGGTGGGCAAGCGGCTGGAGCACGCACTGGTCAAGGGGATCACCGACTTTATCGAAGAGGATACCGAAGAGGCACGCGCTGGTGCCGAGAAGCCGCTGCACGTCATCGAAGGGCCGTTGATGGATGGTATGAACGTGGTCGGCGACCTGTTCGGCGCGGGCAAGATGTTTCTGCCGCAGGTGGTGAAATCGGCGCGGGTGATGAAGCGGGCGGTTGCCTATCTGCAGCCCTATATCGAGGCGGAAAAGTCGGGCGGCTCCAGCAACGGCAAAATCGTGCTGGCCACCGTGAAGGGGGACGTGCACGACATCGGCAAGAACATCGTCGGGGTGGTGCTGCAGTGCAACAACTTCGAGATTGTCGACCTCGGGGTCATGGTCTCCTGCGAGACGATTCTCAAGACGGCGCGTGAGGTCGGCGCCGATATCATCGGGTTGTCGGGTCTCATCACCCCGTCGCTGGACGAGATGGTGCACGTGGCCAAGGAGATGGAGCGTCAGGGTTTCAAGCTGCCGCTGCTGATCGGCGGTGCCACCACCTCCAAGGCGCACACCGCGGTGAAGATCGAACAGAACTACTCGGAGCCCGTGGTCTATGTCTCCAACGCCTCCCGCGCGGTAGGGGTGGCCCAGAGCCTGCTCAGTCCGGATCTCAAGGAGGCGTTTGTCGCCCGCATCGACAAGGAGTACGAGATCGCCCGGGATCAGCATGCCCGCAAGCAGCCGCGCTCCCGTCCGGTCAGTCTGGCTCATGCCCGCGCCAACCGGCACCAGCTGGACTGGGTTGGCTACCAGCCGCCCAAGCCCCGCGAGCTCGGGGTGCAGAAGTTCGAAGATGTGGCCATTTCGGTGTTGCGCCCCTACATCGACTGGACGCCGTTCTTCCTCAGCTGGGAGCTGGCGGGCAAGTATCCGCGTATCCTCGAGGACGAGATCATCGGCGAGGAGGCGACCAAGCTGTTTGCCGATGCCAACGCCATGCTGGATCAGCTGGAAAAGGATCAGAGCGTGCGCTGCGCCGGGGTGATCGGTCTGTTCCCGGCCAACGCGGTGGGGGACAGCATCGAGGTCTACAGCGACGAGTCGCGCACCGAGGTCATCAAGGTGCTGCACCACCTGCGCCAGCAGAGCGAGAAGCAGGGCTTCCCCAACTACTGTCTGGCGGACTATGTGGCGCCGAAAGAGAGCGGCAAACCCGACTGGATCGGTGCCTTCGCGGTGACCGGCGGTATCGGTGAGGAGGCCATCGCCAAGGCCTACAAGGCACAGCACGATGACTACAACGCCATCCTTATTCAGGCGGTGTGCGACCGTCTCGCCGAAGCCTTTGCCGAGTATCTGCACGAGCAGGTGCGCAAGGTACATTGGGGTTATGCTCCCGACGAGGCCCTCAGCAACGAGGAGCTGATCCGCGAGAACTATCAGGGTATCCGCCCGGCCCCCGGTTATCCGGCCTGCCCGGAGCACACCGAGAAGGGGAGCATCTGGGAGTTGCTGGATGTCGAGCAGGCCATTGGCATGCAGCTCACCGAATCCTACGCCATGTGGCCGGGGGCGGCGGTGTCCGGCTGGTACTTCTCTCATCCCGAGAGCAAATACTTCGCAGTGGCGCAGATCCAGCAAGATCAGGTGGAAGATTACGCCGCCCGCAAGGGGATGACGCTGGCAGAGGCCGAGCGCTGGTTGGGGCCAAACCTGAACTGACTCCCGCGTGACATCGGTTGATTTTTAACGAGAAACGGCGGCATCCTTGCACGGGTTGAACAACCTGCGCAGAGCCGCCGTTTAACCTGTTGGTCACAGTGACAGGGTAGAGTGCGGTTTGGCGTGGTTTGTCTTGTTGTCAGGATAAACAATTGGCGTTGTCTTGGCGCTGTGGCACCTTATACTCTCCCGCCCCATCCTGCCCAGGCACAGCCTTCTAGCGGAATTGTCATGAAGATCGCCATTTTATCCCGTGAGCCGAAAAACTACTCCACCCGCCGTCTGGTCGAGGTGGCACAGGCGCGCGGTCATCAGGTAGAGGTGCTCGACACCCTGCGCTGCTATATGAATATCGCTTCCCACAACCCTTCCATTCACTACGAGGGTGGGGAGCTGGGAAGTTATGACGCCGTGATCCCGCGGATCGGGGCCAGCATTACCGCCTACGGCACCGCCGTGCTGCGTCAGTTCGAGATGATGAACACCATGGCCCTCAACAGCTCGGTGGCCATCAGCCGTTCCCGCGACAAGCTGCGGGCGATGCAGCTGCTCTCCCGCCACGGTATCGGCCTGCCCATCACCGGCTATGCCCACAGCACCCACGACGTGCCCGACCTCATCACCATGGTGGGCGGGGCGCCGCTGGTGGTGAAACTGCTGGAGGGAACCCAGGGGATTGGCGTGGTGCTCTGCGAGACCCAGAAGGCCGCCGAGAGCGTGATCGAGGCCTTTATCCAGACCAACAACAACATTCTGGTGCAGGAGTATATCCGCGAGGCCAATGGCGCCGATATCCGCTGTCTGGTGGTCAACGGCAAGGTGGTTGCCGCCATGCGCCGCCAGGCCCAGCCGGGGGAGTTTCGCTCCAACCTGCACCGTGGCGGCACCGCCGAGGCGATCAAGATCACTCCGGAAGAGCGCGCAACCGCGGTGCAGGCCGCCAAGATCATGGGGCTGGATGTAGCGGGGGTCGATATCCTGCGC
This sequence comes from Aeromonas sp. 601027, assembly GCF_049174455.1. Taxonomy (NCBI): domain Bacteria; kingdom Pseudomonadati; phylum Pseudomonadota; class Gammaproteobacteria; order Aeromonadales; family Aeromonadaceae; genus Aeromonas; species Aeromonas sp. 601027. The sequence continues at coordinate 46,471 of NZ_JAAKTN010000004.1, read as the reverse complement.
AGCGCCCGTGGCCCGCTGGTGCTGGAGGTCAACTCCTCCCCCGGCCTGCAAGGGGTGGAAGCCGCCTCCAGCAAGGATGTGGCCGGCAAGATCATCGAGTTCCTCGAACTCAAGGCGAGCCGCAAGAATAAACCGGCGGAGTGAGCCTAACGCTTGCATCCATCAGATAGAAACAGGGCGCCCTCGGGCGCCTTGTTGCTATCTGGCTGGTGGGTTGGCGGTGCCACTGCGCCCTCACCCTAACCCTCTCCCAAAGGGAGAGGGAACTGTTCGGCAGTGATCATCGCCAGCCTTGCGCTGAATACGCCATCCTCGAGCCGGGTGTCGATCTGCCAGCCCAGCTTCTCGCAGATGCGCTGAATGATGGTGAGGCCACAGCCGTAGCCGAGGATCTGATCCGGCGCCGCCGCCGTCGGGTTGCTGATGGTGAGCACCGGGCCACACAGCTCGATGTCGATATGTCCCTCGGCATAGCTCAGGGCATTTTTCAGCAGGTTGCCGAGGGCGATGGCGAGCAGGGAGAGGGGGGCGTTTACTTCGCTGCTCTCGTCCAGGTTCAGCCGGATATCGAGGGCCTCCCGCTGCAACAGCGGAGCGAGGCGGGCCAGCTCCTGACGGATCAGCGGGGTGACCTGTTGCAGCGGTCGCTCCACTGCCTCCTTGCGGCCCAGCAGCAGGAAGGTCTCGGTGAGCAGCGCCATCTCGTCGGCGGCGGCGCGGATGCGGGTGGTGGCGCGGGCGGCCGGTGCGGGCAAGTCCGTCACCTTGCCGAGCAGGGCCGCCGAGCCCTGGATCACCATGTTGGGGGTGCGCAGCTCGTGGCTGGCGAAACGGCTGAACTCCTGCTCGCGGGCGAACACTGCGCTCACCTCCTGTTTGCCGGCCAGCAGCGCCAGCTCGATATCCCGCAGCTCCTGCCAGGGGGCGTCGGGCTCGAAATCAGCCTGATCCGGGGTGAGGTGGGCGACCCTCTGTTGCAGCCGTTGCAGCGGCCCTGTGATATGGCGTACCAGCCAGATGCCGAAGCCGAGGCAGGCGAGCAGCAGCGCCAGCCCGATCAGCCGGGTCGCCAGATGCAGCTTGTCTTCGTAGGGGTCGAGGTAGTCATCGGCGTCGTCGTTGAACACCAGATAGAGCAGTCCCTCGCCGGAGGGGTGACGGGCCACCAGAAAGTGTTTGTCCTCCTTGCCCAGCTGATGTTCGAAAAAGCCGGGGGTCTGGTAGGGCTTCAGCCATTTCGGCAGGCGGCCCGCCTCGGTCCAGTAGCTGGAGAACTGTCTGGGGCTCGGGGCTGCGGCGGCCGGGCCGAGTCGCAGCCAGTCATCGCTGTAGCGGGTCACTTCGGCTTCCAGCCAGTGGCGCAGGCTCAGCTCTTCCATCTTGTCCTCGGCCACCAGCATCAGGCCGGAGAGCAGGATCAGCAGCACCACCCCGGCGCCGCCGAGTGCCATGATCAGGCGGCGGCGCAGGCTCGGCAGGCTCATGCGCTCACCAGTCGGTAGCCCTGGCCGTGCAGGGTCTCCAGCATGGGAGTGGGGAAGGGTTTGTCGAGCGCGTTGCGCAGGGCGTAGATATGGCTGCGCAGGGCATCGGAGTCGGGCTCCTCATCCCCCCAGACGGTGTCGAGCACCTCCTGACGGCTGACGATGGCGGGGGCGCGGCGGGCCAGCAGGGCGAGGATCCGGAACGGGATCTTGCCGAGCTTGAGGGGCTCACCGGCGCGGGTGGCGCGGCCGCTGGCGACATCGACGGTCAGATCGCCAAAGCTGATGGCCCCCACATCGCCGCGCGGGCCGCGCAGGCTGAGGGCTTGCAGCCGCACCTCCAGCTCCTCCATGGCGAACGGCTTGACCAGATAGTCATCCCCTCCCGCCTTGAAGCCTGCCAGCTTGTCCTCCAGGCTGTCGCGGGCGGTGAGAAACAGCACGGGAGTGGCAATCCCCTGCTCGCGCAGGCGCGCCACTGTGCTGAGCCCATCGAGGCGTGGCATCATCACGTCCATGATGATGACGTCAAAACGCTGCTCCTCCAGCAGTTGCAGCGCCGCCTGACCGTGATAGGCACAATCGAGGCGGTGACCGGCCAGCTCCAGATAATCCATGATGGTTTCCGCCACCTGAGGATTGTCTTCCACTACCAAAATCTTCATGCTTTGCTCTCCTGGTTGGCGAGCGTTTCACGCTCTTTTCACACCGGATTCGGCATCCTGTTTGCCAGTGTAACCCCGAGGATCCCTGATGAAGAAGTCTCTCTGCGCCCTCCTGCTGTTGATCTTGTTGCCACTTGGCACCGCACAGGCGACCGAATTCAAACTGACCGGCCGCACCACCTGGCAGCTTGGCCAGTTGATGGTCAACGGCATGCCGTTCGTGATCGACGACCAGACCCGCTTCAAGGATTGGCTCAACGAGGATGATCTCGGCGGTACCTGGGTCGAGATGAAGGGGGTGGTGGAGAACGGCGTGCGCTATGTGCGCAAGGTCGAAGCCCTCGACGAAGATGACAAGGACGAGATGGATCTGGAGGGGCCAGTCGAAGGGGGGCGGATCTGGGGCTACACCACTTCGGATAACAGTCTGGCGCCGTTTGAAGGGCGCTGGCTTGAGCTGGAGTGCAAGTTTGACGGCATGCGCCTGAGCCGCTGCCGCGAGGATGACTGATCCGATCTCTGCGTTCCGATTAGAAATGCTCCCGAATGAAGCCCATGCTTGTCCAGCATGGGCTTTTTGTTCAGGGACGAACGAAGATGGAACAATCGAGAAAGTGGTGTGCATGGATGCTGGGTGTACCGCTCTGGGCGGCGCAGGCGGGAGCCAACGAATTGTGGCTGGTGGAGCTGGAGCACAGCGACGGCATCCGCCTGCAATTTCAGGGGGCCGAGGTGGAGCAGGGCAGTGCCGCTGTTTGGCGGCAGGGGGATATTTGGCCGCAGCCACTCAAACCCGGCGACCAGCTCGCCCTGCTGGTGGCTAATGGCGTTGCCACCCGGATTGAGCTGTTGGCCGCCAGAGCCCCGCTGGCCAATCAGCCCTGGCTGCGGGCGCAAGATCGCCTGCAATCCTTCGATGACCGGCAGCTCACGCTGGCCACCCTGGGCACTGTGCGACTCAATCCGCAGGTGCGCTGGGTCAACGGCTCGGCCGCCGATCTGCATGCCGGGAGCGAGCTGGTATTGATCCGTTCGGCGGATGGAATATTGCAGGGAATTGAAGTGATCAATCCGGAAGAGTAATTCAGCATCTTCTTATTTAATATGGTTTCACCATATTGTGGCAGCCATTAAATAATGACTGTCACAATATTTATGATTTATTCCTCAATAAAGTCATCGCTCTAATTATTTTCCTGTATCACCATTATTTTGTTTGTCATGGATGTTTTTTGGTGGTTTATTTTATTTGTGTCAGGTTTTGTCGGAGTCCATACCTGTCAAATGAAAAAGGATATTTCTACACAATAACAATTATCGCATGTCTGAAAGAGGGATAAATGATGAATAGAATAATTACCGCCAATCTGGCGTTTTTTGCGTCTTCATTGATGCTCGCTCAGGTGCAGGCGGCTGAACCTGTCTACCCTGATCAGGTCAAGTGGGCGGGTCTTGGCACGGGCGTCTGTGCCAGTGGTTACCGTCCTCTGACCCGCGATGAAGCCATGAGTATCAAGGGTAATCTGGTCAGCCGCATGGGGCAGTGGCAGATCACCGGGCTGGCGGATCGCTGGGTGATTATGGGGCCGGGATATAATGGCGAAATCAAACAGGGCACTGCCGGAGAAACCTGGTGTTATCCCAACTCACCGGTTTCCGGAGAAATACCGACACTCTCTGACTGGAATATTCCAGCGGGTGATGAGGTCGATGTGCAATGGCGGCTTGTCCATGATAATGATTATTTTATCAAGCCAGTCAGTTATCTCGCCCATTATTTGGGATACGCCTGGGTGGGTGGGAATCATAGCCCTTATGTCGGGGAAGATATGGATGTTACCCGGGTTGGTGATGGCTGGTTGATAAAGGGAAATAATGACGGCGGCTGCTCCGGATATCGTTGCGGGGAGAAGAGTTCCATCAAGGTAAGCAACTTCTCATATACCCTGGAACCCGACTCCTTCAGCCATGGTCAGGTCACCGAGAGCGGCAAGCAGCTGGTCAAGACCATCACGGCCAATGCGACCAACTACACCGACCTGCCCCAGCAGGTGGTGGTGACCCTGAAGTACGACAAGGCCACCAACTGGTCGAAGACCGACACCTACAGTCTGAGCGAGAAGGTGACCACCAAGAACAAGTTCCAGTGGCCGCTGGTGGGTGAGACCGAGCTTGCCATCGAGATTGCGGCGAGCCAGAGCTGGGCTTCCCAACACGGGGGCTCGACCACCGAGACCGTCTCGGTTGAAGCGCGCCCCACGGTGCCGCCTCACTCCAGCCTGCCGGTGCGGGTTGCCCTCTACAAGTCCAACATCTCCTACCCCTACGAGTTCAAGGCCGAGGTCAATTATGACCTGACCATGAAGGGCTTCCTGCGTTGGGGCGGCAATGCCTGGTATACCCATCCGGAGAATCGTCCGACCTGGGAGCACACCTTTGCCGTCGGCCCGTTCCGCGACAAGGCGAGCAGCATCCGCTATCAGTGGGACAAGCGTTATATCCCGGGTGAAGTGAAGTGGTGGGACTGGAACTGGACCATCAGCGAGTATGGTTTGTCGACCATGCAGAATAACCTGGGTCGTGTGCTGCGCCCGATCCGTTCGGCAGTGACCGGTGACTTCTATGCCGAGAGCCAGTTTGCCGGCGATATCGAAATCGGTCAGCCCCAGACCCGTTCCGCGAAGGCTGCCCAGCTGCGCAGTGCCTCTGCCGATGAGGTGGCGCTTACCGGTGTGGATCTGGACAGCGAGGCCCTTGCCAACGAAGGGTTTGGCAATGTATCCCTGACCATAGTGCCGGTTCAATAACCTCCCTCTCAGGCCCCTTTCATAGGGGCCTGTTTCTGTTCTGCGCAAGACGCTGTACTTGCCCTGCGCCCCTCGATTTTCCCTCTTTTTGTCCTCCTGTACCTGAATGATCACAGCGGGAAGCTATGGCTTGCCAAGGTGATGCCAACGCAGGTTTGACCTCTGTTTGGGGTGGCCCCGTGAGCGAGGCATCGTTCACTCATTTGTTGAAAGAGGCGTGTTGGCCAGATTGTTAACGGCTTGTGCTTTAAATTTTCCCCCTTATACTGGCGCCATCTTGTCGGAGTGCTGACCGTCGAACGACGCGAAGCTGAGACCGTTAATTCGGGATCCGTGGAACCTGATCAGGTTAAAACCTGCGAAGGGAACAAGGGTAACTTGCGGGTTACCGCGCCGGAGGAGGAACAAGCCTCTTCCGCTCATCGAAGGGGTAACCCTGATGGGTCAGGGCGCACAGGAGGGAGTCTGTCCCGTCCGGTTGTCCAGCACGTGGGGCGCCTTGCCCACAGCGTGCAGAGAGCGGGAAGCGGCAGAACAGCAGCGCGGAGATCTATCCCGCGCGCACTCCCTCCCGAGATAAACACCCCGCCGCAAGTTCATCTTCTCCTCGAACTCCAGACAAGCAAACACCCATAACTTCAACCAGTTAATGTGAGTTTTGCTATGTCTACTTCTGTATCTGATACCGCCAAATCCAGCCGCCGCGAGCAGCGCTCCAGCGCTCAGGCCTTTATCGACAGCCTCAAAGGGATGGCTCATCCCAACTCCCGTCGCATTTTTATCGAAGGCTCCCGCCCCGATATTCGTGTCCCGCTGCGGGAGATCCAGCTGGCCGACACCTTCGTCGGCGGCACCAAAGAAGACCCCCGGTTCGAGCCCAACGAGCCGGTGCCGGTCTATGACACCTCGGGCCGTTACGGGGAGGAGGGGGTCGCCATCGACGTGCGCCGCGGCCTGCCGCGCCTGCGGGAAAACTGGGTGCTGGAGCGCGATGACACCGACGAACTGCCGGGGCTCAGCTCCACCTTCACTCAGGAGCGGCTGGCCGACGAGGGGCTGGATCATCTGCGCTTCGAGCATCTGCCGAAACCGCGCCGTGCCAAGCTGGGTCGCCGGGTCACCCAGCTCCACTACGCCCGTGCCGGCATCGTCACCCCCGAGATGGAATTTATCGCCATTCGCGAGAACATGGGGCGCGAGCGGGTGCGCTCCGAGCTCCTGCGCACCCAGCATCCGGGCCGCGATTTCGGTGCCCGTCTGCCCCAGAACATCACCCCTGAATTCGTGCGCGATGAGGTGGCCGCCGGCCGCGCCATCATCCCCAGCAACATCAACCACCCGGAAGCGGAGCCGATGATCATCGGCCGCAATTTTCTGGTGAAGATCAACGCCAACATCGGCAACTCGGCGGTCACCTCCAGCATCGAAGAGGAGGTAGAGAAGCTGGTCTGGTCCACCCGCTGGGGCGCCGACACAGTGATGGATCTCTCCACCGGTCGCTATATCCACGAGACCCGCGAGTGGATCCTGCGCAACAGCCCGGTGCCCATCGGCACCGTGCCCATCTATCAGGCGCTGGAGAAGACCAACGGCATCGCCGAAGAGCTCACCTGGGAGCTGTTCCGCGACACCCTGCTGGAGCAGGCCGAGCAGGGGGTGGACTACTTCACCATCCACGCCGGCGTCTTGCTGCGCTTTGTGCCGATGACCGCCAAGCGCCTCACCGGTATCGTGTCGCGCGGCGGCAGCATCATGGCCAAGTGGTGCCTCTCCCACCACAAGGAGAACTTCCTCTACCAGCACTTCCGCGAAATCTGCGAGATCTGCGCCGCCTATGACGTGGCCCTGTCCCTTGGTGACGGTCTGCGCCCGGGCTCCGTCTATGACGCCAACGATGAGGCCCAGTTCGCCGAGCTGCGCACTCTGGGCGAGCTGACCAAGATCGCGTGGGAATACGACGTGCAGGTGATGATCGAGGGGCCGGGTCATGTGCCGATGCACATGATCGAGCGCAACATGACCGAGCAACTGGAGCACTGCCACGAGGCGCCTTTCTATACGCTCGGCCCGCTCACCACCGATATCGCACCGGGTTACGATCACTTCACCTCCGGCATTGGCGCCGCGCTGATCGGCTGGTACGGCTGCGCCATGCTCTGCTACGTCACCCCCAAGGAGCATCTGGGGCTGCCCAACAAGGAGGATGTGAAGCAGGGGCTGATTACCTACAAGATCGCCGCCCACGCCGCCGATCTGGCCAAGGGGCATCCGGGTGCCCAGATCCGCGACAACGCCATGTCCAAGGCGCGTTTCGAGTTCCGCTGGGAGGATCAGTTCAACTTGGCGCTGGATCCCGACACCGCCCGTGCCTACCACGACGAGACCCTGCCGCAGGAGTCCGGCAAGGTGGCCCACTTCTGCTCCATGTGCGGGCCCAAGTTCTGCTCCATGAAGATCACTCAGGATGTGCGTGACTACGCAGCAAAGCTGGAGGCTGTGGAGATCAAGCTGGTCGGCATGGATGGCCAGCAGGAGCAGGTAGTGGCTCAGGTGGAGAGCGGCATGGCCCGCATGGCTGAGACTTTCAAGGAGACCGGCGGCGAGATCTATCATCAGGCAGCGGCGCTGAAACAGGCCGCAGGGGAGGAGGCGTGAGCAGCGCAAGCGGGGCTGTCAGCCCCGCCGATCTGTCGCCCGTGACGGACTCTCGCCCAGTTGTCTGGACCATCGCCGGTTCAGACTCCGGCGGCGGTGCAGGTATTCAGGCCGACTTGCACACATTGCACGACCTTGGCGTGCACGGTTGCTCGGTTATCTCCGCCATCACCGCCCAGAACTCGGTGGCGGTGAAGATGGTTGACCCCGTGCTGATGCAGACCTTCACCGCCCAGATCGATGCCCTCGGCGTCGATCTGCCGCCCGCCGCCATCAAGATCGGTCTGCTGCCGACCCGGCTCCACGTCGAGGTGTTGGCTCGCCGACTGGCAACTATCGAGGCACCCTTCGTGGTCTACGACCCGGTGGCCATCGCCAGCACCGGCACCCCGATGGCGGAGCCCAATATGCTGGAGGCGGTGCGCGAACAGCTGCTGCCACGTCTGTCGCTTATTACCCCCAACGGCCCCGAGCTGGAAGCCCTGACCGGACTGCCGGTCAGCAGCCCCGAACTGGTGCGCCTTGCCGCCCGCCGCCTGCGTGAACTCGGCGCTCGCGCCGTGCTGGTCAAGGGCGGCCATCTGGAGTGGAGCGGCGAGCTGTGTCTGGACTACTACCAGGATGAGACCCGCGAATTCTGGCTGGCAGCGCCGCGCCTCGATACCCGCCACGGCCACGGCACCGGCTGCTGCTACGCCAGCGCCATCGCCGCCGTGGTGGCGCAGGATTATCCGGTAGAGGATGCCATCACCCTCGCTCGTGCCTACCTGCAACAGGGCTTGGCGGCGGCGCAAGGAGTGGGCGCGGGCCCCGGCCCCATCGCCCATCTCGGTTGGCCCGCCGATCTGGCTCACTTCCCCCGCGCCGTATTGGCGGGGTCAACCCTCGATCGCCGCTTCGGACTTTATGAGACAAGCAGTGCCCGCCTGCCGCAGGGCCCCTTCGCGCCGACCGAACACAACCTCGGTCTCTATCCGGTGGTCGATTCGGTCAAGTGGCTGCGCCGCCTGCTGGGGCAGGGGGTCAAGACCATCCAGCTGCGGATCAAGAATCTGCCCGCCGCTCAGGTAGCACCGGCCATTCGCGATGCGGTTGAGCTTGGTCGCCGCCATGGGGCGCGGCTCTTTATCAACGACTACTGGCAGCAGGCCATCGAGGCGGGCGCCTGGGGCGTGCATCTGGGGCAGGAGGATATGGAAACCGCCGATCTCGCCGCCATTCAGGCGGCCGGGCTGCGCCTTGGCATCTCCACCCACGGCTACTTCGAGTTGATGCGGGCCCGCGAGCTGGCCCCCTCCTATATCGCGCTGGGCCATATCTTCCCGACCAACACCAAGGCGATGCCCTCACGCCCGCAGGGGCTGGTGCGGCTGCATCGCTACCGCGCCCTGATGGCGGAGTGGCCGACGGTGGCCATCGGCGGCATCAGCGAGGAGCGGGTGGCGGCGGTCAAGGCAAGCGGAGTCGGCAGTATCGCGCTGGTCTCGGCCATCACCGCCAGTGACGACTGGCAGGGGGCGACCGAGCGGCTGCTTGCTGCCGTGGGGGCAGGGGATGAGCCGCGCTCGGCGCAGCTCATGACCGACATGCAGGAGGTGGAACATGCTCTCTGATGCGGAATACCTCAGATACGGCCGCCAGCTGATGCTGGCGGAAGTGGGTGAAGAAGGGCAGGCACGGCTCAAGGATAAATCCGTGCTGATCGTGGGCTTGGGCGGGCTTGGCTCACCGCTCGCCCTCTATCTGGCGGGGGCCGGGGTGGGTACCTTGTGGTTGGCCGATGGTGATACGGTGGATTCCAGCAACTTGCCGCGCCAGATCCTGTTCGATAGTGAGGCGGTCAACCACTCCAAGGCGGAGCTGGCCCGCGAGCGCTTGGCCGCCCACAACCCGCTGGTGGAGCTGATTGCCATCAACCAGCGGCTCGATGCCGCCAGCCTGCCGGAGTTTGTGGCCGAGGTTGATCTGGTGATCGACTGCTGTGACAACCTCGCCACCCGCCAGGCCATCAACGTCGCCTGCGTGGCTCAGGGCAAGCCCTGGCTCTCCGCCGCCGCGGTGGGCTGGCAGGGGCAGCTGATGGCGCGCACCAGCAGCGATCACGCCTGCTACGCCTGCCTCTATCCGCTGGATACCAAGCTCGCCCAGAGCTGCGAGACCAGCGGCGTCACCGGCCCGCTGGTCGGAGTGATGGGCTCTTTGCAGGCGCTAGAGGCATTGAAACTGCTGCTCGGGATGCCGAGCCCGGTCGCTGGCACATTGCGCCGCTTCGATGCTTTGACCCATCAGTGGCAGACCCTCACTCTGGCTCCCGATCCCGATTGCCCGGTCTGCGGACAGCGCCGATGCCCGACACACGATAAGGAGATCACCCCATGACCCTCACCATCCGACTCAACGATAAAGCCCAACCGCTGGCGGCAGGGCAGAGCGTGGCCGACCTGCTGGCTGCACAGGGGGTTAATCCCCAAGGGGTGGCGGTGGCCCTTAACGGCGCCGTGCTGCCCCGTGGCCGCTGGGCCGAGACCCGTCTTAATGACGGGGATGAAATTCACCTCTTCACCGCCATTGCGGGAGGCTGACCCATGATGCTCACAGTCCCATCTTCGCGTGCTCTGCCTTGCGGTGGAACCTCATCTCTTCTTATCGCAGTGGCAGGAGGCTGACATGCTCAAGATTGCCGATCACACCTTCTCATCGCGCCTCTTTACCGGCACCGGCAAGTTTGCCCGCCCGGAACTGATGGCCGCCGCCATCGAGGCGAGCGGCTCCCAACTGGTCACCATGGCCATCAAGCGGCTCGAACCGGGCAAGGCCCACGACGATATCCTGAGCCCCTTGCTGCAACTCGGGGTCAAGCTCTTGCCCAACACCTCCGGCGCCAAGACTGCCGCCGAGGCGGTGTTTGCCGCCCACCTCGCTCGCGAGGCGCTGGGGACGAACTGGTTGAAGCTGGAGATCCACCCCGATCCGCGCTATCTGTTGCCCGATCCCATCGAGACACTGAAAGCCGCCGAGCAGCTGGTGAAAGAGGGCTTTGTGGTGCTGCCCTACTGCGGCGCCGACCCCGTGCTCTGCAAGCGGCTGGAAGAGGTGGGCTGCGCCGCCGTGATGCCGCTCGGCGCGCCGATTGGTTCGAATCAGGGGCTGGTAACCCGGGAGTTTCTCTCCATCATCGTCGAGCAGGCCAATGTGCCTGTGGTGGTGGATGCGGGGATCGGTGCGCCGAGCCACGCCGCCGCCGCCTTTGAGCTGGGGGCCGATGCCGTGCTGGTCAACACCGCCATCGCGGTGAGCGGCGACCCGGTCGCCATGGGCCGTGCCTTTTCGCTGGCCTGCACTGCCGGTCGCAGCGCCTATGAGGCAGGCCTTGGTGCCCCCGCCCTGCAGGCCCAAGCCTCCAGCCCGCTCACCGATTTTCTGGGGGCGTTATGAGTCAGGGAATGGCTATCACTGGGGGAGATTCTTCCTCCCCTCTCCCTTTGGGAGAGGGGCCGGGGGTGAGGGCTAAGGCAGATTCGGTGCTTGAAGGGGGCGAGTTCTGCGCTCCTCCCCCTCCCAATGGGGAGACCGGGAGGGGGGGGGATTTTGCCAATCGCTGGCAGGAGCTTGATTGGGACGATATCGGCATGCAGATCCGTGCCAAGACGGCCGCCGATGTGGCCCGCGCCCTGAGCGCACCACGCCGTACCCTGGCCGATTTTATGGCGCTGATCTCGCCTGCTGCCGAGGCCTATCTGCCGCAGATGGCGGCCGAGGCCGAGCGGCTCACCCGTCAGCGCTTTGGCAACACCATCGGCTTCTATGTGCCCCTCTATCTGTCGAATCTGTGCGCCAATGACTGCACCTACTGCGGCTTCTCCATGAGCAACCGCCTCAAGCGCAAGACCTTGAATGCAGAGGAGATTGAGCGCGAGTGTCTGGCCATCAAGGCGCGCGGTTTTGACAGCGTGCTGCTGGTGACCGGCGAGCACGAGCACAAGGTGGGGCTCGCCTATTTTCGGCAGGTGTTGCCCATCATCCGCCGCCACTTCAGCACGGTGGGGATGGAGGTGCAGCCCCTCTCGCAGGCCGACTATGCCGAGCTGAAAAGCCTCGGCCTCGATGCCGTCATGGTCTATCAGGAGACCTACCACGCCCCCACCTACGCCCGCCACCATCTGCGTGGCAACAAGCAGGACATCGCATGGCGCCTCGCCACGCCGGATCGGCTGGGCCGCGCCGGTATCGACAAAATCGGGCTGGGGGCGCTGATAGGTCTCTCTGCGGATTGGCGCGCCGACAGCTACTTTGTTGCCGAGCATCTGAGCTGGCTGGAGCGCCACCACTGGCAGAGCCGCTATTCGCTCTCCTTCCCGCGCCTGCGCCCCTGCACCGGCGGGCTGGAGCCTGCCGTGGTCATGTCGGATCGCCAGCTGGCCCAGCTTATCTGCGCCTGGCGCCTCTTCTCGCCCACGCTGGACTTGTCCCTCTCTACCCGCGAGTCGGCCACCTTTCGCAACGGCGCGGTGCGCCTTGGCATCACCCAGATGTCGGCCGAGTCGCGCACCCAGCCGGGTGGCTATGCCGAGGGGGATGCAGAAGAGCTGGAGCAGTTCGCCATCCACGACGACCGCCCGGTGGGGGAAGTGGCCGCCGCCGTGCGGCAGGCGGGGTTGCAGCCGGTGTTTAAAGACTGGGAACCCTTCTTGGGCCGATAGGGGCGGCCATGCCCCTTTGCCGGTGGCATCACGGCGTTCAGCCAGACTCCGTACCTGTGGCGAGCAGGCACGGCTGCGCCTTGCAATCGTAGGGTCGATTAGCCGGTAGGCGTAATCGTCCGTTCCGAGGTATGGCGTTGGCGGCAGGAGCCGTTGTGTGGTGGCACGGCTTCGCCGTGCAGGACGCGAGGCCGCTTTCCTCGAAGGGGTTTCGCCCGCCCTTCGGGCCGGGGCGAGTGACTTTGGAAAGACCCAAAGTCACCAAAGGTCTTCTCCCCCGCTTATTCGCCCGACTTCGTCGGGTTCCTTCGGCTCACCCGCTTGTCCGACGGCACGCGCCGACGGGCCATCCATGGCCCGGCGCCGCTCGCTCGACATCCTGTCTCGCGGCCTGGACAAGCGGGCTCGCCTCAGCGAATAAGAGGGGGAACCAAAACCGTGCCCGCGATAGTTTCAGAGGTGGTCAGAGAGTTCAATAAACAGAGAGCATTACACACAATATTAACCCTACTGAATTACGGTACCGCCTTCCATAATTAACTAATAGCTTTAATGTTAATGTGGTTCGTGTAGAATTCATTCATTTGAAATTACTTTTGATTTTTTAGGAGATGCGGATGATTGAGTACATTGATTTCGAACTGGATGGTAGTTTAGACAAAAAAATAAAAATAAAGCTAGATAATAAAAATCTTATCATAACAGGAGCTAATGGTTGTGGTAAGACAAGACTTCTAAATCAACTTGATAAATATTTACAGAGTTTTTTAAAACGAAATATCAGGTCAGAAGCTACTATCTTAAATGAGATAGAATCGCGTAACAGAAGACTTTCTTCAATGGACGTTTCAGATGCCAACTATCCTTATAATCAACATAGACTTAAGGAGTTGCAATTTGAACTTGCACAAAATTCAAAAAGTAAAATAGGATTTACCAATGTCGAAGAAATATTTAGGTTAGTTGATTCAAATATTCTTATATTCCGTTTTTTTTTGAAGCTAATCGTCTAGCCAATCAATTGGCAAGTGATGGTAAGGTTGATAGCATAGCATCGATAAAAAGTAGTGGGAAACATGAATGGCTTCAGGTCGACTCAAGTGATAAATTTGAGAAGTATCTGGTTGGATATTTCAATTATGGAAGTCATATTATTGCTAGAGAAAATGACAAAAGCAAGGCGGAATTTATTGATGAATGGTTTAAAAAGGTAGAGAAAGATCTACAAAGTTTATTTGAAGACCCAGCATTGGCGCTGCAATATAGTCCGGAGGAGCAAGTTTTTTACATTGTTCAGCCAGGTAAAATACCATTTAGATTTAATGAATTATCATCAGGGTATAGCTCTATACTGAGTATATATGCTGATTTGTTAATGAAGGTTGAGCTGAGGGATGTATCAGCAGATGAAATCGTTGGATTTGTTTTGATTGATGAGATAGATGCACATTTACATGTTTCAATTCAAAGAAAGATATTCTCATTTTTCGATAATGCATTCCCCAAAATACAGTTTATTATTACAACGCATTCACCATTTGTGGTCCAATCAGTAAATGACGCTGTCATTTATGACTTAAGCAAAATGGAGTGTTTAGAAGACTTATCTATGTATTCTTATGAGTCAATTTTGAAAGGTTTGCTAGGTGTTGATAGTACATCTCACCTATTAAATGAGCAGCTGGAGTTGATGGCTAAACTTATAAATAAAAGGCCTATTAACAAAGATGAGGTGCAAAAGGTTGTTAATTTAATTGAGCCTCATGAAGCACGATTGGATTCGAAGTCGAAAGCGTTTCTTCTCCTTGGTAAGAATGCACTTCTTGATGCTAATGATGGTGAGGAGTAGCAGATGTTTAATGTTACTCGAATTTATCCGGCACCGGCATGTATAGCAAGAGGTCATTACACTAAAGAGGAAGTTCTCGTAGTGTTAAAACCAATGTTCTTTGAAAAATGTTATCTTTGTGAACGTGATGAGATTCAAGATGTAGAAGTAGAACATTTTATTCCTCATGAGGGTGATGATGCGTTAAAATATTCTTGGGAGAATCTTTTTTACTCTTGCTCGCGTTGTAATAGCATCAAAAGTAATCGACATGTCAATCTTCTTGACTGTACAGATGGTACCTTGGATGTAGGCTCATTAATTAGTTGCAAGATGCCATCAGCACCGTCAGATAGGGTGATGGTCGGAACTACTAGCCAGAATCCGACTCAAGAAATGATAAACACGGCAAGATTACTTGATGAATGTTTTAACCTTGAAAATACTGCATTGCGAGGTATAAGTCGTGAGGCCTTGATGGAGCAGCTATGGGATCACTACACAGATTTATTGAATGCTAGACGCGTTTTAAGAAATAAAAAATCTCCAGAGGTGGACAAAATTCGTGCAGAGCAAACTATTTCTGCAATGTTGACAGTGAAACATCCATTTTCAATATTTTGGCGTTACTACTATTTAGGTGACACCTTCTTGGTTAATACATATGCTCACTTAAGAGTTGGTTTTTAAGTTGAAGCGAATACTATATACGTCCCAACATAAATAATAGGGTCTTATATAATGAAATTCTGAGGGGTACGCTATTTTGGCTTCTGTGTCTGGGGTGCCTAGGTGCAAGTGCAGAGTGAGTTTTCCATGACCATCGTCCATGCAGGTTATCGAGGTCGATAAGATTTACTCTACTGCAAGATTTAGTAGGCTGTAATAAGGGCATAAACATTCGCATCCATAGGCTGGCCATGGAGAAATATGCGGTTTCTTGCCCGGCACTCAAAGGTGGCCCCGGCGGCGATGGCAACAGCTTCGCTGGCGCTGTTGCCGATTCCCATCACGATCTCCAGCCGAAATAGTCCCAACTGCTGAAAGCCAAAGTCACGGAGCAGGGTGACCGCCTGTCGGGCGATACCACAGCCTTGGCGGGATTGACGTACCCAGTAACCGATATTGCCGTAGCGATGATGGGGTGACAGCTGGTTGATTCCTGCGCCACCCAGCAGTTGGCCGGTGGTGGCGCAGAAAATGCCCATGTCAAAGGCGCGTCCCGCCGCACGATCCTGATCGCAGCTGGCAAACCACTCCAGCGCGCTCTCCCGGGTAAATGAAGGGGAGCACCAGCTCATCCATTTGCCGACCGTCTCGATCGATTCGTGGGCCGCGCGGACAAACTCATCGGCATCGGCCAGTTCGAACGGGCGGATCACGAGTTGAGCGTTGGCAAGGCGCTTGAATGGCATCACTTATCCTGCTTTTTCAGAAAGTAACTGATATGCCCCGGTGGCATATCGGGCAGCTGGCCAAAGACTTCGTAACCCTGCTTCTGGTAGAAGGGGAGGGCCTGAAAACTGGTGGTTTCCAGATGGTAGTTGCTGATGCCCTTGCTTTGGGCGTACTGCTCCATGGTGCCCAGCAGGCGGCCGCCCCAGCCATCGCGGCGGATGCTTTCGGCGATCCAGAGCCAGTCGACGTGCAGCCAGCCCCACTTGATGTCGGCGATGATGCCGCCGTGTACCTTGCCCTCTTCATCCTTGATAAAGCTGGCGATCCGCTCGCGCCGAAGTTCGAACAGTTGAGTGCCTGCCTGGCTGACGTTGTAGCCCGTCAGGCCAATGCGCAGCGCTTCGATCTCATCGTCCTGAGGCGGTTGGGGTGGGGTGAGTTGCATAGTGCTTCCTGCTTGAGTGTGATGATCTCTGTCGGGTTGCGACGTGTTGTGCGCCGGGCTTACCGCTGCGTTACTGTTGATGTTTTACCGACACTACCCTAACGGAATCGGGTGGAGCCGTGCCAGCTTTTTCGTGGGCCCAGGTTCGCCAGTCTCTGTCGCCCTGTGGTGGTGAGCGTATCGACCCCGCCGGGGTTTGTCCCTAGCATATGGAGGATGCGGGGCAGGGGCTCCGCCATGCGGGCATGTGTTGATGCCCGTTTACGGATTTCTGGCGGAGAGAAAAGATGAAGCTGCGTTCCTTGTTGATGGTGGGGGCCCTGCTGCTGGGCGGTTGTGCGGTCAATCCCTACGGTGGTACTCAGGCTCCTGTCAGTGAACCCGATCAGCCAGTGAGCCAGCCGGGCAAGCCGGTGACCAAACCGGATAGCGGGGACGTTCAGCCCAAGCCGGTGGCGCCGACAGGACTGGCGCAGGCCATGGCCGATCTCTTTGTGCAGGCCCCCGAGGTGCGGGAACTGGCACAAACCGGTCAGCCGGTGCTGCTGCTCACCCCGCCCCAGAACGGCACCGGCGAGCCGGTGGACACCCGCGCCATGGCGGCGGCCATGAGCAAGCGCATCCAGAGCAAGAGCGGTTTTCACTTTGTCGACCAAGGGCAGGTGGCAGCCATCACCGGCCAGCTGGAGTATCAGCAGGGCAGGATGAACCCGGCCTCCCTGGTGCGGCTTGGCCGTCAGACCGGCGCCGGCTACATGCTCTACGGGGATCTGGTGACAGAGGGGAGCCGTTATCGGTTGTCGATGACCCTGATGGAGCTGCGCAGCGGCGAGCTGATCTGGAGCGGTAGTCGCTCCGCCAGCCACTGAGCGGTCTGCGACCAATCAAAAAGAGGGTTGAGTGCCTGTACGCTCAACCCTCTTCTCATTTCTGGCCCTATGCCTGATGGGGCTTGTCTCTAGCGGATTGCCGCTTCCAGCGCGGCTATCTCGCCGCCGCTGATAAGCGGCAGGTTACGGCTGATCTGCTCCACCGGCCAGTCCCACCAGGCGATGGCGTTGAGACGGGCGATGGTGTCGTCGTCGAAGCGGTAGCGGATCATCCTGGCGGGATTGCCGCCGACCACGGCGTAGGCGGGCACGTCACCGGTGACCACGGAGCGGGCGGCGATAATGGCGCCGTTGCCGACCTTTACCCCCGGCATGATCAGAGCCTCATAGCCAATCCAGACATCGTTGCCGATGACGGTATCCCCCTTGTAGGGGAGGCTGCCCGGGGCGGGTGCGGCGCTCTCCCAGCCGTTGCCGAAGATAAAGAAGGGGTAGGTGGAGAAGCCGGAGGTCTGGTGGTTGGCGCCGTTCATGATGAACTTCACCCCGCGGGCGATGGCGCAGAACTTGCCGATGATGAGCTTGTCGCCGACGAAGGGGAAGTGGTAGAGGACGTTGCGCTCGAAGCCCGCCGAATCCTCCGGGTCGTCGTAATAGGTGTAGTCACCCACCTCGATATTGGACCCCTTGATGGTGTTCTTGATAAAACACACCTGGGGGAAGCCATTCATGGGGTGGGGATTGGCGGGGTCGGGTCCGTGCATCCGGGCTCCTTGGGTTGGCCGGGCTAGAGCGCCGGGAAGTAGCAGGCGCTCATGTCGATGGGGTGATCGGGGCAGCCTGGCAGATAGAATTGCCAGCCCGCATCGGAGAAGGCGCGCAGTTCGGTCTCGACAAACTTGATGGCGAGGCTCAGGGCCTGCAGGCTGTCGATGCCGTAGATAAAGGTTTTGTCGCTCAGCCCCGCCAGCTTCACCTTGCAGCGCCAGTCACCGCTGGCGGACTTGGGATCCGGCTCGGGGGCCTTGATGGCGATCTTGAGGGTGAGCTGTTCCCCTTCGGTACTGATAGCGTCGAAGCGGGCGGTAACGATGGCGTTTTTCATCTGGCGATTCCTTTTCCGTGGTACAGCCCCTGCGGTTGCGGGGGGGCTGGCGTTCCTGATGGCTGATGAGGTGAAAACTGGACTCGTGACGGCCAGCGTAAATGAACTTGTGAGTTGAAACAATGAGATATCATTGAGCGAGGGAGGGGCCATCCGCCACTGCGAACGGTCGCAAGTCAGAGCGGCGGTGGGCGCAGGCAATCCTTGCTGGCCGAGACGTCTGCATGCTGCTAGATGTAAAGGATTGTTGGCTATGACGGCAGATTTTTCTCCGTTGCCGATGAGGGCGAGTGAGTCCTTTTAAGGCAGAATATCTCCCCCCTGTTTGACCCTAACGTACAGGAGTCTCCGTGGCGCTTTCGGTAACCCAGCTTTATGAAGTGATGGCCCAACTGCCAGATCCCATCTTCATCCTCAGTGAAGATGGTTATTACGTGGAATATATCGGCGGCATGGAGCAGCAATCCTATCACGATGGCAATCCGCTGGCGGGCAAGCAACTGGCCGATGTGCTGCCACCCGAGATGGCCATGTGGGTCAAGGCACAGGTTGCCGAGTCACTGGCGAGCGGTCAGGTGCGGGTGGTGGAGTATGAGCTATCAGCAGCCGAGGTGGGGGGGATCAATGCCGCCGTCGGGCCGCAGGGGGTACAACGCTTCGAGGGCAAGATTGCCCCGCTGCCCTCCCTCTATGACGGCAAGCGGGCGGTGGCCTGGGTGACTCGCAATATTACCCGCCAGTACGAGTTGCAGCAGCGACTGCAGCGCCAGAGCGAGACCGATCAGCTGACCGGTCTCTACAACCGCCGCTTCTTCTTCGAGCACTGCCAGCCGCTGCGGACAGGGGAGGCGCCCTGTGGCCTTATCATGCTCGACATCGATCACTTCAAGCAGATCAACGATCACTACGGCCATCAGCAGGGAGATCGGGCCTTGCAGCGATTCAGTGGCTGCATCGATGCCCTGTTGCGGGCGGACGATCTCTTTGTGCGCAGCGGCGGCGAGGAGTTTCTTATCCTGTTGCCACGGATCGATGAGGCCGGTTTGCTGCAGATGGCGGAGCAGATCCGTGCTGCTGTCGAAGCATTGCCTGCCGATCCGGTCGCCATCACGGTCAGTCTGGGCACAACCCTGGTGCAGCCGGAGGAGGAGATCAATCAGGCGCTGGCCCGGGCCGACGAGTGGCTCTATCAGGCCAAGCGGGCAGGGCGCAACCGGGTGGCACACTGCCCGGCACGCTGAGCTGATTGGTCCTGTTATTGGCAGACATCACCTTTCCTTTTGCCATAAATAAATTGGCTGACATCACTGTCAATTAGTCGAAAAGTTGGCCGTATTATTTAACTCATATTCCATAGCTTAAGGTGTTAATATTATCGGCCTGATCGCTGGTCTTATTTATGTTGTTGGGCAACAGCATGAGGTTTTATCGGTATGTTATCAAACAGGCGTGAATCTGGTTTTGGGTGACGAATGTGATACATCCTGTTGTCTTTTGAAACATTCCGATTCAAACAGTTATGAATTATTAACCTTGACCCGGATAGCGATTTCAACGATGGTAGCGTGGCAGCTCCGTTTCTCTCCGGTGGCCCTGTTGGCCGCTGGCGGCGTTGTTTTTTCATGTGCAGGGCGATATGCAACGACATATCTCCAGCCTGTTATTCGGGCTAATAAAAATAATGATGACAGACTAATAAGGTATATATTGCAATGAGTGTTTCTATTGCTGAAAAGAGTCACCCTGTTTCAAAATTGAAATGGGAGAAAAGCGATTCGGTATGGACCATGGGCCTATATGCCACTGCTGTCGGTGCCGGTACGTTATTTCTTCCTATTACTGTCGGCAGTAATTCCCCGGTTATTTTGCTGTTTATTTTATTGCTGGCTTTTCCGCTCTCTTATTATTCCCACCGGGCATTGAGCCGCTTTGTGCTCTCCAGCTCCCATCGGGAAGGGGATATCACCCATGTGGTGGAGGAGCACTTCGGTGCCAGGGCGGGCAAACTGCTGATGCTGGTCTATCTGATGGCCTTCTACCCCATCATTCTGGTCTACAGCATCTCCATCACCAACGCGATCCAGAGCTTCGTGGTTCACCAGCTGGGGGATGCCGAGCTTCCCCGCGGCTTGCTGGTGCTGGGGGTGATGCTGGGCCTGCATCTGGTGCTGCTGGCCGGCAAACAGATCGTGGTGTCGGCCATCAGCGTGCTGGCGCTGCCCATGGTCGCCTTTCTGATTGGCCTCTCCATCTATCTGCTGCCCCAGTGGAGCCTCTCCTATTTCACAGAGAGTCAGGCAGTGGAGTGGCGTGACCCGGCGTTCTGGAAATCCCTCTGGCTAATCGTGCCGGTGATGGTCTTCTCCTTCAGTCATGCGCCCATTATCTCCTCCTTCAGCGCGGCGCAGAAAAAGCGCTGTCAGGATAGTGCCGACCTGCGTGCCAAGCGGATCATCAAGTGCAGCAGCATGCTGATTTGCGGCAGCGTGCTCTTCTTCGTGGTGAGCTGCGTGATGAGCCTGAGTCAGGCCGAGATGGCGCTGGCCCGCACCGACAATATCTCCGTGCTGTCGGCGCTGGCGAACAAGTTTTCCAATCCGCTGATCGCCTATGTGGGGCCGCTTATCGCCATTCTGGCCATGTCCAAATCCTTCCTCGGCACCTCCATGGGGGTTAGCGAGGGGACGGTGAGCATGGTGAGCGGTGCCTGTCAGGGGCTGGGGCTCTCCCTCAAGGAGTCGACCATCGCCCGGGTGTCATCGGTGATCCTGTTTATGGTGACCGCCGTCATTACCTATCTGAACCCCAACGTGCTCGACATCATCGAGCGCGTCAGTGGCCCGCTGATCGCGGTGATCCTGTTTCTGTTGCCGGCCTGCTCCATCTATCGCTTGCCCGCACTGAAGCGTTATCGCGGGCCGAGTACCCTTTTTGTGTTGGTGATGGGGCTGCTTGCCATCTCGGCCCTTATCTACGATCTGCTTTGACCGGGCGGTATCCCGCACAAATCAAAAAGGGCGACCATCTGGTCGCCCTTTTTCTGTGCATCGGGGTTAGCCGAGCAGGCCGCTGGCGCTCTGGCCCGCCATCAGCAAGCCGATGGCCAGCACGCTGAACCAGACCAGGGTTGCGCTTACCAGCAGATAGCCGCTGGCGACGAACAGACCGTCCCGCTGCAACATGCCGGTGGCCAGCAGCAGGATGGCCCAGGCAGGCATGGCGTTGGTGAACGGGATGGCGCCCAGGGGCAGCATCAGCAGCAGGGCGGCCAGCATGATCAGCAGGCCGTTGCAGCGGTTGACCGTGTTGCTGCCGGTCAGCACCAGCAGGCGCGGGCGGATAACGCGATCGACCCGGGCCAGCAGATCCGCCCCCTTGTGCAGGGTCGGCTTGAGCTGGTCGGCAGCGAAGCGGCGCTCCATCAGCATGGCGGGCAGCCAGGGCACCCGATTGAGGGTGATGCCGATGCCGATAAAGAGGATCAACAGGCCAAACGGGGTGCTGACCCCGGGAATGGAGACCGGCAGCAGGAAGGGGACGGTGAGCAGCACGCAAAACAGCAGCATGCCCTGTTCACCCACCAGCGCGAGCATCTGGCGCAGGCTGATGTGGCTCTCGTCGATGGCATGCGCGGTGGCCCGCAGGGTGTCCGCGAGGGTAGTTTTGGGGTCGTTGAGTTGCGCGGCAACCATTCCCTGATGTCCTTTTGAGTAGTGATAACGGGCCCCGATGACCCGATTTGGCGCCAGCATACGTGGCAGAGGTTAACCGTCGATGAATGGTGGCAGGGGCGCATAGCGGCGCCAGTGGGGCGGCTCGGCAGAGGTTCCGGCGAGAGGGAAATCCCGCGATGAAAGTGATCCGGTACAGCCGCCGTTTAGGATGGGCCTAGGACGCCTCTGGTATGCTTTCTGCACAATCACACAGGGAGCAGGGGATGATGATGAAGAGAGCCAGGATAGTGATGATGGGGCTGTTGCTGCCACTGGGGCAGGCCTGGAGTAGCGAGGCCGCGACCACATCCGGTTGGCAGGTGACGCCATTTTTTGGCTACAGCTCAGCCATCGACTTCGAGAAGAGCGATGAGGTGCAGCCGGTGCCGCTTTCTGCATCGTTTGATTCACTGCAGGGGCAGAGCTCCGGCAGCTGGGGCTTCTTTATCAGCAAGGAGGTGGATGATCCCGGCATGATTGAGCTGCTCTACAGCCATCAGTCCACCACCCTCTCTCCCGACCAGCCGGATCGCCTGACGGTGGATACTTTGCACTTTGCCGGTGCCTTGACCCTCTCTGACAACCTGATGGCGCCCTATATCGGCGCCGGGATCGGGGTGACCCGTTTTGCCGCCTACGACAGCGAGGTGACCCCTTCCATGTCGCTGGCGCTCGGGGTGCAACCGCGCCTCGCCGAGCATCTGGCCCTGCGGGCAGAGGTGCGCGGTTATGGCTCGCTGGTCAACGACAACAACCAGTTTCTCTGCAACCCGGAGCAGTGCGTGTTCAAGGTGCGCGGGGAGCTGGTAACCCAATGGCAGGCCAATATCGGTCTTACCTTCCGCTTTTAGGCGGGGGGATTTTCCCCATAAAACAGGGGTCATTGGGCCCCTGTCTCAGCAGCAATCTTCCGCCGTGATCGGCAATCAATCGGTAGCTCTTCACGCCTCTTTATTAGTCGGCGTCGCCCATACAGCGCAGTTTCTGCCCGCCTCCTTGGCGCCATAAAGCGCCTGATCCACCCGTTTGAACAGCGAGACTGCCGGTTCCCTGGGCTCGCGGACTCCCACTCCCAGACTGACCGTCATGGTATGGGTCGGGTCGGGGGCTATGGTGCGGGTCGCAGTGAGCAGGGTGTTGGCCAGTTGCTGCAGCTCGGCTTCGTGGGCGACGGGCAGCAGCAGGGCAAACTCTTCACCCCCGACACGGGCCGCCAGCGCACCGGGCGGGCAGTGCTGTTGCAACAGCTCGCCAAACTGCTGCAACACCCGATCCCCGATATCGTGGCCGTAGTTGTCATTGATCACCTTGAAGTGATCCAGATCCAGCAGGATGAGGGCGTGGCAAATCCCTTGTTCCAGAAACAGCTGCTGATGAAAGTAGCGCCGGTTTGGCAGCTTGGTCAGATCGTCGAACAGCGCCTGTTGTCTGAGCTGGGTATTGATGTGAAAGAGGTGGTGCATGGTGCTCAGGATGCCGATGCTGCTGAGCAGGATGCCGCTGGAGCGCAGCAGATCCTCGGCATAGATGGCGAGCCAGAGCGGCTGCGCCACCAGCTCATCCATGATGTCGGCGGTGGCCCCCATGATCCACAACATCAGACCGCAGGAGAGCATGCGGTAGGTGTGGGTGGGCAGGTGGGCGCACTGCACCACCCAGAACAGGAACAGCATGGTGAGCCAGTTGATCACCTCGAAGCCAAAGCTGACGGCGTAAAAGCGCTCGTAGGGGAAGTGGGGCAGCAGCAACAGATGAAGGGCCATGATGGCCAGCATCAATCCCCCCAGCAACAAGATGTGGGAACGATGCTCCCGATCGAGCTGATGGTAGTGGGAGAGGCTGATATCGAGACGATCAAACTGCATGGTGTTCCTCGGATTGGGCCCGCCATCACGTTGCAAACAAGGCGCTGCGTAATGGTATGCCGTAGTCGGATAACAGAAACGGCTGGTCTGCCAGTGTAAACGAGTTGGCCCGCAGCGCGCGATATCGAGGGCTTCAGCTTGTGGGCTGGTTCAGGATTTGCGCATTTGTGGTGCGCCGGCCATGCCCTGCCCTGTGACAGGGCGGTTCAGTACCGGTTAGCGCAGAGCGTGCGCCATTTTGGTGCGTTAACGATGGCTGAGATAGTTAATTTAATGATTTTTAAGGATTTAAAATTATGGCCCACTTTATGCTTTTTACATGTCAGACGGTCTCTTGCGCTCATCGGCGGCAGACGCAGTGATGAGGAAGTGGCAAGAGGCATCCCCGTGCCGGGCGCGGGTGTGATTCTGGCGGGTTGCAGCAACACCTTGCGGTTCGCCACAGATTCAATCAGGGAAACGGAGCCGGTCTTGTACCGGTACGACAGGGAAGGAGAGTGCTCTATGGTCAAAAAATGGATGATGGCGGGTCTGACGATGTTGCCTGCCTTGCTGGTTACCCCAAGTTGGGCCGAAGAGGTCGCTCAGGTACAGGCGGCGGTGGCACCGGTTGCCGCCATGACAATCAACAAGGGTGACAACACCTGGATGCTGCTCTCGGCGGCCCTGGTGATCCTGATGTCGATCCCCGGTCTGGCCCTCTTCTACGGTGGTCTGGTGCGGGCCAAGAATATGCTGAGCGTGCTGATGCAGGTCTTTACCCTGTTCTGCCTTATCTGCGTGCTCTGGGTAATTTACGGTTATTCACTGGCCTTTACCGAGGGGGGCAATTTCTACGGCTCCTTCAGCAAGGTGCTGCTCAAGGGGGTGACCCCTGACTCCATCGCCGCCACCTTCAGCAAGGGTGTCGGGATCAGCGAGCTGATCTATGTGGTGTTCCAGGGGGCCTTTGCCGCCATCACCTGCGGCCTTATCGTGGGGGCGTTTGCCGAGCGCATCAAGTTTGCCGCCGTGCTGCTCTTCTCGGTGATCTGGTTCACCTTCGCCTATATCCCGCTGGCTCATATGGTGTGGTATTGGGCGGGTCCGGATGCCTATACCAGCGCCGAAGCCGCAGCAACCGCGACCGCAACTGCCGGGTATCTGTTCCAGCATGGTGCGCTGGACTTTGCTGGCGGCACCGTGGTGCACATCAACGCCGCCGTGGCGGGTCTGGTGGGGGCCTATCTGGTGGGCAAGCGTCTGGGCTACGGTCGTGATCCCATGACCCCCCACAGCCTGACCATGACCATGATCGGCGCCTCCCTGCTCTGGTTCGGCTGGTTCGGTTTCAACGCGGGCTCCGCGCTGGAAGCCAACGGGGTGGCTGCGCTCGCCTTTATCAACACCTGGGTGGCACCGGCTGCGGCAGCTCTGTCATGGACGTTGGCCGAGTGGGTGATGAAGGGGCGTCCCTCCCTGCTGGGTGCGGCGTCCGGAGCGGTGTCCGGTCTGGTGATGATCACCCCGGCGGCCGGGTTTGTCGGTGTCGGTGGCGCGCTGGTGATGGGTCTTGTCAGTGGTGTGGCCGGTCTGTGGGGCGTCCACGGTCTCAAGCGTCTGCTGGGGGCCGATGACAGCCTGGATGTCTTCGGTCTGCACGGGGTGTGCGGCATTCTCGGCGCCCTGCTGACCGGCGTCTTTGCCAGCCCGGATCTGGGCGGCACCGGGGTGTGGGACTATGTCACCAATCAGGTTGCCGATGGCTACTCCATTCTGACTCAGGTGAAGATCCAGGCCATCGGGGTCGGTGTCACCCTGTTCTGGTCCGGTGCCGTGGCGGCGATTGCCTTCAAGGCGGTCGACATGCTGGTGGGTCTGCGGGTGAACGGCGATGCCGAGCGGGAAGGGCTGGATGTCACCTCCCACGGCGAGAAGGCTTACAGCATGTAATCCCGAATGCCAGACAACAAAAAACCGCCGGAACCGGCGGTTTTTTTATGACTCTAAAGCTGCAAAGCCTGAGTTCACACGCTTAGTTCACGACGGCCACGTTGATGCTGCCATTGCCCTGGGTCATGCGCACGCGAGCACCCGGGGTGAAGGTGGGGCTGGCTTTCTGCACGACCACGATGGCTTCGCCGTTCTCTTTCTTGATCTCCAGCTCGACGCCGTCGACCTGGTTGAGTTTGTCGCCAGCGGCCTTGCCGGCTGCCGCGCCGGCAATGGCACCACCTGCTGTGGCGATATCACGGCCGGTGCCGCCGCCTATGGTGCTGCCCAGCAGGCCGCCGACCACGGCGCCGCCAATAGTGCCGAGCAGGGAGTTTTCATCAGCCTGGATCTTCACCGGGCGGGTGGAGATGATGGTGCCATAGCTTACGGTTTGTACCTGTTTGGCACGGTCTTTGGTGTAGACATCGCCAGAGTAGACATCGCTGTTGGCGCAACCGGTGACGGTAGTGGCGGCCAGCAGGGCAATAAGGGTCATACGTTTCAACATGATGGGCCTCCAAGGCTGAATAGAATTCAAACAATCAGTTTGATGAATTGAACTTTACTCCAAGCAAGCGGGACATGAAATCGGCAAAATGTAACCAATTATGCGTTCTGTAACCGGTTTTATCCTTGAATCGCAGCTGTACCGGAGAGGGTTTTAACCAGCACAAGCCGATCCTCGCCGGGGCCGAAGTAGTCGGCGACCTCTTCAACCAGTTGATAGCCAAGACGGTAGTAGAGGCGCTGGGCCGGATTGGCCGGATCGACCGTGAGCCGCAGTTCGCTTATCTGCAGCGCCTGCTGGTTGGCCTCCATCTGGCGCATCATCCGCTCCGCGAGGCCGAAACCGCGCGCCTCGGGCAGCACCGCCAGCGAGAGCACCCAGCCTTGCGACCGCTCCTGACCAAAGCCACCCAGCACATAACCCACCAGTTGCCCCTCGTATTCGGCCACCAGCAACAACTCGGGCCACAAATCCATCGCCTGACGGAAGAAGAAGGCGGGATAGACATCTTCGCCAAACACCTTGGCATCGATCTGCCAGATGGCGTGCATGTCATTGTGGGTGGCGGTGCGTAGCAGGGGCGGGTTGTGGTGCATCAGGACTCCATCGGCAGAAAACGGATCGGCAATGCCGCTGACCTTGGGGCCAACGGCAGAAAAGGAGTCATAGGGTAGTGGTCATCCCCTGCCGGATGCAAGGGATTGGCGGTTATGGCGGCAGCGGTCTGCTGTGGGGCAGTTTGGGAGCCTTGCGCAAGCCGTCGAGCAGGTGGCGAAGGGTGAGCCAGGGGTGGCGCAGCAACATGCGCGGGCCGCTCCACTTCATCACCTGCTGGATCTGTTTGCGCATCGCCGGGGCGTAGCAGTGGATATTGCAGTTGGCGCAGGTTGGTTTGTGGCCGTGGCCATAACGGCAGCGACGCAGGCGCTGATGGGCGAAATCCCGCAACTGGCGACAGTGGCGGCAATGGGGATCCTGATGATGGTGCTGGCAGTAGAGGCGGATCATGGCGCTGACCGTCTGCTGCTCGCGCATGAGTCTGGGATGGTCACTCGCCTTTTTGCTGGCTGCGGCGTGTGAGCCCCGGGCTGGGCTGGCATGATGACTTTTCATGCTCGCCATTGTCCTGACCTGCTCGCTTTGGGTGTTGATACAGGTCAAAAGGGGGGGATAAAAAACAGGGCCCGCAGGCCCTGTGTCATCAGATGAGGCTGGTTGCCTGCTCCAGCCAGGCGAGATCCTCGCCTTCGAGCAGCGGGCTCAGGCGGCGGAACACCTCAACGTGGTATTCGTTGATCCAGCGGAATTCGGCCGGACTCAGCAGGCTGCGGTCGATCAGACGGGTATCGAACGGCACGTAGGTCAGACGCTCGAAGCCCAGCATCGGCAGCTCGCCAACCTGTTCCAGCTCGGTCACCACTACCAGGTTTTCGCAGCGGATGCCGAAGCCATCTTCACGGTAGTAGCCCGGCTCGTTGGAGAGCACCATGCCCGGTTGCAGGGCAACCATGCTCCCTTTCGGCGCAATGCGCTGGGGCCCTTCGTGGACGCTCAGGAAGTGGCCGACGCCGTGGCCGGTGCCGTGGTCGTAGTTGTAACCGGCTTGCCACAGCGGCATGCGGGCCAGCACGTCGAGCTGGATCCCGGCAGTGCCGCGGGGGAAGCGGGCCTGATCCAGCGCGATATGGCCCTGCAATACGCGGGTAAACATCGCTTTCTGCTCGTCGGTCACCTCACCCACCTTGATGGTGCGGGTGATGTCGGTGGTGCCATCCAGATACTGGGCGCCGGAGTCCAGCAGATAGAGGCTGTCCTGACCAAACGCACGGGGGGTGCCATTGGTATGGCGGTAGTGGCACATCGCGGCGTTGGGGCCGAGCGCCGAGATGGTGTCGAAGCTTGGCTCGACGTAGTGCTCCTGCTCGCGGCGGAACGCTTCCACCTGATCGGCCAGGGTGCCTTCATCCACCCCTTCGAACTCGCCGGAGGCGACCAACCGATCCAGCCAGGCGAGGAAGCGGGTCATGGCCACGCCATCACGCAGGTGAGCGGCACGCATGCCGGTCAGCTCGATCTCGTTTTTGCACGCTTTCGGCAGCATGGTGGGGTCTTGGCCAGCCACCAGAATGGCACCCGCCTCTTCCATGACGAGCTGGGTCCAGGCGTTGGCGCTGTCCGGATCGGCCAGCACCTTCTGCTGATCTTCACCGATGCGCTGCAGCACGTCGCCCAGCTTGTCGATGGGGTAGACGGAGACATCCTGGCCAACGTGTTGGGTAAAGGCGAAGCAGTCAATTTTGTCGGTATCGACGAAGAAATCCATGCTGGTGTTGGCGTAGAGCACCGCAAAGCCCAGCACCACCGGCAGCCGGTCGATGTCGCGGCCGCGCAGGTTGAGCAGCCAGTTGATGGGCTCGGCCTGGGTCAGCAGCACGGCATCCAACCCGCGCTTGCGCAGATCGGCTGCCAGCTGTTCACGTTTGGACTGGCTGGACTGGCCTGCCAGCTCCTCGCTGTAGAGGATGACCGGGCTCTTGGTCGGCTCCGGGCGATCGCTCCAGTTCAGGTCGATGGGGTTCTGCTCGACGCGGATCAGCTCGATACCGCGATCGGCCAGCACGGCCTTGGCGTTCTTGTACCAGATCAGGCTGTGCAGGCGGGCATCGAAGCCAACCCGGGAGCCTGACGGCAGCTGTTCGGCCAGCCACTGCACATGAGGATTTTCAATGAGGTGGAGGAATTCGAACAGTTCGGCGGGTGTTTGCATCCGCGCCTGCACCGTATAGCGACCATCGACAAAGAGGGCTGCCCGCTGGGCCATGATGATGGCGACCCCGGCAGAGCCGTTGAAACCGGTGAGCCAGTCAAGCCGCTCGGCATAGGCGGGGATGTACTCGCCGAGGTGCTCATCATCGTGGGGGACGATAAATGCGTCCAACTCCTGCATGGCCAGCTCGGCCCTGACTTGGGCGACGCGGGTTTCAATTATCTCGAAATTATTCATGTCGTTAGTGCCAGATGGTTGCTATATGAGTGTTCAGTTTTTATGGCCGCTGGCCAGGATCCGCTTGATCGACTGACCTGCCGCTTCGATATGCTGCCTGAGCAGCACCACCGCCTCGTGCTTGCGCCGGGCGCGGCACAGCTCCAGCAATTGGGCGTGTTCACGCTCCGCCTTGTCCACGCCGTCGCTGGCAAAGAGCAGCTCGAAGCGGACATAGCGGTCACAGCTCAGATTGATCTGGGCGATCAGTTCAAGTGCCTGGGGGCGACCGGCTGCCTGATAGAGGGTGGCGTGAAAGCTGTGGTTCAACTCGGCCCAATGTTCGATCTGGGTGCCTGACTCCAGGGCGTGATCAAACTGGGCGAGGATCGCCTCCGCTTGCGCGAAGGTGGCTTCCGTCATCTTGTCGACGGCGTGAAACAGGGTATCGGCTTCCAGCAGCGCTCGCAAATAAAAGAGCTCTTCGATGGCCGAGGCGTCCAGCATGGTGACCACGGCGCCGCGATGGGCTTCGAACTTCACCAGCCCCTGCGCTTCCAACTGCATCAGGGCTTCGCGCACCGGGATGCGGCTCACGGCCAGCTCTTTGGCGATGGCATCCTGACGCAAGGGGGCGCCAGCGGGGAACTCCCCACGGAGGATCCGGCCACGGAGGTTTTCCATCACCATCTGGGTTCGGGTCTTGTAGGGTGGGGTCATGGTCGGGTCACGATTGGGCGTTACAAAATTGTATATTGTATAAAGTTTGGCTGAATCTAACCTGTCGCAATGGGCAAAGGCAAGGTTTTGGCCCCTTTAACGAGGGTGATGGCGGCGTTCGGGGCTCCACAAAAACAAAAATGCCGGTCAGCGTGACTGACCGGCATGATGTCACTGATACGAAGCGAGCCTGTTACAGCTGCGGGCCTGCCGCAACCAGACGTTTGCCTTCATCGTTATCGGTGAAGCGCTCGAAGTTCTTGATGAAGCGCCCTGCCAGATCGACGGCCTTGGCATCCCACTCGGCCTTGTCGGCGTAAGTGTCGCGCGGGTCGAGGATCGCCGGGTTCACATCGTGCAGCGCGGTCGGGATCTCCAGATTGAAGATCGGCAGCACCTTGGTCTCGGCCTTCTCGATGGAGCCATCCAGGATGGCATCGATGATGGCGCGGGTATCCTTGATGGAGATGCGCTTGCCGGTGCCGTTCCAGCCGGTGTTGACCAGATAGGCCTCTGCACCTGCCGCTTCCATCCGTTTTACCAGCTCCTGACCGTACTTGGTCGGATGCAGGGAGAGGAAGGCTGCGCCGAAGCAGGAGGAGAAGGTCGGAGTCGGCTCTGTGATGCCGCGCTCGGTACCGGCCAGTTTGGCGGTGAAGCCAGAGAGGAAGTGGTACTTGGTCTGCTCCTTGGTCAGCTTGGAGACCGGGGGCAGCACGCCGAAGGCGTCGGCAGTCAGGAAGATCACCTTGGTGGCGTGACCTGCCTTGGAGACCGGCTTGACGATGTTGTCGATGTGATAGATGGGGTAGGAGACGCGGGTGTTCTCGGTCTTGGAGCCATCATCGAAGTCGATGGTGCCATCGGCAGCAACGGTCACGTTCTCCAGCAGCGCATCGCGACGGATGGCGTGGTAGATGTCCGGCTCGGCCTCTTCGGAGAGCTTGATGGTCTTGGCGTAGCAGCCCCCTTCGAAGTTGAACACGCCGTGGTCATCCCAGCCGTGCTCGTCATCGCCGATCAGCTGACGCTTGGGATCGGTGGAGAGGGTGGTCTTGCCGGTGCCGGAGAGGCCGAAGAAGATGGCAACGTCGCCGTCCTGACCCACGTTGGCGGAGCAGTGCATGGAGGCAATGCCGCGCAGGGGCAGGAAGTAGTTCATCATGGAGAACATGCCCTTCTTCATCTCGCCACCGTACCAGGTGCCACCGATGAGCTGCATCTTCTCGGTCATGTTGAAGGCAACAAAGTTCTCGGAGTTGAGACCCTGCTCCTTCCAGTTCGGGTTGGTGCACTTGGCACCGTTCATCACCACGAAGTCAGGCTTGAAGGTTTTCAGCTCTTCATCACTCGGGCGGATGAACATGTTTTTCACGAAGTGTGCCTGCCAGGCCACCTCGGTGATGATGCGCACGGCCAGGCGGGTATCCGGGTTGGCACCGCAGAAACCGTCGACTACAAACAGGCGCTTGCCGGAGAGCTGTTTGGTGACCAGCCCTTTCAGATGTGACCACACTTCCGGGGTAATCGCTTTGTTATCGTTTTTACCCTGGTCAGACCACCATACAGTATCCTGGGTAGTGGCATCTTTGACGATATATTTATCTTTCGGGGAGCGACCGGTGAAGATACCGGTGTTGACGTTGACTGCGCCCAGCTCGGTCACCACACCGCGCTCGAACCCTTCCAGGTCAGGGCGTGTCTCTTCCGCGAAAAGCTGCTCGTAAGAGGGGTTGCGAACGATTTCTTGGCTGTTTTTGATGCCGTACTGGTCCAGTCCTAATTGTTGGGCCAGGGTGGGTTCTGCCACGATTGTCATTGTATTCTCCTGGGTTCAGAGGTTGGTAGGGTTCTATCTGACGGTCATCCTATCACTTAGGTGGTAGAGTTTAGCGATCGCCATCAAACTTTATAAAATAGGGTATTTTTTTGTTATTAAAGTTAAAGGCGGGTTTTGCCCGCCTTTAATTAGTGTAACTGGTTTGCATCATTGCCGGGAGCCCTGCTGAACAGGGTTTCGACATCGATCCCATTAAATTGGTACTGGGCGCCGCAATAATCACAGTGCATGTCGATCTTGCCGAGCTCCTGCACCATCTCCATGACCTCTTCCTTTTCTATCTGCAACAGGGCCCCTTCGCAGCGCTCGCGGGAGCAGGTGCAGCGGAACTCGACCGCCTGCGGATCGAACACCCGCACCTTGTCCTGATGGTAGAGACGGTAGAGGATCTCTTCTGCCTGCAGGCCGAACAGCTCTTCATCCTTGATGGTGCTGGTGAGCTGGGTCAGGTGATCGAAGTCGTTGCTGTGATCCTCGCTCTGGGCGGGCAGCTCCTGCAGCATGATGCCGGCGGCGCGCGGTTCGCCCTCGTGGTAACCGGTGCGGATCCACAGCTTGGTCGCCAGCTGCTCGGACTGGGCAAAGTAGTGCTCAAGACAGCCAGCCAGGGTGTCGGCGTCCAGCGCGATGATGCCCTGATAGCGCTCGCCCTGATCCGGGGTGATGGTGATGACCAGCTGGCCGTTGCCGATCAGGCTCTGCAGCTTGTTGTCGCTCGGTAGTTCGCCTTCAAAGCGGGCCACGCCGCGCAGCTGCTGGTTGTGGTCACCGTTGATGACGGCCAGACGCACCGGGCCATCGCCCTGCAGCTGAACGGTGATGGAACCTTCAAACTTGAGGGTGGCGGTCAGCAGGCTGGTGGCGACCAGCAGCTCGCCCAGCAGTTTTTGCACCTGCACCGGGTAGTTCTGGGCTTCCACCACGTGGCGGTAGGTGTGATCCAGCTGGACCAGCTCGCCACGTACTTCGTACTCTTCAAACAGATAGCGATACAGCAGATCTTGGTTGCTCATCATATATTCCTGAGTTCTTCGGTGAGGTAAATCGGACGCAGTGACCGCCTGTGGCCGTCACTGCGCTATCAAATCGGGGTCGGTCAGTACTGCTTGACCTTGAGCAGCTGACGCCGCTCCTGCTTGTCGGGGCGACGCTCCGGGCTCGGCGCAAACTGGCTGTTGAAGCGGCGCGCCTCGCTGTTTTCTGCCCGTTTTTTCAGGCTTTCGGCGGTCTCTTCATAGAGCTGCTGGGCAAGCGGTGCCGATTTGCGCTGATCGCTGATGGCCAGCACCCGCACTTCCCGCTCATCCTGCCCCTGCCAGAAGCGGATCAGCGCACCCACTTCCACCTGTTTGCCCGGTTTGCTGCGCTGACCATTGTAGTGCACCTTGCCGCCGTCAATCTGATCCCGCGCCAGCGAGCGGGTCTTGTAGAACCGGGCCGCCCACAGCCACTTGTCGAGCCGAACCTCGAGGGCGTTTTCTGCATGATTGGCCATGAACAGGCTCCATAACGGGGAAAAGAGGCGGTCGATTATACCAGAGCCCGGGGGCGGGATAGAAACCGGGCAACCACCGCGCGGGGCGCAAACCATGTCAAGGTGATGCAACATATGGGCAGTTTGCTGATTCACAAGGGAAAGCGCTGCTTTATCGGGTATCCATGGGGCAGGGAGGGGCCTTCATACCGCGCATATAGCACTGCCGCCCCTGTTGGGGGCGGCAGCGTTCACATCCGTTGACCACTGCTTAGTCAGAAGTGATCGTGCTGATCCGGCTTCTTCTGGTCGTGGGGGCCTTCGCTGTGGGCGATGGCGGTGCGGATGAGATCAACCCCGGCGCGGATAATCAGCACCCCCATGTTGACCAGCTTGACGCAGACCCACATGAAGGTGATGAGCAGGATCAGCTTGAGCACGGTCTGGAACGCTTCCAGGAAGTTCTGCTCCAGCTGGGCGGTCAGGCCGTTGGCGCTGGTCATCAGCCAAGTGTAGACCTCGCGCACGAACGGGATGCGGCTTGGCATCTCCAGTACATCCAGTGCGGCAGGGAGCGCCTGGAAGATGACGATGCTGCCGAACAGGATCAAAATGACACCGATGGCGATGCCGAGGAAAAAGCCGAACTGTCTCATGGAGGGCTCCAGCGTTTGCTGCATGAAATTGAAGATAGCCGCCAATAGTAGGGAGTGCCCTGCTTCATCGCAATCTTCCGTGCACCGCCAGCGCGGCTGGAACGGCGGCAATCCGGCCGCTACCGTTGCCCAACTATCTGATTTCTGGGAGGCTTGTCGCCATTGTGCATAGGGAAAGCAAATTGATGTCGAGAACCCTCTTTTTACTGTTGCTGGCGCTGTTTGCCGCTCTGCCAGCCCTGAGTGCCGAACCGGCGGCTCCCTCGGCGGCGGCCTGCGCCATCCGCCATCAGGATCAACTGCTGCTGGTGCAGGATCGCATCTCCTCCCGCTACGGTCTGAGCGGCGGCTACATAGATGGCGATGAGCGCCCCGAAGAGGCGGCGCTGCGCGAACTCTATGAAGAGACCGGCTTGCGGGGGGGGGTTGTGCAGGAGCTGGGTCGCTGGCAGCGGGCGGTTATCTTCGCTTGTCGCACTCTGGAACCGATTGTCGCGCAGCAAGGCGCCGCGTTTGTCTCCATCCTGAAGGCCTCCAATCTGGGTGGCGAGATCCTTAACGCCCGGCTGATCGCCATCGACCAGCTCCCCCGCGAGCAGCGCCGCTTCCCGGATCAGCTCGACTGGCTGCAAGCCAGGCTTGATCAGGTGCCGGAGAGCGAGGTGCGCTGGCAGGCCGATTTCGTGATGCAGGGCAATGCGCTGCATCAGGCCGAGATCCCGCTGATGCTGCACATGCAACAGTGGCTGGGGCCCGATGTCTGGTGGCTGTCGGTCAGCAATCTGTTTGGTTCAGGCGGCTTTCAGCTTGCCCTGATACCTTTGCTGCTCCCGCTGCTGGGGTGGCCGCGACTGCGCCAGCTGCTGTTTGCCATGCTCTGGCTCGGCTTGCTGGTGCAGGCAAGCAAGGAGGGGATCGGCTGGCCGCGCCCCTTCCATCTGCAACCTGAACTGGCAACCCAGAGTGCCCAAGGCTTTGGCATGCCGAGCGGCCATACCGCCTCGGCCTTGCTGTTCTGGGGGGCGCTGCTTGGCTGGCTCTGGCCTGCCCGGCGCGGGCTGGCCTATTCGCTGGCGCTGCTGCTGGCGCTGACCACAGGTCTGGCGCGGGTCTGGCTCGGGGTGCACTTTATCTCTGACGTAGCGGCGGGGCTGCTGATGGGTGCCATACTGCTGGCTGCTTGTCCCTGCTGGCGTACCGATGGGGGTGGGGCAGGCTGGTTGCTGCTGATTGCCGCGGCGCTGGCGCTCGGGGGAATGACCCAATCGGCCCATCTGACCGGTATCGGGCTGGTAGCGCTGGGCCTCTGGCTCGGGGGAAAGGCTGCCCTCGTTCGTGCTGGTTATCCCCCGCTGCTTACAGGGGGCGTCGTGCTGGCGGGCGGCTTGCTGAACGGTGCCGGCCTGTGGCTGTTGCCGCTGCTAACCAGTAGCTCGTTGATCATACTGCTCGGACAGTTTGTGCTCTTTTTCGGGCTGGGGCTCTGGTTGAGCGTCGGCCTCTGGTGGATACTCTCTCTCTTGAAACAAGACTCACGACCCAGGGGCGGACGCCCTGCAAGGGGAACTCTATGAATATGAAAAAAGTGGATTTGGCCAAGATAACCTTGGGGGTGCTGTTTCTCAGCCTCCTGATCATCTCCTGCTTTATGGTGCTGCGCCCCTTCCTGCCCGCACTGGTGTGGGCCACCATGATCACCATCGCTACCTGGCCACTGATGTTGATGGTGCAGCGGTTGCTGTGGGGCAAGCGTGCGCTGGCCGCTCTCTTTATGAGCCTGGTGCTATTGCTGATGTTTGTCATTCCGCTCTTTATGACACTGGCCAATGTGGCGGAGAAAGCCCCCATGCTGATCGAACTGGGGACCAATATCAGCCAGTCGCCTCCGCCCGAGCTGCTCTGGTTGCAGCAGATCCCGCTGGTGGGCGGCAAGCTCTATGACTTCTGGCAGCAAATTCTGGCGAGCGGTGGTCAGGTGCTGTTTGCCAAACTGGCGCCCTACTTCGGCCAGACGGCGCGCTGGCTGGCTGCTCAGGCCGGTAATCTGGGCATGCTGCTGGTCCACTTCCTGCTGACGGTCGGTATCTGTGGTCTGCTCTATCACTCCGGTGAAGTGGTGGCGACCGGCATTCGCCGCTTTGCCCACCGGCTGGCCGGGGATCGCGGTGACAATGCGACCGTGCTGGCTTCCCAGGCGATCCGCGCCGTGGCCATGGGGGTGGTGGTTACTGCGCTGGTGCAATCCTCGGTGGCCGGGGTGGGGCTGTGGATCGCTGGCATCCCCTACACCATGGTTCTGGTGGTGGTAATGTTCCTGCTCATCGTCGCCCAGATAGGTCCCTTTCCGGTGCTGATCTCCTGTGTCGGTTATCTCTACTGGAGCGGTGATACTACCTGGGGCACCTTCCTGCTGGTCTGGTCGCTGATCGCCGGCACAATGGACAACTTCCTGCGTCCCTTCCTGATCAAACGCGGTGCCAATCTGCCCCTCATTCTCATTCTGGTGGGGGTTATCGGCGGCCTGCTGGCGATGGGGATCATCGGTCTGTTTATCGGCCCCGTGGTGCTGGCTGTGGCTTATACCTTGCTGGATGCCTGGATCAAGGAGGGTGACCACCAGTCAGAGGCGACCCATATCGCGGCAGCGCCCAGTATAGATTGACGGTTCTATAAAAAGACGATGCAAAGAGCCGCCCGATGGGCGGCTCTTTTGTTGATGATGACAGCGTCAGGCCAGTTGTTTCATACCTGAGCCGCAGCGGTTGTTCACAGCATCTGCTTGAGGCGATAGAGCAGGTCCAGTGCC
This sequence comes from Aeromonas sp. 601027, assembly GCF_049174455.1. Classification (NCBI taxonomy): domain Bacteria; kingdom Pseudomonadati; phylum Pseudomonadota; class Gammaproteobacteria; order Aeromonadales; family Aeromonadaceae; genus Aeromonas; species Aeromonas sp. 601027. The sequence goes on along the minus strand of NZ_JAAKTN010000004.1, from coordinate 10,015 downwards.
TGGCGCGGGGTGAGCTCGTCCGGGCGCACCGCTTCCAGTTCTTCCACCACCGGATGAGGCTGCGGGGCGAGGGCCACCGGTGCCGGGCGGCTTTCACCGGCGGCCACCGGAGTGGCGCTCTCCAGCTCATGCAGCTTGTGGCGGGCCTGCTGGATCACCGATTTCGGTACCCCAGCCAGCGCCGCCACTTGCAGACCGTAGGAGCGGCTGGCCGCCCCTTCCTGCACCGCGTGCATAAAGGCGATGGTGTCGCCGTGCTCCACCGCATCGAGGTGGACGTTGGCCAGCCCGCTCATCAGCTCGGGCAAGCGGGTCAGCTCGAAGTAGTGGGTAGCGAACAGGGTGTAGGCGCCAATCTTGCTCGCCAGCTGTTCGGCACAGGCCCACGCCAGCGAGAGGCCGTCGTAGGTGCTGGTGCCGCGGCCAATTTCGTCCATCAGCACCAGACTGCGGGCGGTGGCGTTGTTGAGGATATTGGCAGTCTCGGTCATCTCCACCATAAAGGTGGAGCGGCCGGAGGCGAGATCGTCTGACGCCCCGATGCGGGTGAAGATACGGTCGATGGGGCCGATGCGGGCGCTGTCGGCGGGGACGAAGGCGCCGATATGGGCCAGTAGCACGATCAGCGCGGTCTGGCGCATGTAGGTCGATTTACCGCCCATGTTGGGACCCGTGATGATCAGCATCCGCCGCTCCCGCTCCAGCCGGATGGGGTTGGCGATAAAGGGATCTGTCATTACCTGCTCAACCACCGGATGGCGGCCCGCCTCGATCAGGATCTGATCCTCATCGATGAGGGTCGGGCAGCGATAGTCGAGGGTCTCGGCCCGCTCGGCCAGGTTGGCCAGTACGTCCAGCTCCGCCAGTGCGGCGGCGGAATCCTGCAGATCGCCGAGGTGGGGCAGCAGGGCATCGAGCAGCTCTTCGTAGAGCCGTTTTTCCAGCGCCAGCGCCTGGGACTGGGCGGTGAGTACCTTGTCCTCGTACTTCTTCAGCTCATCGATGATGTAGCGTTCGTTGTTCTTGAGGGTCTGGCGGCGGATGTAGTGGGCCGGCACCAGATGGCTGTTGGCGCGGCTCACCTCGATATAGAAGCCGTGCACTTTGTTGTAACCCACCTTTAGAGTGTTGATACCGGTCAGCAGCTTCTCCCGCTCCTCGATGCGGGCGAGGCTGGCGGTGGCGCCGTTGGCGAGATCCCGCAGCTCGTCCAGCTCCTGATTGAAGCCGTCACGGATCACGCCACCATCGCGGATCAGCACCGGCGGCACCTCCATCACCGCGCGCTCCAGCAGGTCGAGCAGCTCGGGGAAGGTGCTGGCACGCTCGGCCAGTTGTTGCACCGCTTCGTGTTCGTTGTCCGCCAGCAGACGCTGTAGCTCGGGCAGCTGGGCGAAGGCCTGACGCAGCCGGGTGAGGTCGCGCGGGCGGGCCGAGCGCAGGGCGAGGCGCGCCAGCACCCGCTCCACATCCCCGACCTGACGCAGCAGGCTGCCCAGTTCATCGTAGAGGTTCTGCTCGATAAGCGTATGGATGGTGCTCTGGCGACCTTTCAGGATCACCCGATCGCGGATCGGCTGGTGGATCCAGCGCTTGAGCAGGCGGCTGCCCATGGGGGTGGCGGTGCGATCCAGCACCTCGGCCAGGGTATTTTCGTAGCCACCGGCCAGATTCTGGGTCAGCTCCAGATTGCGGCGGGTGGCGGCATCCATGATGACCGCGTGATCCGGCTGCTCCAGGCGCACGCTGCGGATGTGGGGCAGGGCGGTGCGCTGGGTGTCCTTTACGTACTGCATCAGACAACCAGCGGCGCACAGGGCGGTCTCGCTCTTGTCGACGCCAAATCCCACCAGATCCTGGGTGCCGAACTGCTGGCAGAGCAGTTTGCGGGCGGTGCCCAGCTCAAACTCCCACTCCGGGCGGCGACGCAGGCCGCGGCGACCCTCTATATGGTGCAGGAACTCGAACGATTCCGGGTAGAGCAGTTCGGCCGGATTGGTGCGCTGCAGCTCTGCCAGCAAGGTCTCTTCTTTCTCGAACTGGTTGATGAAGAAGCGGCCGGAGCCGATGTCCATGGTGCCGTAACCGAAGCGGCGGCCATCGTGATAGACGGCGGCGATCAGGTTGTCCTGTCGCTCGCTGAGCAAAGCCTCGTCGGAGACGGTACCCGGGGTGATGATGCGAATGACCTTGCGCTCCACAGGCCCCTTGCTGGTGGCGGGATCCCCCACCTGTTCGCAGATGGCGGCCGACTCGCCGAGCTGCACCAACTTGGCCAGATACCCTTCGATAGCGTGATAGGGCACCCCCGCCATCGGGATGGGGCTGCCCGCCGACTGGCCGCGCTTGGTCAGGGAGATGTCGAGCAGCTGAGAGGCCTTGCGGGCATCGTCATAGAACAGCTCGTAGAAGTCGCCCATCCGGTAGAACAGCAGGATCTCCGGGTTCTCGGCCTTGAGGCCAAGGTACTGCTGCATCATGGGCGTGTGGGCGCTCAGATTGGCGCCGGGAGCGGAGCTTGTGGCGCCGCTGGCTTGGTGTTGTGCGGTCATGTTCTGTTCCAGAAGGGGCCTCTGCGGGCCGGTGTCTGCGGTGATGAGCCTTGAGCTTGATGGCGCCATTCTACACATAAGCGCCGCGGCGGGGGAGCGGGTGTTCCGGGCGCGGTTGTTCTGCACTATTGAAGGCATGGCTCCGGTGCGGTACCTCACATTGCGGCAGGCAAGGGCGGTCTGCCGTGGTTGCGGGCGGCGCTAGCGGGATCGCATAATGTGCCTCTTGAGCGGATCAGAAGGAGTCGTGATGAAACTGGATGCAGAGATAGAGCACCTTGCCATCGAGCTGGGACGGGCCCTCGGTCAACGGGGCTGGCTGGCGGCGACCGCCGAATCCTGTACCGGCGGTGGGGTGGCTACGGCCATCACCGACATCGCGGGTAGCTCCGGCTGGTTCGATCGCGGATTTGTCACCTACACCAACGAGGCCAAACAGCAGATGTTGGGGGTGAGCAGCGAGAGCCTTGAGCGGCACGGCGCGGTGAGCGAGGCGGTGGTGCTGGAGATGGCCCGCGGCGCGCTGGCGCACTCGTCTGCCTCCATCAGCGTTGCCATCAGCGGCATCGCCGGCCCCGGCGGCGCCACCGAAGGCAAGCCGGTCGGCACCGTCTGGTTCGCCTGGGCCGACCGCAATGGTCGTCACCACTCCCTGCTGGCCCGCTTCGACGGAGATCGCCGACAGGTACGCCAGCAGGCGGTGAGACAGGCCTTGTCGGGTCTGTTGGCCCTGCTCAGATAAATTGGGCTTGATACTGTATGAATAGACAGTATACTTAGCCCAACTTCACTTCTTACTCACGATTTCCAGCGGAGATTGGCATGGATCAGAACAAACAGAAGGCACTGGCGGCTGCGCTGGGTCAGATTGAAAAGCAGTTCGGCAAAGGTTCCATCATGCGTCTGGGCGACAGCAAGACCATGGATATCGAAGCCATCTCTACCGGTTCCCTCTCGCTGGACGTGGCTCTGGGGATCGGCGGTCTGCCGTGTGGCCGTATCGTCGAAATCTACGGCCCGGAATCTTCCGGTAAAACCACCCTTACCCTGCAGGTGATCGCGGAAGCCCAGAAGAAAGGCAAAACCTGTGCCTTCGTCGATGCGGAACACGCCCTCGACCCTATCTATGCTGCCAAGCTGGGCGTCAACGTCGACGACCTGCTGATCTCTCAGCCGGATACCGGTGAACAGGCGCTGGAGATCTGCGACATGCTGGTTCGCTCCAACGCGGTTGACGTCATCATCGTCGACTCCGTGGCGGCCCTGACCCCGAAAGCGGAAATCGAAGGGGAGATGGGGGATTCCCACGTTGGCCTGCAGGCCCGTTTGATGTCCCAGGCACTGCGCAAGCTGACTGCCAACATCAAGAACGCCAACTGCCTGTGCATCTTCATCAACCAGATCCGGATGAAGATCGGCGTCATGTTCGGTAGCCCGGAGACCACTACCGGTGGTAACGCGCTCAAGTTCTACGCCTCCGTGCGTCTGGATATCCGTCGTATCGGTGCCATCAAGGAAGGTGACGAAGTGGTCGGTAACGAGACCCGCGTCAAAGTGGTCAAGAACAAGGTGGCCCCGCCCTTCAAGCAGGCCGAATTCCAGATCTTCTACGGCGCCGGTATCTCCAAAGAGGGCGAGCTGGTGGATCTCGGCGTCAAGCACAAGCTGATCGACAAGGCCGGTGCCTGGTACAGCTACAACGGCGAGAAGATCGGTCAGGGCAAGGCCAACGTGATGAAGCTGTTCGCCGAGAACAAGGTGATGGCTGGTGAAGTGGAAGCCCGCCTGCGCGAGCTGCTGCTCTCCGGTGCCGTGCCAGTCGATGACAAGGCTGTTCCGGTTGAGGCAGACGAGTTCGATGCCGAAAGCGAACAAGAGTTCGAATAAGGAACAAAGGAAGGCCGGGTAGATACCCGGCCTTGTTATTTATGATGGTTGATGAATCTGCTGACAAACCTGTCGAACTCACCTTTGAAGAACAACTGGCTGCGGCCCGCGGCTATGCCATGCGCAGTCTGGCCCGCCGCGAGAGTGCCGAGTCGGAGCTGGCCAACCGGCTGCGCCAGCAGGGCTTCAATGAAGAGGTGATCGAGGCGGTGGTCGACTACTGCCGCGGTTACAACTGGGTCAATGACGAACGTTACGGCGGTATGGCTGTACGGGCCGGTGCCGCCAAGGGCCATGGCCCCATCAAGATCCGCTTCGATCTGCGCCGCAAGGGGCTCGACGATATGCAGATTGATGCCGCATTCGATCAGCCGGAGCTGGACTGGTTCGAACTGGCGTTTGCCCTGCTCGAACGGCGCGCCAGGGTGGCCGATCTGGCGGATTTCAAGCTGCGGATGAAGTGGCTCAAATATCTGCTGGGGCGCGGTTTTACCCAGGATCAGGCCCGTTATGCCATCTCGGCCCTGCAGGAGCGGGAGGAGTAACGCCACTGCGTGGCAACAGTCGTTTTACCTCTCCTTGTGGCTGGTTTTTCCTGCTGGCTCAGTAGGTTGCGAGCGCAATTCCGAAAAAGCCGCCTTTTGTTTATCTCATCCCTCTTTCTGCGCTGCTTTTTTGCCTCTCGACAGTGGAAAAAGCCACTGTAGGCGGTGCCGCTCTTTTCTGGCCCGTTTATGTGCGCTTTTTCGCCCGTGGCGGCCCTGTCCGTTTTACTTTACCCCGCAGAAAACTTACATTAATGCGGTTAAAAGTCCGTATTCGAATCAAGCAGGATTTTCCATGTATATGTCCACGTCAGAGATTCGCGCTGCGTTTCTCGAGTATTTCCGTTCCCAGGGGCACCAGGTTGTCTCCTCCAGCTCGCTGGTACCGCATAACGACCCGACCCTGTTGTTTACCAACGCGGGTATGAACCAGTTCAAGGACGTGTTCCTTGGCGCAGACAAGCGTGCCTACAATCGCGCGACGACTTCCCAGCGTTGCGTGCGTGCCGGTGGTAAGCACAATGATCTGGAAAACGTCGGCTATACCGCTCGTCACCACACCTTCTTTGAAATGCTGGGTAACTTCAGCTTCGGTGACTACTTCAAACAGGATGCCATCAAGTTTGCATGGGGCTTCCTGACCGAGGTGCTGCAGCTGCCGAAAGAGCGCCTGCTGGTGACCGTCTACGCGACTGACGATGAAGCTTTCGATATCTGGGAAAAAGAGGTCGGTGTCCCGGCCGATCGCATCGTGCGCATCGGTGACAACAAGGGTGCCCCTTACGCTTCCGACAACTTCTGGGCGATGGGCGATACCGGCCCGTGCGGTCCCTGCACCGAGATCTTCTATGACCACGGCGATCACATCTGGGGCGGCCGTCCCGGCTCACCGGAAGAGGATGGCGACCGTTTCATCGAGATCTGGAACGTGGTCTTCATGCAGTTCAACCGTCAGGCTGACGGCACCATGGAGCCGCTACCGCGTCCGTCCGTGGATACCGGCATGGGTCTGGAGCGTATCTCCGCCATCATGCAGGGTGTCCACTCCAACTACGAAATCGACATCTTCCAGGCGCTGATCAAGAAAGCGGCCGAGATTGTCGGCACCACCGACCTGAGCAACCAGTCTCTGCGCGTCATCGCTGACCACATCCGCTCCTGCGCCTTCCTGGTGGCAGATGGCGTGATGCCGTCCAACGAAGGTCGTGGCTATGTGTTGCGTCGCATCATCCGCCGCGCCGTGCGTCACGGTCGCAAGCTGGGCGCGACCGATGTCTTCTTCTACAAACTGGCTGCCGAGCTGGCAGTGCAGATGAAGGATGTCGCTGCCGAGCTGATCGCCCAGCTGCCGCTGGTCGAGCGCGTGCTGCGCATCGAAGAGGAGCAGTTTGTCCGCACCCTGGATCGCGGTCTGCTGCTGCTGGAAGATGCTCTGGCCAACCTGGGTGATGCCAAGGTTATTCCGGGCGAAGTGGTGTTCAAGCTATATGACACTTACGGCTTCCCGGCCGACCTGACTGCCGACGTGGTGCGCGAGCGCGAGATCGGCATCGACGAAGAGGGCTTCAAGGCCGAGATGGAGAAGCAGCGTGCTCGTGCCAAAGAGGCTTCCAGCTTCGGCGTGAACTACAACGAGATGCTCAAGCTCGACTTCGAGACCCCCTTCACCGGTTACAAGACCCTGACCGAGCGTACCCGCGTGGTCGGTATCTACAAGGGTGTGGAAGAGGTGAGCGGTCTTATCGCCGGTGACGAAGCGGTCATCGTGCTGGAGCAGACCCCCTTCTATGCCGAGTCCGGTGGTCAGGTCGGTGATAGCGGTATCCTGAAAGTGGACGACGGCATCTTTGCCGTGACTGATACCCTGAAAGCGGGCAAGGCGATCATCCACAAGGGTTACATGGAGCTGGGCACCCTGGAGAAGGGCGCCGAAGTGGAAGCCGTGGTTGACGCTGACCGTCGTCAGGCCATCGCCCTGAACCACTCCGTGACTCACCTGCTGCACGCTGCCCTGCGTCAGGCACTGGGCGAGCATGTCACCCAGAAAGGTTCTCTGGTTGGTGCCGAGCGCATGCGTTTCGACTTCTCCCACTTCGAGGGGCTGACCATGGCGACCATTCGCCGGGTCGAGGAGCTGGTCAACAACCAGATCCGCGCCAACCACGAAATCACCACCCAGCTGATGGATCTGGAAGCGGCCAAGTCCGCCGGTGCCATGGCGCTGTTTGGTGAAAAATATGAAGACGACGTGCGCGTGGTGCGCATGGGTGACTACTCCACCGAGCTGTGCGGCGGTACTCACGCCAAGCGCACCGGTGATATCGGCTTCTTCAAGATCATCGCCGAGAGCGGCATCGCTGCTGGCGTGCGCCGTATCGAAGCGGTGACCGGCAAAGCGGCCATCGACTTCATGCATCAGGTTGGCGAGCAGATTGAAGAGGCTGCCGCCCTGGTGAAAGGCGACCAGTTCTGCATCGCCGACAAGGTTCGCCAGATGCTGGACAAGGCCAAGATGATGGAGCGCGAGCTGGAGCAGCTCAAGGCCAAGCTGGCCGCTCAGGCCGGTAACGACCTGCTGGGTCAGGTGATCGAGATCAACGGTCAGAAGGTGCTGGTTGCAGCGCTGGAAGGGGCCGATCCGAAATCCCTGCGCGGCATGCTGGACGAACTGAAGAACCAGATGAAGTCCGGTGTTGTACTGCTGGCCACCTGTGCCGACGGCAAGGTTAACCTGATCGCCGGTGTCACCAACGACCTGACCGGCAAGGTCAAGGCCGGGGAACTGGTCAATCTGGTTGCCCAGCAGGTGGGTGGCAAGGGCGGTGGCCGTCCGGACATGGCACAGGCGGGTGGTACCCAGCCTGAGGCGGTGCCGGCAGCGCTGCAATCCGTTCACTCCTGGCTGGAAGAGCGCCTGTAATCGGGCGAGGTGATCTGTGGCACTCTATGTACAGAAGTACGGCGGCACCTCGGTCGGCACACTGGAGCGGATCGAGGCGGTAGCTGAGCGGGTCGAGCAGACCCGCGCCCAGGGACACGACGTGGTGGTGGTTGTCTCCGCCATGTCGGGCGAAACCAACCGGCTGCTGGGCATGGCCCAGCAGCTGGATCCTGATGCCAACCGGCGGGAGATGGATGTACTGGTCTCCACCGGTGAGCAGGTCACCATAGCGCTGCTGGCGATCGCGTTGAACAAACGCGGTTGTCCTGCGGTCTCAATGACCGGTGATCAGGTGCGGATTCATACCGATTCCGCCTATGGCAAGGCGCGCATCACCCACATCGACACCGGGCTGGTTCATGCCGAACTGGCTGCGGGCAAGGTGGTGGTGATCGCCGGTTTCCAGGGCCGTGACGAGCATAACGCCATCACGACGCTGGGCCGCGGCGGTTCGGATACCACGGCGGTTGCTGTAGCGGCGGCCATCAAGGCCGATGAGTGCCAGATCTTTACCGATGTGGATGGGGTATACACCACGGATCCGCGCATCGAGCCCAAGGCGCGTCGTCTTGACACCATCACCTTCGAGGAGATGCTGGAGATGGCCAGTCTCGGCGCCAAGGTGTTGCAGATCCGCTCGGTGGAGTTTGCGGGCAAGTACCGCGTCCCGCTGCGGGTGCTGTCGAGCTTTATCGATGGAGAGGGAACCTTAATCACATATGGAGGTGATAGGATGGAAGCTCCCCTGGTATCCGGGATCGCTTTTAACCGCAACGAGGCCAGCCTGACCATTCTGGGCGTGCCGGACAGACCAACCGTTGCCGCGCAGATCCTGAATCCGATCAGCGACGCCAACATTGATGTCGACATGATTGTGCAGAACACCCTGGGAGATGGCACCGCCGACTTCACCTTCACGGTGAATCGTGACGACTATCGCCGCGCCCGGGCGCTGCTGGAGGAGACCGCCACCGAACTTGGCGCCTCCTGCGTGCAGGGAAATGGCGAAATTGCCAAGGTTTCCATTGTCGGTGTCGGCATGTGGAACCATCCCGGTGTTGCGCGCACCATGTTCAAGGTATTGGGCGAGGAGGGGATCAACATGCAGTTGATCTCGACCTCTGAAATCAAAATCTCTGTGGTGATTGACGAGAAGTATCTGGAGTTGGCGGTGCGAGCCCTGCACGCGGCTTTCGGGTTGGATCAGGCACCGCAAGAGCAGCCCTTGGGCTAACAATCTCTGATTGATTTAGTTTCAACCATTTACCATATCGGTATCTTTGTTAGATAATGTCGCATATCGATATAAAAACAAAACAGGATACAGGAGCAAGCGAATGCTTATTTTGACTCGTCGTGTTGGGGAAACCCTGATGATTGGTGATGAAGTGACTGTCACCGTACTGGGCGTTAAAGGTAACCAGGTCCGTATCGGTGTTAACGCGCCGAAAGAGGTCTCCGTACACCGCGAAGAGATCTACCAGCGCATCCAGGCCGAGAAAGTTCCGGGCCAACCGGGCTTCTAAGCCACTTTCATGGCTGTGACAAGGCGACACCTCATGTGTCGCCTTTTGTTTTTCCGGCCCCCCTGAAATCGCCCTGCAGGGCGCGAAACTGCGGGATAAGTGCCGATATTGTTTGAATATTCCACGCTTTGACCAAATGCTGAGCGAACGCACTTTTTTCTCCAAAAAAGTGTTTGACTAAAAATCCCTGTGAAGTATTATCAGCCCCGCAAACGGAGAGGTGGCCGAGAGGCTGAAGGCGCTCCCCTGCTAAGGGAGTATGCGGCTTATACCCGCATCGGGGGTTCGAATCCCCCCTTCTCCGCCATTTGCGCCCGTAGCTCAGCTGGATAGAGTACCTGGCTACGAACCAGGTGGTCAGAGGTTCGAATCCTCTCGGGCGCACCATATTACGACTCAAGCAAGAGTCATGTGTTGACCATCAGCAAGTCGACACTTTGGAAAAGGCTTACTGATAAGTAAGCTTTTTTTATCGTTTTAAAACAGGGCGCCCGTAGCTCAGCTGGATAGAGTACCTGGCTACGAACCAGGTGGTCAGAGGTTCGAATCCTCTCGGGCGCACCA